>NZ_PPQZ01000027.1 GCF_002902525.1 Mammaliicoccus stepanovicii
ACACTATATTTTATACGTATATTTGAGTATAATTAGTATATTAAAGGAGGAATCCGTAAATGAAACTTACTCAGTATACTGACTATTCATTAAGAGTTCTCATGTATCTCGCCCAACAAAATAAACAATCTCAAATAGAAGAAATTGCAAATTTCTATGATATATCGAAAAACCACCTCACTAAAATTGTCCATCAACTTGTAAAATTAGGATATGTTAATTCAGTAAGAGGGAGAAATGGTGGCATCTCACTTAATTTAAGTCCGGATGAAATAAACATCGGTTCACTTGTTAGAAAAACAGAAGAACACTTCGAATTAGTTGAATGTTTCAATATGGAAACAAATACTTGCCCCCTAGCCTCACATTGTGGATTACAAATTATCCTCAACAAAGCTTTACAAGAATATTTATTAACATTAGATAAATATAGCCTCAAAGATATCTTACCTAAAAATACACAAAATGGTACACTTTATACCCCTTCAATATAGATATCGGTCTAAAGGTCGATGTAATTGTGACAAGATTACGATAATATTTGAATAAATAAGGTAATAAAGTATCGCAAATGGTATCATACCTTATAACTTACAACAAAGGAGTACATAATTATGATGAATAAATTATTACAATCATTAACAGTGCTAGGTGTTTCAGCAACTTTAGTTACACCATCATTAACTGCTCAAGCAACGGGAAATAGTCTTCCTCAAATTAAAGGTGTGGAAGGTGACGTAGTAGAAAAAGGCGCAGATTATGATTTACTTAAAGGAATTAAAGCTTTTGATAAAGAAGATGGCGACTTAACAAAAGATATTAAAGTTACTGGTAAAGTTGATACTTCAAAATTAGGCAAATATAAAGTTCAATATAAAGTAACAGACTCTGATGGAGCATATAGAACGAAATGGCATTATGTTTATGTTGTTAAAGAAGGTTCATTAAATGGTTCAAAAGATAAAGCACAAGATGATAAAACAACTAAAAACAAAAAACCTGAAGTAGCTTCAAACAAAACTACTTCTAAAAATGATTTAGATAAGAACATGCCACTTATCACAGTTCCTACTAAAGACCTAGTTTATCAAGGAGATAACTTTGACCCAATGAAAGGTGTTAAAGCACTTGATAAAAAAGATGGCGATATTACGAAAAAAGTAACGGTTAAAGGTGAAATCGATACATCTAAAACAGGCTTACAATATATTACTTACCATGTGAAAGATTCAGATGGCTATTACTATACTTATAAACGTGGCGTATATGTAAATGATGCAGACCTTTCACCTAAACCAGAATTATCAGGTGTTAAAGATGTAACAATTAATAAAGGTAACTCTTTCGATATAATGAAAGATGTTAAAGCTAAAGATCGTTCAGGTAAAGATTTAACTTCTGAAATTGTGACTAGTGGCGAAATAAACACGAACAAACCTGGCGAATACAGAATCGGTTATGCAGTATCAGATAAAGACGGACATATTGCAGCTTATGGTAGAACAATCACAGTAAAATAAAATCAATTTAATAACGTAATAAAGCATATCACTTAACTGATTGTTCAGTTTTAAAGTGGTATGCTTATTTTTGTTTCAATACAGAATTCTTCATCTAATTAAATTAATTACTGTAGTTACTAAATATAAAAAATTTATCAACTTCTTATTATTATCAAAATGTTGCCATATCGATTATAATTGACATAATATTCAAAATTATAAATTTTATTCAAGTTATTATTGCAACAAATTAATCACAAAATATCACTTTTTTACCATTTTCGAATTTTTAAGAACAAAATTAAAAAATACACAAAAATTTAACATTTAGTGAGAACACCGTCATATCAAAGGAATGACAGAGGTATAACTGAAAATAACGCTTTCAGCAACTTTCATCGTCTTGTAAATATGGCTAAATCCTTTAAAATTAACTTCTAGCCATATATATAGGTATATAAATATTGGGAGGTAAAAAACGTGGCAAAGTTAAAGTCAATGCTTCTCATGTCAACATTAGGTATATTACTTAGTGGTTGTTCAAATTTAGAAGTATTAAACCCCAAAGGACCCATGGCAGAAGATCAACATTTTTTAATTATCTTTTCAATTATAATGATGGTTTTCATTGTCGCAGTGGTCTTAATTTTGTTTTTAGTATTTATTGTTAAATATAGAAAAACAAAAAATGCAACATCAGGTTCAATGCATCACAATTTTGTTTTAGAGGCAGTTTGGTTTATTATTCCTGTTATTATATTAGTGATATTAGCTGTTCCAACAATTAAATCACTATATTCTTATGAGGAACCACCTAAATCAGAAGAAGATCCAGTTGTAATTTATGCTACAAGTGCTGGATTTAAATGGATATTTAGCTATCCTGAAGAAAAAATTGAAACTGTGAATCACGTTACAATTCCTGAAGGAAGACCAGTGTTATTCAAATTACAATCAATGGATAACATGACTAGTTTTTGGATTCCACAATTAGGCGGTCAAAAATACGCTATGACAAGTATGACGATGGATTGGTCGTTACAAGCCAATGAGACTGGTACTTTTAAAGGTAGAAACTCTAACTTCAATGGTGAAGGTTTCTCAAGACAAACATTTAATGTAAACTCTGTAAGCCAAAAAGATTACGATAAATGGGTTTCAAAATCACAAAAACGCAAAACAATTGATCAAGATACATTCGATCATCAATTATTACCAACAACAAAGAATCAAGAGCTAACGTTTAGTGGCACACATCTAGCATTTGTAGATCCAGCTTCAGATCCGGAATATATCTTCCATGCATATAAGAGGTTCCGTTATGAGCCGAAAGACCCTAACTTCTATGACGAAAGTGAAGGCGTAACTGAAAAGCCAGTATTACCTGGTAGAAAAGTAACAGTTACTAACCCTAACTATGAGCGTCATGGTATGAAGCCTATGATTCTTAAAAATAACGAAAAATATGATAGTGGATTCAAAAAAGAAGAAAAACATCATATGGACGAAATGGAAAAAATTCAAAAAGACGCTAAATCTGACGATGAAAAGAAAGATAAGCAGTCTTCTCATGAAAACCATGGAGGTGACAAGTAATGAATTTTCCATGGAAAGAATTTATCGTACAAAGTGACTGGATGATCACTATGGCACAAGTACTACTTGTTTTAACAGGTATATGTGTCGTTGGTGGACTCACTTATTATAAGAAATGGACTTGGTTATATACTGAATGGTTAACATCAGTCGATCATAAGAAAATCGGTATTATGTATATCATTTCAGCAATACTCATGTTCTTCCGTGGTGGCGTAGATGCGATGCTTATTCGTCTACAATTAATGACACCAGACAATACTTTACTAAAATCACAACACTATAATGAAATATTCACAACTCACGGTGTTATTATGATTTTATTTATGGCTATGCCATTTTTAATCGGATTAATTAACGTCGTCGTGCCTTTACAACTTGGTGCGCGCGACGTTGCATTCCCTATGTTAAACAACTTAAGTTTCTGGTTGTTTGCAGCAGGTATGGGATTATTTAATATTTCATTCGTACTTGGTGGTGCACCAGCTGCAGGTTGGACAAACTATGCGCCACTTGCAACTGACTTCAGTCCTGGTACTGGTGTAAACTATTATTTAATAGCAGTTCAAATTGCAGGTATTGGTACATTAATGACAGGTATTAACTTCTTTGTTACTATCTTAAAATTACGTACTAAATCAATGAAATTTATGCAAATCCCAATGTTTTCAATGACAACATTAATCACATCACTATTAATCATCTTAGCTTTCCCTATTTTAACGGTTGCACTTGCTTTAATGACATTTGACCGTTTAATGGGCACACACTTCTTTGAATTAGCTGATGGTGGTATGCCGATGTTATGGGCTAACTTCTTCTGGGTTTGGGGTCACCCTGAAGTATATATTCTTGTATTACCAGCATTCGGTATTTACTCAGAAATTATCCCTACTTTTGCACGTAAACGTCTGTTTGGACATCAAAGTATGGTATGGGCAATTTGTGGTATTGCATTCTTGAGTTTCTTAGTTTGGGTTCACCATTTCTTCACTATGGGTAATGGTGCATTAGTAAACTCATTCTTCTCAATTTCAACAATGCTAATCGCAGTACCAACAGGTGTGAAAATATTCAACTGGCTGTTCACGCTTTACAAAGGTAGAATTTCATTTGAATCACCAATGTTATTTGCTTTAGCATTTATCCCTAACTTTACACTTGGTGGTGTAACTGGTGTAATGCTTGCAATGGCAGCAGCAGATTATCAGTATCACAATACTTATTTCTTAGTGGCACATTTCCACTACGTAATTATTGCTGGTGTCGTATTTGCTTGTTTCGCAGGTTTAATATTCTGGTATCCAAAAATGTTTGGATACAAATTGAATGAAAAAATTAATCAATGGTTATTCTGGACATTTACACTTGGATTTAACATTTGTTTCTTACCACAATTCCTACTAGGTTTAGATGGTATGCCAAGACGTCTATACAAATATGTACCAGAAGATGGTTGGTTCTCATTAAACTTTATCTCAACTATTGGGGCATTCTTAATGGGAATCGGTTTCTTAGCACTTGTTTGGAACGTAGTATATAGTTACGGTAAAGCAAAACGTGAAACAACTGGCGACAACTGGGATGGTTTAGGTAGAACATTAGAATGGGCTACTTCTTCTGCTATCCCACCTCACTATAACTTTGCTATCACACCAGAATGGTATGATACTGAAACATATGTAGAAATGAAAGAACAAGGAAAACATTACACAGACAACAAAAATTATAAAGATATTCATATGCCAAATAATACACACATAGGATTCTGGATGGCTGTTTGTTTCTTAAGCGGTGGATTCTTCCTAGTATTTGAAACATATGTTCCAGCGATTATCTTCGGTGTTGGTATACTAGCTTGTATGATTTGGAGAAGTTTCCAACAAGATTACGGTTATCATATACATGCTGAAGAATTAGCTGAAAATGAAGAAAAATTACGTAAATTACGTGAAGAAGATTTAGAGGTAAAGGAGGACAATAAAGATGAGTAAAGAACAGCACCAAACAATTGATACTGTTAACGAAACAGGACAATTAAATAAACTCGGATTTTGGGTCTTTCTTACCGCTGAAGTAGCGTTATTCGGTACTTTATTTGCAACATTCTTAGTTTTACAAAAAAGTGGTTCTTTCGGTGGATTTGAAACACCTGAACTTTTTGAATTACCGCTAGTTATGATTATGACATTCTTATTATTAGTAAGTAGTTATACTTGTGGTATCGGTGTACACTACATGCGTAAAGAAAATGTAAAAATGATGATGGTTTGGATGTTTATCACCTTGTTACTTGGTGCTGGATTCGTTGGCTTTGAAATTTACGAATTTGCACATTACGTACAAGAAGGCGTTACACCACAATTAGCATCATTCTGGTCAGGATTCTTTATTCTACTTGGTACACATGGTCTCCATGTTACTGTAGGTATTTTCTGGATTACAGGTGTTCTTATTCAAATAGCAAGACGTGGATTAAACGAACATAATGCACCAAAAGTATTTATTGGAAGTTTATATTGGCACTTCCTTGATGTTGTATGGATCTTTATCTTTACACTAGTTTACCTTGTAGGGATGGTGAGTGGATCATGAGTAAAACAGTCTTAACACATACAATCGGATTAATCTTTTCTATTGTATTAACATTGTTAGCAATTTACGTTATGTTATACACTGGCATGACACTACAAGTTAGAACATCAATTATTATAGGATTTGCTTTTATACAAGCACTAGTTCAATTATTAATGTTTATGCACTTAACAGAAGGTCCAGATGGACGTGCAACTGCATTTAAAGTACTATTCGCAGTGATTATTACACTTTGTGTTATAATCGGTACTTATTGGGTTATGGTTGGTGGACATAGTTCACACATGTAACTAAGATTATAAAAAAGAGGACTTCGCTATACGCGAGGTCCTCTTTTTTATTATGTTCTAAGGCGCTTGTCTATCTTTATAAAGAAAATAATTTCTCTATATCGTTATAGAATGTTGTTTATAAGATCAGGTTTTCAAACTTTTCACTTATATCTTTAACTTTATCTTGATTACCGATTTCTCGATAATATAGAATGGCTTTTTGGTACATTTCAATCGCTTTTTTTCTATTTTTCATAGATACATATATACTTGCGAATTGGTTGAACCCGTCTCCCATAATTTCAAAATCATATCTCATTACATTTGCTTCAATATCTCTTAAAAGCATCATGCCATCTCTATCATTTCCCGCTTCTATAAAATTACATACCCGTTTTATTCCTTTTTCTATGTACATTTTATTAATAACTCCTTTATAACAGATCTTTATTAATTAACTTATCTATTGTAATACCTCCAATTATAAAATACAAGTTGTGAACTAATTTCAAGAAATTAATTGTGTATTATAAAAAGGAACATATTATAAATATGCTCCTACAAATTTATTATGCTTATTAAATTTGTTTGATTTGAAAATCTGCACTGGATAAAGGTGCGTGTAAGTTATATATATCTAAAAGTTTTGCCTTCTCATTGTTCCAATTATATATTTCTTTTGCTCGTTTAGTATTTTCACTGAACGTTTCTCTTAACGTTTCATTTTCTACTATTTTGTTAACTGCTTGTGCTATTTCACTACAATTGTGCGAGTCCACAACTAAACCCGTTTCAGTATCGCATACAACTTTCTTAATTTCTGGGAAATCACAACTGATAACAGGCACATGCGCCATCATATATTCGAATAATTTATTTGAACTTGCTGAATAATGATTAAAACAAATATTCTGCAGTACTTGAAAACCGACATATGCCTCTCTAGTGTACGATGGTAGTTCTTGAAAAGGAACTTTATCTAAAAAATGAATCCTGTGATACTCATTCGATTCTGCTGCCATTTTCTTTAAAGGCTCTGTTAATTTACCTGCTCCAATAAATAGTAAGTGACCTTGTTTAATGTCGTCCATTGCTTTTATTAATAATTCTAAACCTCTACCTTCTTGTAATCCACCTTGATAAAGTAAAATTTTCTCGTCTTTAGGAATACCTGCTAATTCATGTAGATTTATTTTGGGTTTAGTATTTATATCGAATTTTTCTGAGTAATTATAAAGTGTTTTCGGATAAAATCCATAAATTTTTTCGTTATATTTAGCTCTTGTATGATTTTCAACAATCATTTGGTCTACAAATTTAATCATAAATGATTCAATTAATTTAATCTTTTCTTTGTTATATCCCGTTCTATCTGATTGTACTTCATGGCTATCATATATAAGTGGCTTCGGTTTGAATCTTAGTTTTGAACAAATGATAGCTTGTGGTAATGTATTTAAATCATTCGCATGGTAAATATCAGCATTCTGAATATATCCTTTTGCTATCATTCTCGTAATTATCGCACCATTTACAAACCATTTTCTTAATTTACGTACTTTAATCAAACTAGCACCAAGTAATAGTGCCATTAAGTAAGCTGCCATTATAGTAAAACTCAAATAGAATAGTCCAGGAATAATCGCAATTTGTACACCAGCAACTATCAGTAAAAACTTCTTTCCATGATCTTGATAAGCTTGTAATATCCAAGGATATCGCTTAACTCTATGAACTTTAAAGCGATCTGTAATCTGCTCAAAACTTTCTATCATTGGATTTTTCGGATCATTAATTGCAATTAAATCGACATGATATCCACTATCCGATAGTGTTGTACATTCTCTATTTACTCTCGCATCATTTGTAAAATGATTCCAAACAAACATTGTCACCTTTTTCATAATTGAATACTCCTTATAATCCAATTTGAATTTTTATCATGATGATAAATGCTGCAATTAACAAAGTTAAAACACTTAACGTGCTAAATGGAACTTTTTCATTTTCCAACTTAATCATTTCACTACCACGTTTTTGTTGTAACTGCATCATTTTCCGTTTATATTGCAATTGTCCTTCTTTATTACGTGCTTTAAATCCTCTAATAAATGTATTATATCTTGCAACGACATGATTCACTTCCCCATATTCGATGAGTTCCCCATAATGAATCCACATCGCTTTATCACACATACTTTTAATTTGTGATGCTGAATGTGATACGAAAAATATAGTTTTACCTTGAGTTTGAAGTTCTCGCATTTTGACAATACATTTGTTTGAGAACGTTTCGTCACCAACTGACAAAGCCTCATCTACTATTAATATGTCTGGGTCCGTATGAATTGCGATTGCAAAGCCTAATCTTGACTTCATTCCGGATGAATAAGATTTAAGTGGTTGAAAGATGAAATCATCTAATTCACTAAAAGCAATGATATCATCGATACGCTCATTAATCTCCGTTTGTGTCAGACCGTGCATAAGACATTTATATTGTATGTTTTCTATACCTGTAAATTCCGGATTTAACCCTGCACCGATAGCAATCAATGAAGGTTGCTGTTCTGAATATACTATACCACTCGTTGGCTGAACAACACCACCTAATATGTTGGAAAGTGTGGATTTACCGGAACCGTTAAGTCCTATAATTCCGACAGAAACACCTTGCTCTACTTCAAAATCAATATTATAAAGTGCATAAAAAGGTGATGCTTTATAAAAATTGCCAAATGTCAAAAGAGATAATAATTTTTGTTTTTTGTTTGTATTCAGATCATATACTTTTGAAATATTTTCACATTTAATTTTATAAGGTTTTGGCATGTTACATCTCCCCTTTTAAAAATTTCTCTAACTTTACAATATTAGATTCCCATAGCAAGTTATCATTTCTGAAATGTTTTGTATTTTGCTGTAATTTTTCGTATTGTTTTCTGTTGTTTTTTAAATATTCGATTTCTGTTAATAATGCATCGACTTGTGCGTTCTCAATCGCAATTCCGAGTTGTTCGTTATTAATCATTTCATTTGCATGTCCCCCAATGTTTGTCACTGGTAATGTACCAACACCTATCGCATCCGTGATCTTACCAGGTAACACACTCAAGAATATGTCATTGCCTTCAAGAATAGATAATGATACATGACATTTACTAATTTCAGTTAAACAATCTTGACGAGACATTGCAGGTTTAATTGTTACATATTTCAATTGCGCTACTGACTTTCGAAATTCTTCAGCTTTAACACCATATATAATCATCATGACATTTATGTGTTGATCATTTAAACTTTTCGTAAGTTGAATAATTTTCGATAAATCTTGTGCGTATCCAATGTTACCTGAATATATTACAGTAAAGTCATTGTATTTTTGCATATCTTTAATTTCTTCTTTTTCAAGTCCATTCGGGATGAATTTTATTGGTTTATTTGTTCTTAATTGATTTCTAATATGCGGTATAAATGATTTGTTATTAACAACAATTTTATCAGCTGCATTATACATTTTTGTTTCTAGATATCTTAGTAGAGGCATGAGAAACGTAATATTAATGCCTTTAATTTGATCAACGCTATCTGGCCATAAATCTCTAATTTCTAAAATATATGTCAAATCTTTCTTTTTAAAGAATAAAGTAGCCCATGCAAGAAATATATTTGGCGATGTAACATAAACACAATCATAATCATCTTTATGTCTATTCAAAAATATTCTCAACTTTATATACTGCTCAAAATAATATAACAAGCGGTTTATGATTATTTTATTTTGTTTTTTGCCTCTCATAATCAATCGAATGATTTTATAACCTTCATATTGATTTAACATTTCATCATCAAAGTAGCTCCTATCTTCAAAAAGAGCCTGATTAGGATATGTTGGTTCTGTCGTAATAACAGTCACATCGTGCTTTCTTTTGATTAAATGTTTAAATATGACTTTCATTCTATTCGCTGCAGAACCTAGTTCCGGATAAAAATTTTGTGTAATCATAAGTATTTTCATATTTATTACCTTCCTAGAGGTAGTCTAATAATTTCTTTTTAAAATGTGTATGAACGATTGCACCAATTAAGAGCACAATCAATGTGAATATCCAAAAATATACATGATCATGCCACTCACCATAAGTATTCGCACTTCCATGTACAAATGCTAATCTATAAATACCAACTAAGTAGCCAAGTGGATTTAAACTTACGATATGTTTTAAGATACCTTGTGCTTCTTCCATTGCCCAAAATATTGGCGTCATGAAAAATAGCATTCTTATAATATTTTGTAATAAGTTTTTAGTATCTCTCACTATAATAACTAACGTACTCATAATTAACGATATGCCAAATATAAGTACGACTGAAGCCACTAAAAAGTATAGAAAGTATAAATAATGCCAGTATGGTACATAACCATTCCAAACTGAAATAACAAATAAAATGGATGACGTGATTACTAAATTAATGACATTATTCGTTAAGGAAATAGAAATAAACACCGATGATGGAAATTTCATCTTCGACAACAAACTCATATTACCCATTATCGCATTTGCACCTGCATTAATTCCTTGAGATAAGAATAACCAAGGGAATAAGCCAGAAATTAAATGTATGATAAAAGGCACACCCACCACCATACTATTTCCGCCCCCTCTAAGTCCTAATCCAAATACGACATAATATACGGACAGTTGTAACAAGGGCTGAATAATATTCCAAAAAACACCTAAATAATGATTGGCATATTCTTTTTTCATACTATAGATTGCGAGTTTATATATTTTAGGTATGTTTTTAAATTGTTCAATTATAATAAGGATTAATTCTCTCAATGTTATGACCTTCTAGCATTAATTAGTTGGAATACGTTTGTTTATATTGTTTTCAATTTTTCTAAATCCATCGATGAAGTGTTCATAATCTGTCACTTCTGTTTTAATGATATTGTTGTCTTTAGACATAACACTATCTTTCTCTACAAATGCCCAAATGTTACTTCCACTTCCTTTATAGTCACTTAACTTAGAAGGTATATATGGATTTACATTTTTAATTCCTTTTGTATGGGCATCATATAGGATAAGTGCATCGAATTGCGTCGTTATATTTAAAAACTCATAATAACCTACATATGGCGCTAGCTTTATATACTTTCTGAAATCACTTCTTTGATGCATTAGCCTTACTTGCTTTGTGATATTCGTAAAGCAATGTATTCTAAAGTTTTCTACACCTTTATGTGTTAAATATTTACATAGCAATTCTATTTCTCTAAAACCTCTTGTTGAATAAAAATTGCCAAAATATCCTAGATTGACCATTTCAGGAAATACTTCATATGCTGTTATATATTGATAATATTCATGACTATTAGGTGTTGGATGTCTTGAAATAATTGCACGTTCTTTCACTGAGTTTCTAATTACATCAGACTCAAACCTTTCTAGCATATACTCTAATTGGTGCGCATTAGTAAATATAAGTTCATCAGCATGTGAAAATGCCATTAATTCACAACAATTAAATACATTGTCATCTACTAATTCGCGATATTCAGGTTTCAAAGTTTGTTTTATTCGTTCAATATAAGCTTCGTCCTTTATTGGGCTATATCTTACTTCACTCGTTACCGTTGAATGTAATGGATCTGAAAACTCAGCCCTCCAATTAAGAGTCGGTTCAGTCAATTTAATTTCATAAGCTAAAAAGTGTGATTGTGGAAACATCGCTCTTGAATATATAGTTTGATAGGATTTAGTTGTGTTGTTAAACATGTCTAGACCTTCATCCATGAATCCTTCTATACTTTCCCAGCTTGAGAAAGCTTGTTTTGCTTTTAATAAATAATGAGCATCGATGTACTTTTCACTTATTTTAGTTAGCTTTAAATCTTTAGAACGAATTCGTGACATATCATTTGAAATAACATCACAAATTTCTTGTTCCTGTGCAATTCTTTTGGCCATGACGTTACCACTTGTATCCATAAATGGTGGAAAACAATATGCAATAACAAGTGTAGTGGCTTTACCTTGATTGATCTTGGCGTAATTAAATACTTCAAATTGCTGATATATTTTATTTAATATTTCTTGTTCTTCGTTCTGGTGTGTTTGTATGTAGTTGTTTAATAAATCTATCAATTGATTTGCATAAAAATGCTTATAAACATCAAATGATTCATGGTGAATTTCTTTATAAATTGATTCAATTGTTCTTAATACTTCATCAACCTCATCAGTATGTTTAATGGCGTTTAAAGATTTTGCAAATGCTGTTTTAAGTTTTATAACACTTACACCAGCTGTACTGTTCAAACAACTTTCTACAAATGTTAATGCGTATTGATCTAAATTATAATTCAGTGGTAATTGTTTGAGTAAAAATGTCGGTATATATGCTTGATTGTGACAGACATAAACAATTTTTGAATATGGATTTAACTGTTCTTTATCTAACTGTTCTATAGATGATATTTCTGTTTGAATACTTACATATGAGTAAGACACAAATTTCAATGCCGCGCGTATCGAGTTTAATATGTTCATATTTTCTTGGAAAATAAATCTTGCATGAGAAGATTGAATTAGGTTTTGGAATATCTCAGATTCAAGTATCTCTTTGTTCGTAACAATATAAATGACTTGGTCTACTAACTTCTGGTTAGATAACAATATTGATTGATCCGTTTTCTCATCTAACACTTGGATTAAAGATTGTCCGGGTATTTCTTCGCCTTGTGACTCCAAATTACTCAATATACTATATTTATTTGTCATCGGCTTTTCTTTTAATACTCGAGATTCATAAGGTTCTATTTTTTGAAGTGTTTTAGTCATATTTAGTCACCTTCATTATCTTTTTAATCCCTTTTTTTATCCTTTGGTTATTTACAAAACTTTGTGCTTTCTTTAATTCATTTGCAGATTTTAATAGCTTTTCATTTTCTAACACGATCTTCTTATATTTCCACGCTGACTTTTTAAATTTAATAAGTTGTGTAGCAAAACCTTGTCTATCTTTAAATGTTTTTAAATAACACCCATATAAAGTTTGATAATCATTTAATAATTGTTTGTAATGATAAAGCAATTGATTATAACTTTCATGTGTATGTTGTGCGTACTTTGATAATTGTGGTTGAATATATAATTCAAAATCATTATTATCATTAATAGAATATCGTTTCGGTAAAAACTTTAATTCTAAAACTTCATTTTCATTTTCGATATAATTCAAAGTCATTACATTTGTGACGTTTTGTATCCATTCTATGAGATTTAATCTAACGATATCAGGTGTATGCAATTTAATATCTACACTCACATTTGAATGAAGAGATTGAATAACAGACAACAATGCATGAGCATAGTTCTCATTGAATTGTGATTTAATCTGGATAATAACTTTGTTAACATGGTGATCTTTAGTCAATTCATCAAGTAAACGATCATAAGAAATTAACTGGTGATGCTGTTGAATATCAAGTTGAATAATGGTCTCTTCTGATATGACATTTATAATTTTTGAAATTTGGATATGATACAAATTTAACCCTCCTATCGTTCATGAACCTTGACAGATACAGATTCTGTAACCTTTTCTTCACCATTTTGTTGAACAAATCCTTTAATAATATATTTTCCAGGCATTAACTGAATGATGAAATTATTTTTTTCTTGGTACATGAATTTTTCGATTGGTATTGAACTGCCTTTTTCATATACATATACTGCATATTTCATATGTTCACCTGAACTACTGATAATGACCTCAATTAATTGAGTATCTATTTGTTTAGCTTTCATATTATCAATTCGTAATGTCGCAGGGTTATTGTCTAATAAGGCTTGAGTTTCAAGCATCATATCTTCAATTTGCAATTCCAAATATTGATAAGCTTTTTTATAATCTACCGCTTCAGTCATCTAAAATCACCTCTAATTCTCTTTTTATCACGACTTGTTTACCTGTCTTTAGTTGAATATCAACGCTTGCATTTTCACTTAAAAGTAAAAATATGTCTGGATTTTTAATTAATATATCTATATATTCAACCATTTGTTCCACATTATCTCTTTGTGCTAATAAACCTGTTCTTTTATGCTCTATAAATTCGCTCACGCCACCTATATCATTAGATACTGTGACTAAGCCTGAGCTCATAGCTTCATTCAAAGAAACACCTTGTGAATCATGACGTGTTGGGCCAAGATATATCCCTGCACGTTCATGTAAATATGTAATCTCATCTTGCGGTACAAATTGTTTATGGCAAGTTACATTTTTAAAATGTTTAATGGGTTTCGTAATAGAATCAAAAAGCGGACCATCTCCATACAAATCAAATGTTAATTTATTAAAATATGCCTTCGATTTTAATTGTTTAATCACTTCTACCGTAATATCATTTGCGTAGTTCTTTGCAGTAAATGGACGAATAGAAATAATATTAAATCGACTTTCAGCATCTTTCTGCTTATAAGGAAACATTTCTGCATCGACAATATTAGGAATAATATTATAATTTTTAGGACTGACACCGACGTTAGGATCTACATATAACGTTTTAAATGCATTTGAAACGTAAATAAATTGTACATTTATATCGTTTCTCGTCATAAGATGTCTTAAAAATTTGCGTTGTTTGTCAAAGTAATCATCTTTTTTTTGTAACACGGCATCTAAATTCTTTTTACTGGATAAGAAATTATAATATCTCGTATACCATGTTTCAGCTTCAAATCCGTGTAACCAAACGACGATATCCGGTTTCGTTTCTAAATGTTCAACAGCTGCAAACATCTTATAATTGATAAAATGAAATAATAATTTTGTATATGTATTATATGTTAGATGGTTGAAGAGCTGCGCCTCATCCATATACATAATATGTACACCATCATATATTTCATCTTCTTTTACTGCTGTAGTAAATACTACAACTTTTACATCTAATCCATTTTCCTTATATGCTTTAACTCTTCTATGAATAAATGCATTTGCATAGATTTTATGTTTATTAGGATATGTGTTGGTGATTAATAAATATGACATGATGAACACTCACTTTTCTAATTGTTTAATTGCCGCTTCTAGTTCATTATCTTTCGGTCTTGGAAAGTTATCATACAAATGATATAACTTTAAAAATGATGTCACCGCGCGCTCTTTATTATCTCTCACTTTATTAAGTCGGGTTAAATACCAGTTTTTCATATAGAAGTTAAATCTAACTTTCATGTATGTATCCATATATTTATGCTTTTTCAAAAATTGGATACGTGCAGTTTCCATGATTAAATATTTATCAAAAAATCGATTTGAAATGCGATTTGTAACACTTGAGCTCACAGCTGCATAATAAACATGTACAGTGCTATCTATGATTTTGGCTGTTTTTGCAAAATGCATCATTTCTAGAAAGAATAATGAATCTTGACCAATAGCACCGTCTACCATTTTTATTTGATGATCAATTAGTAATGATTTTTTGACAATCATTGCTTGTATGCTAGCTGTTTTCAATCCAGTAACTTTAAGCATTTCAACTGTATTTGTAATATAATCTGTATGCATTTTATTTATGACATGTTGATAATAATGATGTGTCACTGTATTTTCTTCATTGACTTTCAACATATTCCCGACCACAATATCTAATGTATTATCATCTCTTATTTCTCTCAATAAGTCATTGATGCCTGTCCCTATCCACTCATTATCAGGATCTAAATACGTAACATATGGCGTAGTTGCATAATCTAAGCCGATATTTCGTGGCCTAGATGCACTACCCGAAGCAGTTTCTAAATGGACAACTTTTATAAAATGAAATAGTCTTTCTATACGATTCAATTGTGCAATCGTATATGTATCTGTTGAGCCGTCATTGACTAATATAATTTCAAAATAATTTAAATCAGGATTCCTCAATATCGATCTTAAACATTTATGTTCAAGATGACTGCCATTGTTATATACAGGTATAATAATGCTTAATAATTTTTCTTCATTTGTACTATTTAGAACAAATGGTTGTTCATCTACGAATGTGTCCATTATGCTAAAGCCTTTATTAATCGAATTTCCTTGCTTAAATAGCGTAAGCCCTCGATCATTATACTTATCTGTATAATCGTAATCTGTCACGCCTTTTGTAATAAAATCAGCATCAACGTATTGAAATGCACTCATTAAATCTGCTAAGTAGTCGGCTTCGTATACATGTTCAGTGAAATAAGTATAGTACGTTGAATTTATCGTTTCTCCATGTTCAACCACCGTTATATTAGGATATGTTTGCCAATGTGCATCCATTCTTTCAACATCTGTCGTCACAATTGTAATTTCAGGTTGTTGAATTGGTTCTATAACCTCATTTAAGGTATTTAACACCTCTTCCATAAAGTGGACATTTGTATAATGACACATCATGTTTTGTATAGATTGTGCGCGAGCTCTTTCTAACAATGATGAGGGTAAATTAAATGTACGTTCAACATCTACTTCTTCAAATATCATTTGAATTTGAGGAAATGTGTTATTAACGAACATATTATAATTTGAAAATAAAAACGAACCCATCGCCTGTAGTTCGAAATTACGATTTGCACACATCGTTTCTGAATATTTAATCGTATTTAAGTTCAATGAAAATGGATATTTCTTATGCAGTTTCATTAATATGTCATGGTCTACTTTAGGCACAATATACGGTACATAAAGTGCCGGAAAGTGGTATTGATCTTCATCAAGATAAAAATTTCTATCCACAATAGTGAAATACGATGGCGAATTTACAACACCATTGAATAATAGCTTTCCATCCTGACATCTTTCTTGATACTTCTTCATCCAAGAACCTGCAAAAATAACATTTCTATTTGATAGTGGTTGAATATTAATTGGATGATGTACATGTGGATCTATTGGAAATTGCAATAATTGCACAGGAATATGAGGATACTTATCTTGATAGTTTGGTATACTCCCCTTATCTGTCGTAAAGATGAATTCAGCTTCTCCAGCAATTTCTTCAAAAATTCGAAAATTTATTGGGTCCTCTTTAGAAAAGAAAATCACCGGTATATTTTTTGATTTACAAACACTAATCTTTTCAATTAATCGATTGTATATCGTACTTCCAACATTAGTAATTCCTTGCCAAGTACCATCAAGACCTTTCCATGTAGATACAACCATAAAAACATCTATATCCCTTATTTCATCGTCTATCGATATATAATTTAAATTGCACGATGACTTTAATGATTTATACAAAAATTCATCACATATAATACCGATTTTTTTGTTAAAGTAACCTTTACGATTTAAATTCGTTTCAGATATATCTTCAATATTGAATAATGATTTGTTATTAGCGCTAACTTCTTTTTGATATTGAATATAATCCTTGAACATATTGTCTTGATTAATTTCACTTCCAACTGCATAACTATGTTGATTAATACGATTTAAGTAATGATTTAATTGGAGTTGTTGTGATTCCAAATTCTTCTTATCAACATTGTATCCTTCAAAATGACTGATAGGACGCTTTAACTCTCTTATCCATTCTTGAATTTTCATTTCTTAGCCTCCCATACTTTAATTTGCATAGAACCTAATTTTGAAGATCTTAAATTTTGATAAGATTTGAGTAACTTTTCATAGTGATTTGTTAAAGTTATATATTGATCCAACGTATCGATAGATCGCCCTAATAACTTATGCAAACTTTCTTTATAAACTTCGTTTCTCACAATATTCAGCTCATAAAAATGTCGCATCAACACTTCTTCTATGTTCTGATCGTCTACTTCATTTAATATAGATAAAACACTATTTTCATTTAATATGTGTGTCAGATAATTTGAATTCAAACTATAGTAATGATTTGGTATATTAGAATAAATCAACAGCTCAAAATCATCGATGTTTGCGATATATGTTTCATTGTTATCCATTAACATTAATAAACGGTTATTTAAATGTCCTGTAACATAATATTTATGAAATTTTTTTGCAAATTTACTAATATGATTACATTCTTGATTGTTATAGAGGGGAATGTTTTCACATGCTGTAAATACACAACATCCTTCCAAACTACTTTGTATCATTTCTATATGATGATCCTGTACCAATTGAAATTTCATTTAAACCACACCTATTGTACTTTTAATTTCATTTTATTTTCGATTTCAAATTTGAATAAATTACCGTAGTTATAGTATTTTGTATCTTTGAAATTATTCTTCACTACATTTTTAGTATCTAATATAATTTTGTCTTTCATCGTACTAAAGTCTTTATCTTCTAGAGCTTTAAATTCTGAATGATCACTTAGTATTAACACGAGTGACGCATCTCTTACAGCTTCAGTAATATCTTTTTCAACAAAATCTAATTTAACGTGTGGATCATAAGTAGTAATTTCAAAATCAGTATTATTGCGTAAATCATTATAAATATCAAATGCAGGTGACTCTCTCACATCATCTACATCACCTTTATAAGTTAAACCAAATACGACTATTTTATGACCACCTAAATGATTGATTATTTTTTTAGATTCATTAATAACGTATTGAGGCATTGCACGATTGATACGTCTACCTTCTTGTATTAAAGTTGTTGTCTCTGGATCTTTCGCAATAATGAAATATGGATCAACTGCTAAGCAATGGCCACCTACACCAGGTCCCGGTAAATGAATATTAACTCTTGGATGTTTATTTGCCATTTTAATAACTTCTAATACATTAATATCCAAATGATTACATACCATCGCTAATTCATTTGCGAGGGCAATGTTCAAGTCTCGATAAGTATTCTCCATCAATTTACTCATTTCAGCTGTTTTGGCATTTGTTTCAATCATTTCACCTTGAACGAATGCGCCATAGATTCTTTTTCCAGCCTCAATACAATTTTCAGTGATACCTCCAATAATTCGATTGTTATGAATCAATTCATGTAATATCTTGCCTGGTAATACTCTTTCAGGACAATGTACTAAATAAATATCTTCTCCAATCTTGAATCCTTGGCTTTCTAAATATGGCTTAACATGATCGTCCATTGTTCGTGGTGCAATAGTTGATTCAACAATAACCGTATTTCCTTTTTCTAAAAATGGAACGATGGATTTAACTGCGCCCATTACAAGTGAGATGTCACAAGATTCAAATTCATCATTATTGTTAGGTGTTGGTACAGCTATGATAAAAGCATCCGCCTTCTCTGGTGTTAAACTTGCTCTAAATTTATTTGTTGCTAAAACTTCTTCATAAACATCTTGTAAGCCTGGTTCTTCTATATGAATTTGTCCTTGATTTAACTTTTCAACTGCTGATTGATTAATATCAACCCCTAATACGTCTACGCCGTGCTTTGCGAACATAATCGATGTCGGTAATCCAATGTATCCTAATCCAATTGTAGTTAATTTCATATTATATCCATCCTTTAAAATCAAATTGTTAATCTATTACGTTGTTAATGTTAAATATATTGTAACTTTTATGAAAGGAATAAACAGGTTATTAACTAAGACTTAAGACTATGTTTACACGAGTTTATTAAACTTTACAGAAGCTACACAAAAGGAGAAAAATAATTTAAAAATATAACTTCAAAAGAGAAAAATTCCAAATTCTATCTTCTTGTAGATTAACTTCCACGTTATTTCATGACTTTGCCTATTTCGTGGATTAATTACAGACTTATTCCATGACTTGCTCCATTTCGTGGATTAATTACAGACTTATTCCATGACTACACCTATTTCGTGGATTAACTTCCACGTTATTCCATGACTTTGCCTATTTCGTGGATT
>NZ_PPQZ01000029.1 GCF_002902525.1 Mammaliicoccus stepanovicii
TTTATAGTACATAGGGTGTACTATATTGAATGTATTAAGTACAGGAGGTGTACTAATGATGGATAATGAGTTAAAAAAAGTGTTTAATCTTTTTCAAGAATCTATCGTTAATATTCATAGTGAGGTTGCAAAGATTTTAAGTAATTCAGGCTTAGACGAAGTGATTTCTAAAGAGCAATACCAAACACTTAAAATCGTAAAAGAATCACCTGGTTCTACTTTTAGCTATATTGCGTCTAAGCAAGGCGTATTTAAAACAGCCATTTCAAATAGAATTAACAAACTTATGAAATTGAATTTAATCTCGATTCAACAAGGTGAGGATAAGAGAGAAAAATCTGTATTGTTAACTGAAAAAGGTATTTCAGTTGTCAATCGCACGGAAGATATCATTTATGAAACGTTTAACAAAAAGCTATCACCACATTTTTCTGAAGAAGAAATCATCACATTTGTGAAACAGCTTCAAAAAGCTAACGACCTTATAACTGGAAAGGATAATGTAAATCATGTTTGATGATATAAAAAACCTATGGACACATAAATTTTTATTAGTTTCACTTATAGCAATTATGCTTTTACCATTAATATATAGTTCTGTATTTGTAGGTTCCCTGTGGGACCCTTATGGTAAAACACAAGATTTAAAAATTTCTGTCGTCAATGAGGATAATGGTGGCAAAGTAAATGGTAAACAAACTAATATTGGTGATGAAGTTGTCGATAAACTTAAGGACAATGATAAATTTAAATGGGAATTTGTGAAACAATCAACTGCTGATAAACATTTAGAACATGGCGATTCATTCGCTGTTATCACAATACCATCTAACACATCAAAAAATGCAGGTTCTATGTTAGATAAAACACCAAAGAAAATTGATTTAAAAATTAAGACGAACCCTGGTTATAGCTATACAGGTGCTCAAATAGCAACTAAAGCTGTTACTGCCGTTGAAAATGATTTAAGCACGTCTGTTAGAGAACAATATATCTCAGAAATTTTTAAAGGTATGAATAAACTAACTAATGGTTATAAAGATACTTCTAAAGCACTTGGTCAGATGTCCGATGCTGAAAACCAACTAATCGAGGGAAGTAAACAAGTTGATGGTGGCTTAGAACAACTTGCTCCTATGGCTGGACAGCAAGGTCAACAACTACTTCAAGGAAGTATGAAAGTGACACAAGGTATTACAGACTTACAAAGTAATAATAATAAATTAAAAGAAAATATTGATAAGGCTGTTAAACAATCAGAAGGCCAATATTTCAATGATAAAAATGTTAAAGCGATAAACACACCTATCGTTTCAAGTGATAATGATTTAACTGAGGTTAATAACTATGGTCAAAGTTTCGCACCATATATACTTGCACTAAGTTTATTTGTTGGACCAGTAGCTTTCTCAGCTGTCTATCCTATCGATAAACGAATTGGAGATGCAACTGGATTCAGATGGTGGTTAAGTAAATTTGTTATATTCTTAACACAAGCAATTGGTTCAGCAATTGCTTTAGCAATACTTTGTTTATATGGATTCGAGATTGATATTGCCAATCCTGGTTACTTTACATTAACGTTACTCATTTGGAGTATAACTGCGTATATGATTGTTACTTTCTTAACAGTTGTATTAGGAAATATAGGTAAATTCTTATCCATTATTTTACTTATACTTCAGCTTGGTTCAAGTGAAGGTACATTCCCTATCCAGCTTTCCGGTGGTATATTCCAAACGTTACATCCATTCTCACCTATGAGTTATGTAATCAAAGCAATTAGAGAAAATATCTTTAATTTCGAAAGTGACGTTACGTACTTGCATTCATTGATTATATTAAGTGTACTTGCAGTCGTATTTGCAGCACTAACATTGATTGTTTATATCGTACGTTCTAAATATCCACATCTAAGACGTAAAGCAAACGAAAATGACTACTAATATAAACTCACTATAATTCAAGTTATATATGTCTTGAAAAATTAAAACTGGTCGAGACTAATCTCATAAAGATTAGCCTCAACCAGTTTTTTAATTATAAATTTTTGAGGATGAACATAGACATAGAAAGGGTTTAAATCACGTTTTCGGTCCAGATAATCATTTATGTGGCCCGTAAATCACATTTTCAGACCAGATAACCATTTATGTGGACCGCAAATACAAATGTGATTAATAGTATAGGTCAATCATAATATCAACCTTACTATAAAATAAAGCCAAGACAAAAATTTGTGTCTTGGCTTTTCTTACATTTTAATATTCAATTACAATTTTGCCGATACTATTTCCTTGCTCTATCATCTCATGTGCTTTCGTAATAGTTTCTACACTTAGTCCTTTTAAAGTTGTATTGATTGTTGTTTTTATCGTTCCACGATCTAATTGATAACTTAATTTTCTCAAATATTCATGATGTTGAATCATATCTTCTGTTTCATACTTAGGACGTGTGAACATAAATTCAAATGAGAATGTAACACTTTTGTCCTTTAATAAGTTTAAATCAACATTATTCATAAAGTTTACCAATGCTACAATTCTTCCTCTTGGTTTTATCATATCAGCCATAACGTTAAAGTATGCATCACTACTGTGGGTATTAAAAATATAATCCACTTCTTCAATCTTATGTGCTTTTAGTTCGTCTGGAAGATGATGTTTATGATTTAATACAATGTCTGCTCCCATTTTTTCTGACCAGCGCTTAGTCTCTTTTCTGGAAGCTGTTGTGATAACTGTTAACCCTAAATTCTTCGCAATTTGAGTTGCGATTGAACCTACTCCACCTGCTCCATTAATTATGAGCAGTGTTTTGTCTTTATTATCATCTGGATTGAGTGAGATGTTCAAGCCTTCTACTAAGGCTTCATATGAAGTTAAAGAAGTTAATGGCAATGCTGCCGCTTCTGCATTTGTTAAATATTCCGGTTTAATACCAACAAGTTTTTCATCAACTAATTGATATTCTGCATTGGAACCATTTCTCGTGTTCGTACCTGAATAATAAACTTCGTCCCCTATATGAAACAATTCAACTTCATCACCAATTTCTTCTACTACACCTACTGCATCATAGCCTAACACTTTATAATCATCATAATCCGCTGTTCTTAATTTTGTATCAACTGGATTGATACTTACAGCATTAACTTTCACTAAGAGATCTTGACCAGTTGGTTTAGGTTTCGGTAAATTTAGCATTTCAAATTTATTTTCTTTACTTATATCAAAACCTTTTTTAAATCCTACTGCTTTCATAGATATTCACCTCCACTTTATTTTATAACTTTAAACTATAATAATTATGGGTTTCATCTAATGTCATACCCATCTTCTTATATAGTTTATTCCCACCTATATTTGTCTTATGCGTTTCTAAAGATATATTTTTATAGCCTTGTGATCTAGCATATTCGAATGCTTTGTTCATTAATTTTTCACCGATACGTTGACCTCTTGCCTCACTAGTTAAAAATAAGTCATTCAAGATTAGTTTATCGGACATTTCCAAAGATGACAGTACTGTATACAATTGAACAAATCCTATCACTTTATCATTATCTTCAGCTATAAAAATCGTAGACAACCCATTTTTTAAATTATTTTCTAAAAATTTTTGAGCATCCGTTGTATTTGATGTTTTATTGAAATAAACTCTATATTCATCAAAAATCGGCACGATTCGATCTACATTCTCTGTATTAAGTTTAACAATATTCAATCTATCACCCCCTAGTTTGAATTTATCTTTCACCAACGATTGTTCGAGAATCAGCTTGTATCTTTGGCCTCACAACAAGTTCTCCGTTACATTTAGGGCATACATAATATAAATTTTCTGCGCACTCTCTACAATATGTATGTTCTTGTACACAAATGAATGCATTACTTTTATTGTGAAATTCATATTCACATTTATCACATTTCGGTTTCATTTCTAATACCATTACCATCACTCCATAAAATTATGTTAATTTACTTATTTTCATCATATCACTTTTAGTAGTGAATATTAATTTTAAGGTTGTTATCTTAGTAAAATAAATAGAGGTAAGAACGATTATATGTCCTTACCTCTATACGTATTTGTTATTAAATGCCTTGATCAACTTTATTAATCATTGTCTTCATTAAACTGATTTGACCAATATGATAGTTTGTATGAATAATTGCAAATGCAATTGTATCATCAAATTGATCCATTCCAGCAATAGGTTCATTTCTAGTCTTTCCTAATTGGTCATCTAGCCCAGTTAATATTCTTTCAATTTGTTGTGCTAGCATTTCTTTGAGTTCTTCGAAAGTAGGTTCATTTCCAGTGAATTCTTGTGGTGACGTACCTGGAGAGAATGACTTACCAAGTTTCGCACCTAATTTATTACTTTCTTCGCTAATTCCAAATATGAATGATTCGTTTGCAGCAAGTAAATGACCAAGTTGCCACTTTATATTATTGTTAGCATTTTCTAATTGAAAATCTGCTTGTTTCTCGTCTATATCTTTAATTAAATCACTTAACATTTGATATGATACTTTATATTGTTTCTTTAACATTATAATTCCCCCTACGATTATTCCATTATTGCAAAGTAATTCCCTTGCGTATCATGGAAGTTAACAACGCGTCCTTCAGGCATTTCAACTATATCATGACCTGTTAAGTTAGCTTCTTTTAATTTGTTATAAAGTTCATCAAAATTAGTAGCCTTAAACATTAAAGAAGGTGTTTCTAAACTCACTTCTGGACTATACTTTTTAATGAATTCTTTATCAAAAATTGCGAATGAAGTTTGTGCTTCCTTATTTGGCGCAACTTCAACAACTTTATATCCTTCAGGAAGTTCGCTTTCACCAACTACAATAAAATCAAGAACCTCAGTCCAAAATTTAACCGCTTTGTCTTGATCGTCTACATATAACATGACTTGTTGTAATTTTTCTATCATGATTTTCACCATCCATTTAGTTTTAAATACATCATACGATATGATTTTGTATATAGCAAAAATTTAAACCAGATATTCAATCTAGCTAAGTTCATTCAGCAATACTTTAATATACACTATACAATGTTCTTAAACTCTTCTAACGCACGAATACTGTAATCCGCTTCAACGTCATCAACTTCACCAAAGTAACATGTTGCAATGCCAGCATTATGAGCACCTTGAATATCTGACACAATATTATCACCAATCATTAAAACTTCTGATGCATTACCCGCCTCTAATTTATTTAAACAGTGTTGATAAAATGCAGCATGTGGTTTGTTATACCCAATTTGCCCAGAAATGAAATGATAATCAAAATATTTCAGAATATCAGAATCAGCCATACGCTTCATCTGAGTTTCATATAACCCATTTGAGGCTGTAGCAATCGTATATCCTTTATTTTTAACATAGTTTAGAATATCCTTTGCATCTTTAATCAAATCATGTGCATCATTTATTCCTTTACGAAACATCTGTTCTTTCTGCTCACCATTAACAGAAATCCCAAAGTGATTAAAAAAGCGTTCAAAGCGACCGAATAATACATCATTAATTACAACTTCTTCAGACTCAAGCTTTCTCCATAAATCACCATTAATCTCACGATATAATGATAAATTCTCATCATTCATTTCTATACCTTCAGAATGAAAGATTGTCTTTAATACGTTTAACTCACCAGCATTAAAATCTAATAATGTGTTATCTAAATCAAACAAAATATATTTATACATAAGGTGATTCCTTTCTAAAATAAATCTTTATGTCGTTTCCTTATCATACACCATAATGTCACCAGGTTGACAATTTAAAAATTCACAAATTGCCTCTAAAGTGCTAAACCTTACTGCTTTAGCCTTTCCTGTTTTAAGTATAGATAAATTTGCGATTGTAACGTCAACAGCTTGAGAAAGCTCAGTTAAGGTAACCCCTTTTTCTTTTAATATTTCATCTAGTTTAATTTTGATCATGTTATCACCTTCATATGGTCAAGTCATTTTCTTCTTTGATTGATTTGGATTTATCATAAATAGACAAAAAATTCATTAATACTATAGACACACAAACCAATAATGTGTTCGTGAGAAATGTAGTATCTAATAATTCTTTATATTTCATACCTATATCCAAAAAGTCTTTCATAGCATTTATACTCCCATATATTGTAATCATCATAGCAGCGAAAAATATCTTATCATAATTTTTCTCGTGAAAGAAATCACCTCTAGTTATAATCTTTAAGAAGTTCAATAATAAAATAAAGAATGAAATCACAAGTAAAGTTTGAATTATAAATGCCATTAAATAATAAACTACACCATTTTTAAAATCAAATGCGACATATAGCGGGACAACTTGAAAGAACTTTACTAAATAAATAATAAAACATGCTAAATTAAGAACCATAGCTCCGATTGTTAAGTACATTGTTTGCTTTTCGTATTTACTAATTTTATTCAATTTCATCTCTCCTTTTATCGTTTTTCGATAAATAAAGTTCTGTATTTACATTTTACAATACAGGGTATAGAGAGTTAACAAGTTATAAATCTTTGTATAATAAATGGGAGGTCATTAAACTGAGAAGTATCGATAAACGCGGGAAATTATCCGAAGATCCTTTTAGCTATCAAATTACGAAGAAGAGAACGGTCCGTATTTTCTTTGGAGGGAAAGAAATTAAGATTCTTAAAGATGCCAAAGCAGAACAATTAATTAAAAAAATGGAAGCAGTAGATTATGATGATTATGATGTCCAACTTCTATTAGCAAAAGTAACAGGTAACTTTAAACATGGAAATGAGAAAGTTCATAAGAGTAAATACTAAATAAACACCTTCAACGTCATGTTGAAGGTGTTATTATGTTTAATTCTCCATATTTATTTGAACCTGCTCCTATAACTGTTCCATCTTCTTTTAAACCTAAAGTGTATGTTGGTCCAGCACTTATTTCTACTATATTGGTCCAGTTTTCTATATTACATTGTCCAAATTGGTTGGATCCTTTCGCTAATACTGTACCGTCTTTATTCAAAGCAACAGAATGATAACTTCCAGCTGATACTGAGTGAACATTCCTCCATTCAGTTACCTCACATTGTTGATATTTATTACTACCTGTCGCGGCAACTGTACCATCTATTTTAACGCCTAATGAGTGGAGATACCCACATGATATGTCCTTTATATCATTCCATTCACGAATATCTATCTGTCCCTTCATATTATTGCCAGTTCCTATTATAGTACCTTTATTCGTTAAACCTAATGAGTGCCAATCACCTGCTGCTACTTTAACTATATCTTCCCAGCACGACACTTCACACTGTTTCTCCGTATTCCTACCTACCGCAACTACTTGGCCACTTCTTCTTAATCCTAATGAATGTGACCAACCTGTCGTAATTTGTCTTATGTCATACCAATCCGTTACGTTTGCTTGTCCGCGCTGATTATTACCTACAGCGATTACTGTTCCATCTTCTTTAAGACCGATTGTATGTGTATGTCCTGTATTCAATGCAACATGTACATTAGCAGCAGATATACCAATTATATTCCGCCAGTCATGTACTTCACATTGTCCATTGGTGTTATTTCCAAAAGCCGTTACAGTACCATCCGTATTTAGAAATACTGAATGTCTTGATCCAGATGAAATTCTATTTAATAAATCCAAATTATCAGCCCATTCTTTATATAGAGTCAAATAAATTTCGTACACAATTGCTCTCGATTTATTATATTGAGTTTCAATACATGATTGTAAAGGTTATACTATTTCGCATATATGACTTGAACAAATTGATTATAAACTTGTGTATCTATTAGTTTTAATTGTTTATGATATGTACCTGGCACTATTAAAGGTATGCCAGTCCCTAATATGTGTGGAGAAATAGTAATGATATATTTATCAATTAAATTTTGTTTCATAAAGTGTGTAACGATTTCTCCTCCACCAACAATCCAAATATCCCCTGTCGAATGACGTTTTAAACTTATTATGAATTCATCTATATCATCATTTACAAACGTAACATGGTCATCATGTTTAATATTATGATTTCTAGTGAAGACATAACTATTTTTATCAGTATATGGATATGCATCCATATTATCTTCGAACCATTTATATGTTCTATTGCCCATTACGACTGTTTCTATAGTCTTATAAAACTCACTATAACCATTGTCTCCTTCACCAACCACCTCTTCTAGCCATTGAACACCATGATTATCTGTCGCAATATATCCATCTATACTCATAGCTAAGTAAGCAACTATTTCCCCCATAGTTTTCCTCCTTCAAATTTCTAATTAATTGAAATGACACTTATTTACTCAAGCTGCTTATTTCGGAATTTATTCATTAAAGTTAGCATAGTTTCATCTGAAAGCCACGCTTTTAAATCGTGAACATAGTTATATTTCTTATTTACCTTATCTATACCTTCTACATCGTGAGTATGATGAATATGATTTAGTACTGTATCTTCATAAAGTTCATAATATGATAAATCATTTCGTCTTGCTTCAATTAAATCTTGTTTATGGTTATGTATTAAATTTCTAAATTCTATAGACCATTTCCCACACTCTTCAACCTTTAAGATACTATAGCTTGAGTCTTTATTTTGGGTTGTAGAAACAGCACCAGGATTGATTACAACTCTTTCATCACCCATTCCTACTCTTCTCATGACTGGTTGATGTATGTGTCCATATATCGCAATTTGCGCATCTGTATATTCAAACAGTTTAGCAAAATTTTCAGCTGGACTTTGCACAATTAAATCCCCACCACCAAAATTTTCAGGAAGATTATGAGATAAATGAAACTTCACACCATATATTTCTCTTTCAACAGTCATTGGTATATTAAACATAAATTTCAATTCTTCTTCTGTTAAATCCTTCATAACATAATGTACAAGTTTGAATATAAATACTTCTTCCGGATCACCATAGTTAATTGTTTCATACTCTTCAATTACACTTGTTAAACAACCGTCCCAATTTCCTTTAACAAATGTAGTAGTATTAGATTCTAAGAGCAGATGAAGCAACTCGCTTCTTCCTGGGCCAGGCATAAATAAATCTCCTAAAAACCAGAATTCATCAACACCATTTTGTTTTGCATCTTGAATCACTTCTCTAGCTGCAGTTGCATTACCATGAATATCTGATATTAAACCAATTTTCTTCAATTCCAGTCACCCTTTGCATGCATTTTTATTTACGCCATTCATATTGTATAGCAGTTAAATTCTCTTCATTTTCAAGTTGTATACCTACTTTTTTAAAACCATTTTTTTCATAAAAAGTTTTAGCATATTCATTTTTATCAAAAGTATATAATTGTAACTTACCATTCGAGTAATTTTTTGCCCGATTTAATAATTGTTTCCCAATTCCTATGCCTTGGTAATCAACATGAATATATAATTGACTAATTTCCACCTCATTATAAGCAATCATGCCTATGACCTGATTATCCAATAATGCTAAATCAATATCATAATGATCTGGTAGTATATGACTTAAGTAGTATTTATGACTATGTATATGATGTCGTTCGTTTTGATTAATTGCCTGTTCCTTACTATCACGCCACATTCTCACTGTTTGATCTGCAAACACTTCTTCATATTTTATGATTTTAATTTGCCCATTGTTCATGATAAACCTCCAAATGTAAACAAGATATTGAAACTCAGCAATATGATATTATTAATACTTACAATATACATTTTACACATTTACATTCATACTTACTACTTACATTATGAAATAATATGGTACAAACCCAATGATGAATTCATAGACAATCTATATATAAACACAAAAAAGCACCTCTCGAATAAATTCGAGAAGTGCTGTAAACGTTGATATAAACAAATATTAACGTTTTGAGAATTGTGGTGAACGACGAGCGCCTTTAAGACCTGGCTTCTTACGTTCTTTCATACGTGGGTCACGAGTAAGTAATCCAGCGCGTTTTAATGAACCGCGGTATTCTGGATCTGCTTCTAACAATGCACGTGCAATTCCGTGACGGATAGCTTGTGCTTGTCCTGTGAAACCTCCACCTTTAACGTTTACTAAAACATCATAGTTTCCTTTAGTTTCAGTTACATCAAATGGTTGGTTTAAATCTAAAATTAATGATTCAAATGGTAAGTAGTCACGTACGTCACGTTTGTTAATTGTAACGTTACCTTCACCAGGTACTAAACGTACACGTGCTACTGAATTCTTACGACGGCCTGTGCCTTTATATTCAACTTGTGCCAATGTAGTATCCTCCTCTTAATTAACCACGTAACTCGTAGTTTTCAGGTTGTTGTGCAGCATGTGGATGCTCTGCACCAGCATATACGAATAATTTTTTACCTTGTTTTTCACCAAGTTTGCTCTTAGGTAACATACCTTTAATAGAGTTTTCTAATAAGCGCATTGGATTTTTCTCTTTTAATTCACCAGCAGAGATTGATTTAATTCCACCTGGGTGATTTGAGTGACGGTAATAAATTTTATCTTGTTCTTTGTTACCTGATAAGTAGATTTTGTCAGCGTTAATAATAACAACATAATCTCCTGTATCAACATGTGGTGTATAAGTTACTTTATGTTTACCGCGTAAGATTGATGCGATTTCTGATGATAAACGACCTAACGTTTGTCCTTCAGCATCAACAACGTACCATTTGCGATCGATGTTTGCTTCATTTGCCATAAATGTTTGACGCATTGTAGTGTCCTCCTAATAGTTAAAAAAGTTCTTGTATAAGATGCACATCTTTACCTGTACCAAAGAAAAAAATGTACATCTTAAAATTCGTTTCTGATTCCTGCTTCTATATCTTAAAACACAATAAGATTCCGGGGCTTATCGTGGTGGTGATATAAAACAATACCGTTGTCTATAATATAATTTATTTGCGATTTTGTCAATTGGTTTTAAACATTTTCTCTATTATTTTTCTTGTGAATTTGAATAAGCTCACCAAACTCTTCTGTTAGTTCATTTTCATGTAAATATATTTTTTCTAAATACAGACCTTGTGCAGGAGCAGTATGTGGTACTTTCTTTCTATCACGCTCTTCAAGCAATGTATGAATTTCGTCGCCACTTCTTTTTCCTTCACCAACAAGTATTAAATATGCAACCATGACTCTTACCATATTATATAGAAATCCTGATCCTGTTACGACAAATTCAAAGCCGTCATTTGTTTCAATAACTTCACTTTGATAAATCGTTCGTACTTTATTTTGTACTTCAGTTTTTTGAGAACAAAAACTTGTAAAATCGTGTGTTCCTACAAAATGTTTAGCTGCTTCTTTCATAGGTTGTATTTTAACTGGTTTTCTTAATTGTACTTTAGTATCATGCTCAAAGACATGTTTATTTTCGTCGATATATACTTTATATCTGTATTTTTTTCCAACACAATCATATCTACAATGGAATGTATCACTAATTTGCTCAACACTTTGTACAGATATATCTTTAGGTAATGCAGAATTAAATGCATATAGCCACCTATCCGGGGCGATGTTTAAATGCGTATCAAAATGAAAGTATTGCTCTATAGCATGTACACCTTTATCTGTTCTGCTTGATGGATGTATTCTCACAAAGCTTTGATGCATTCTCTTTAATATTCTTTCAAATTCATATTGGACAGTTCGTTCATGATGTTGAATTTGAAATCCCATAAAATTTCCACCGTGATATGAAATTTTCACTAGCAATCTCAAAGTGTGCACCTCAATTTCTTAAAATAAATATAACAACAGCTAAAAGTATAATCGTCATGATCGCCAATGTATCTTTCAAATGCCATTGTAATTTACGATAATTTGTTCTTACATTCGAAGCATTATACCCTCTTGCTTCCATTGCTATCGCAAGTTCATCTGCTCTTTTAAAAGCTGAAATAAACATGGGTATCAGTAACGGTATTATTGCTTTAAATCTATTAAATACACTCCCAGCATTTACATCTGAACCTCTAGATGTTTGTGCCTTGATAATTCTATCCAACTCATCCATTAATGTTGGTATAAACCTTAATGATATTGACATCATCATTGCGAGTTCATGAACTGGGAATTTTAATTTCTTTAGCGGTCTTAACACGGACTCTATTGCATCAGTTAAACTGATTGGGCTCGTTGTCAATGTCATGATTGTTGAAATCATAACGAGTAATACAAGTCTTAACACAATAAAAGCACCTTGAACGACACCATTTTTATCAATGGTAAATAGCTTTAAATCTATCAACACACCTCCACCTTTAGTAACGATAAGGTGCATGCCAAATGTGAAAATAAACAACAACATGACCGGTGTTAAACCCTTTATTAAAAACCAAAATTTTATATTTGCTAAATACATAACAGTCAAGACGAATATAATCATAAACCCATAAGAAAGCCACGTATTACAAAAGAATACCAATATCATAAATAATAAAACATAAATCATCTTCATTCTAGGGTCTAAATTGTGAATAATCGTATTGTCAGGTAAATAACGTCCAATTATCATTTTATCAGACATGAGTTTTCACCTGGCTTTCATACATCTCTTTGAACATTTCTTCAGAAGTAGCGATTTGGTTAAATTTAATACCTTTTTTATGCTCAACTGCACGTTGTAATCGAATTATCTGTGGTACTTCTAAATGTGTCGATTTAATTAATGGTGCATTTGTAAAAATATTAACTGGTGTGTCTTCAGCGACAATTTTTCCAGATTGTATGACTTTAACTTCATCTGCATATTTAAGAACTATATCCATTTGATGTGATATTAATATAACGGTTATACCCATCGTTTTATGAATTTTATCAAATAGATCCATCATGACTTTTTGTCCGTTAGGATCTAAGCCCACAGTTGGCTCGTCTAAGACAAGTACATCTGGTTCCATAGCTAATACACCTGCAATCGCAATTCGTCGCTGTTGTCCTCCTGAGAGCTCAAATGGAGACCTCTTTAGGATACTTTCATCTAAACCTAATAATTCTATCATGTCCTTAGCTTTCTTCTTTGCTTCTTCTTTACCCATGCCATAATTAATAGGACCGAATGAAATGTCTTTTTCTACTGTATCTTCAAATAACTGGTGTTCTGCGAATTGAAATACAATGCCTACTTTTTTTCGGATAGGTGCTAACTTTTTAGATTTAGTTTTTTTATTTACTTTAATATCACCAATAGACATATGTCCTTCTGTAGGTTTTAATAACGCATTTAAATGTTGAATAAGGGTTGATTTCCCCGATCCAGTCTGACCAACAATGGCATAAAACTTTTGTTCATAAAAGGTAGTCGTTATATCATGCAACGCTCTAAATTGAAATGGTGTCTTCAAACTATAATCATAACTAACATGCTCAAATTGTATATTCATAGTCGATTCACCAACTCATCAAATGTCGTATATTCATATTTATTCAAGAGAAGTTTATTCATTCTAATCGAGAAAGGCAAATCTAATCCGATATTCGTTAAAGTTGCACCCTCTTTAAATATTTCTTCAGGCTTATCTTGCTTATAAACTTCACCTTGATTCATCACAATAATTTCATCTGCCAATACTGCTTCGTCTAAATCATGCGTAATAGAAATAACTGTCAACTGGCGGTCAAGTTGTATCGATTTAATTAAAGACATAATACTTTCTTTACCTTCAGGGTCTAACATTGCAGTAGCTTCGTCTAAAATAATAATATCTGGAGACATTGCCAATATACCTGCAATCGCGATTCGTTGCTTCTGACCACCTGATAATCGGCTAGGCTCAAATGTTTTCATGCTTTGCATATCAACTTCAACTAAAACTTGATCAACTATTTTATGCATTGTTTCATACTCAATGCTTTGGTTCTCCATACCAAATGCAATATCATATTCTACAGTCGATCCAATAAATTGATTATCTGGATTTTGAAAGACGATACCAACATGTTTTCTCACTTCATCGATATTATTTTCTGAAACCATCATATTATCAACTACGATTTCACCTTCGAATTGTTCATGAATACCCATAATTAATTTAGCAATCGTTGATTTACCAGAACCATTATGACCAACTATAGATGTCCACTTTCCTCTTTTGATTTCAAAGGAAACATCATTCAATGCGTTAGGTGCATCTTCATCATATTTAAATGTAATATTTGAGAATTTAATTATATTTTGTGGCACCAATTTCAATCATCCTTAAAAGTTCATTATCTATTTATTTTACAGCATATACATAAATTTGTAATCATTAATTCATTATGCTTAAACAGTTAACGATTAAATTTAAAAATCCCATTATGAAAGTTTAACTTCATAATAGAATTCAGAAACAATATTGATTAAATTAAACAAATAAAAAAATCCGTATAAACGGATTTAAAATAAAAAAGCGCGCACTCCACCATTGACGAGTTCACGCGATAAGTCTTTCAATTGTGGTGGAGTACTCTGAGCTAGACAATATCTATGTGTGGTAAACATTATCATTGCACTCATTTGCTTTGTGTGTGTGTTAAATAAACTGTATTTATAAAGAATGATTGAAGTGACTTTCGCCACTCCAATAAAGAATAAATTATACTAATTCAATAATTACTGATTCTGCTCCGTCACCGCGACGTGGACCAACTTTCATAATACGAGTGTATCCACCTTGACGCTCTTCATAACGAGGCGCAACATCATTGAATAATTTTTGTAATGCTGTAATTGTTTTGTCATCTTCTAAGATTTTAACATCACGTAATGTTTGTGCTGCTCTACGACGAGATGCTAAATCACCTTTTTTACCTAAAGTAATCAAGTTATCAACAACTTTACGTAATTCTTTAGCACGAGATTCTGTAGTCTCAATACGTTCAGAAACGATAAGTTGAGTAGCTAAGTCACGTAACATTGCTTTACGTTGATCAGAAGTACGACCTAATTTTCTGTAACCCATGAATTAACCTCCTTTTTTAGTCTTCTTTTCTTAAACCAAGACCAAGATCTTCTAATTTATATTTAACTTCTTCAAGAGACTTACGACCTAAGTTTCTAACTTTCATCATATCTGCCTCAGATTTATCTGCTAATTCTTGTACAGAATTAATACCTGCACGTTTTAAACAGTTGTAAGAACGTACTGACAAGTCTAATTCTTCAATAGACATTTCAAGTACTTTTTCTTTTTGATCTTCTTCTTTTTCAATCATGATTTCAGCATTTTGAGCTTCATCAGTTAAATTAACAAAGATATTTAAGTGTTCAGTCATGATTTTAGCACCTAAAGAAACTGCTTCTTGAGGAGATAAAGATCCATCTGTCCAAACATCTAATGTTAATTTATCGTAGTCACTACTTTGCCCTACACGCGTATTTTCAACTGTATAGTTTACACGATTTACTGGAGAATAAAGAGAATCGATTGGAATTACACCAATTGGCAAATCACTTGTGTTATTTTGTTCAGCTAAAGCATATCCGCGACCTTTATTAGCAATTAAGCGTATTTTAAGGTGTCCACCTTTAGATACTGTTGCAATCTTTAACTCAGGGTTTAAGATTTCAACATCGCTATCATGCATGATATCTTTCGCAGTAACTTCGCCTTCATCTTTAATATCAATTTCTAGTGTTTTATCTTCTTCGGAGTATATTTTAAGTGCTAATTTCTTGATGTTCATAATGATAGTTGTAACATCTTCAACTACATTTTCAACTGCTGAGAACTCGTGAAGAACACCTTCGATTTCGATATTTTTAACTGCCGCACCTGGTAATGAAGATAATAGGATACGACGTAAGGAGTTGCCTAGTGTTGTACCATAACCACGTTCTAACGGTTCAACAACGAACTTACCGAATGTAGAATCATCACTAACTTCAATTGTTTCAATTCTAGGTTTTTCGATTTCAATCATATAAATATATCCTCCTTATAAACGTCGATTAAAGTTTATTAATTTCTATCCAGTGACTCTTGAAAATAAGTACTAACAAAAATTATACACGACGACGTTTTGGTGGACGACATCCGTTATGTGGAACTGGTGTTACGTCTCTAATAGCTGTAATTTCTAATCCAGCAGATTGTAACGCACGAATCGCTGATTCACGACCAGGACCTGGACCTTTAACTGTAACTTCTACAGTTTTCAAACCGTGTTCCATAGCAGCTTTAGAAGCTGTTTCTGAAGCCATTTGAGCTGCAAAAGGAGTTGATTTTTTTGAACCTTTGAATCCTAACGCACCTGCTGAAGACCATGATAATGCATTACCGAAGTCATCAGTGATCGTTACGATTGTATTGTTGAATGTTGAGCGAATGTGAGCAACACCACTTTCGATATTCTTTTTCACTCTACGTTTACGAGATACTTGTTTACGTGCCATTTATATGTGCCTCCTTTACTTATTATTTTTTCTTGTTCGCTACTGTTTTAACTGGTCCTTTACGCGTACGCGCATTGTTCTTAGTGTTTTGACCACGAACTGGTAAACCACGACGGTGGCGAATTCCACGATATGAAGCGATTTCCATTAAACGTTTGATGTTTAAGTTTCTTTCACGACGAAGGTCACCTTCAACTTTGTAACCATCTACAACTTCACGGATACGACCTAATTCGTCATCAGTTAAATCACGAACACGTGTGTCTTCAGATACGTTTGCTTCTTTAAGAATTTTTTGTGCTGTTGTTTTTCCGATACCATATACGTAAGTTAACGAGATTACTACGCGTTTCTCACGTGGTACATCAATACCTGCAATACGAGCCATTTATTTACACCTCTCTTTTATTAGCCTTGTTTTTGTTTGTGTTTTGGATTTTCACAAATCACCATTACTTTACCTTTACGACGAATTACTTTACATTTTTCGCAAATTGGTTTTACTGATGGTCTTACTTTCATCTTTGTATACCTCCTTGTATTTGGAGTGACGATTATTTATAACGATAAGTGATTCTTCCGCGTGTTAGGTCATACGGAGACATTTCAACTGTTACTTTGTCGCCAGGTAGAATTCTAATATAGTTCATACGGATTTTACCACTAACGTGTGCTAAAATTTCATGTCCATTTTCTAATTCTACTTTAAACATAGCGTTTGGTAAAGTATCTAATACAGTACCTTCTAATTCGATTACATCTTGTTTAGCCATGATCATTTCCCCCTTTTTCTATTCATTCTTGTGAAATACGAAAGTAATTCACGTTTTAAAACCTGGTCCAAAATAAGAGACATACTTTAGGTGATTAGATCACTTAGCATAAGTACAGGTTCATAAAATTGGGATGATTTAATACTTAAGATTTGCATTCGACAACACTTCAAATACTTATCGCTTTCAGTAATCACTCCGATTGTATTTCAAAACCCTAAATACCAACTTGATTCTTAAAATTGAACGGTATTACACGTTCAAGAATCACCTAAAGCTAGGCGAATTCGGGGTGAATGCGTCATTACTTTAATGATTCAAGAATTTGAATAACGTCTTTTGAAACATCTTCAATTTGACGAGAACCATCGATGTTTTTTAGAACACCTTGATTTTCATAAAAATCTAAAAGTGGTTTAGTTTGTTTAATGTTAACACTTAAACGATTTGAAACTGTTTCAGGATTATCATCTTCACGTTGGTATAATTTACCGCCTTCAAGATCACATACACCGTCAACTTTTGGTGGATTAAAAACTAAATGATATGTTGTTCCACATACTTCACAAATTCGTCTGCCTGTTAAACGATTCATTAATTCTTCTTCAGGAACTTCTATATTGATGACTGCTTCGACTTGACGTCCTAATTGACTTAATATTTCATTTAATGCATCAGCTTGTTCAACTGTACGAGGAAAACCATCTAGTAAGAATCCTTTTTTCGCGTCTTCTTCAGCTAGTCTTTCTCTAACGATACCTATAGTCACTTCATCTGGAACAAGTTCTCCACGATCCATAAATGATTTAGCCTCTTTACCGAGTTCTGTTTCATCTTTGATCGCTTTACGGAACATATCACCAGTTGAGATATGAGGAATAGGGTATTTCTTAACAATTTCACTCGCTTGAGTTCCTTTACCTGCTCCAGGTAAACCCATTAAAATGATGTTCATAAATGCCCTCCTACTTGTTTATCGTCTTCTAAAGCCTCTATATTCTCGTTGATTCAGTTGCGCTTCTAAAGTTTTCATTGTTTCTATTGCGACACCGATAACGATTAGTAAGCTTGTACCACCAACTTGTATAGCTTGTGGTAAATTCATTAATTTAATAGCCAATATCGGAATAATAGCTATAAATGCTAAGAATATTGAACCAACAAACGTTAAACGATAGAGCACTCTAGTGATGTATTTTTTAGTTTGTTCACCAGGTCTAATTCCTGGAACATAACTACCTTGTTTTTGTAAATTCTCAGCCATTTTCTCAGGATTAACCTGAACAAATGCATAAAAGTAAGCAAAAGCTATGATTAAAACAACATAGACAATCATACCAATATTATGAGAAGGATCTGCATAAGTTGTAATAGTTTGCGCCCATTCTTCTTTTGGGAAGAAGAGTGTTAACGTCTTTGGAAGCATGAAAAATGCCATCGCAAAGATAACTGGAATTACACCTGCAGAGTTTACTTTTAAAGGTAAATATGTCGCATTTGCTGACAATGCACTACCTGTAGCTTGTGTTTGACGTTTAGCATATTGAATTGGAATTTTACGAATAGCTTGAAGTACATAAACAGCACCAGCAGTAAGTAATACCATTCCAACAAATAAACCAATTGCTTTTAACCAAGCCATAGTTGTGTCATCTGCACCAACAAAGCTTTGTTGATAAAACTGAATTAATGAGTTTGGTAAAGAAGATAATATACCAGCGAAAATAATAATAGAAATACCATTACCAACACCGAATTGTGTAATCTGTTCACCTAACCACATTAAGAAAGCTGTACCTGCAGTTAATACAAGAGCAATTAATAAATAATTTAAAGTAGACGTATTTTGGATTAAATTACCACCGAGCATATTATTAAATGAATATGACATACCTAAACCTTGAACAAAAGCTAAAACAATCGTAAAGTAACGCGTAAATTGATTAATCTTTTTACGACCTACTTCACCTTGTTTTGACCATTCAGTAAATTTAGGAACAACATCCATTTGTAATAATTGCATAACGATTGATGCAGTAATGTAAGGCATAATACCCATCGCTAAAATTGAGAAGTTCTGCAAGGCACCTCCACCGAATGTGTTAAACAAATCAGTGATACCTTGCGAACCTTTATTTTGATTAAATGCTTCTGGATTAACACCAGGAGCTGGAATATACGTTCCAACTTTAAATATTACGAGCATTGCTAGTGTGAATAATATCTTGTTACGAATTTCTTTAGTCTTTAAAAAACTAACCATCGTTTCAAACATTAGATCACCTCATGCGTTCCGCCCTTACCTTCGATTGCTTCAATTGCTGAAGCTGAGAATTTGTGAGCTTTTATTGTTAATTTCTTTTCTAATGAACCGTTTCCTAATACTTTAACACCTGATTTTTCAGATTTAACGACACCTGACTCAACAAGTAATGCTGGAGTGATTTCAGTTCCATCTTCGAAACGATTTAATTGATCAAGATTAACAATTGCATATTCTTTACGGTTTATATTAGTAAATCCACGTTTTGGTAAACGACGGAATAATGGTAATTGACCACCTTCAAAACCTAAACGAACACCGCCACCTGAACGTGCTTTTTGACCTTTAGTACCACGTCCACTTGTTTTACCGTTACCTGTAGCCATACCACGACCAACACGGTTACGTTCTTTACGAGCACCTTTAACTGGTTTCATCTCATGTAATTTCATTTTGGCACCTCCTTATTACTATAGATGTATTTATTTTTCAGTAACTTTTACTAAGTGACTTACTTTGTTGATTTGCCCACGAATCGCAGGATTATCTTCAACTACTACAGTTGAGTTTGTTTTTTTAAGTCCTAGCGCTTGAACTGTCTTACGTTGTGTTTCAGGACGACCAATAACGCTACGAGTGAGGGTAATTTCTAATTTTGCCATAGTGTTGTTTCCCTCCTTAATTTAATAATTCTTCTACTGATTTACCGCGTAGACTAGCTACTTGCTCGGCATTTTTAAGTTCTTTAAGTCCTTCAATAGTTGCACGAACCATGTTAATAGGTGTGTTTGATCCTAATGATTTACTTAAGATATCAGTGATACCAGCAAGTTCTAATACCGCACGAACTGGTCCACCTGCAATAACTCCAGTACCAGGAGCTGCTGGTTTAATTAAAACACGACCTGCACCGAATCGTCCAATAACTTGGTGAGGTGTTGTTCCTTCAACACGTGGAACTGTTACTAAATCTTTTTTAGCATCTTCTACTGCTTTTTTAATTGCTTCAGGTACCTCTTGTGCTTTACCAGTACCGAAACCTACGCGACCATTTTTATCTCCAACAACTACTAAAGCTGTGAAACGGAAACGACGACCACCTTTAACTACTTTAGCTACACGGTTAATCGTAACTACGCGCTCTTCAAATTCTTTAACTTCTTGTTCTTTACGACGCATGAGTGTCCCTCCTTTAAATTAAAATTGAAGTCCGTTTTCGCGAGCTGAATCAGCTAATGCTTTGATACGTCCGTGATATAAATATCCTCCACGGTCAAATACTACAGCTTCAACGCCTTTTTCTGACGCACGTTTTGCAACGATTTCGCCAACTTTAGCTGCTGCTTCTACATTACCTGATTGCTCTAAGTTTAAATCTTTATCTAAACTTGATGCTTGAGCGATTGTTACGCCATTTAAGTCATCAATAATTTGAGCATAAATATGTTTGTTTGAACGGTATACGTTTAAACGTGGTTTTTCAGTTGTACCAGCTAATTTTGAACGTACACGAGCATGTCTTTTCAAACGAACTTTATTTTTGTCGATTTTAGCGATCATGTTAGTGCTCCTTTCTTATCTTAATGGTTACTTACCAGTTTTACCTTCTTTACGACGAACATATTCGCCTTCATAACGAATACCTTTACCTTTATAAGGTTCTGGTGGACGGATTGAACGAATATATGAAGCAATAGCTCCAACGCGTTCTTTTGAAATGCCTTCTACTTTAACTTTTGTGTTTTTCTCTACTGATAATGTAATACCATCTTCAGCAACGATTTCTACTGGATGAGAATAACCAACATTTAGGATAATGTTTTTACCTTGCATTTGAGCACGGTAACCAACACCTATAAGTTCTAAGTTTTTCTCGAAACCTTTAGATACACCTTCGATCATGTTAGCGATCAATGCACGAGTAGTACCATGTACTGTTTTATGTTCTTTTGAATCAGAAGGACGTACAACTTCTAAAGTGTTGTCCTCTTGTTTATAAGTCATTTCTTCATTAAAAGTACTAGTTAATTCACCTTTTGTTCCTTTAACTGTAACTGTATTACCTTCGATAGTAACTGTTACGTCAGATGGAATCTCTATAATTTTCTTACCGACACGGCTCATTATGTGGGCACCTCCTTATAATTTTATAATTACCAGATATAAGCTAATATTTCTCCACCGATTCCACGTTGTCTAGCATCTTTATCAGTTAATACACCTTCAGAAGTAGAAACTAGTGCAATACCTAAACCGTTAAGTACTTTTGGTAACTCATCAGCTTTAGCATAAACACGTAAACCTGGTTTAGAAATACGTTTTAATCCTGTGATAACGCGCTCGTTGTTTTGTCCGTATTTTAAGAACATACGAATAACACCTTGCTTATCATCTTCTATGAATTCTACGCTTTTTACGAATCCTTCTTTTTTAAGGATTTCAGCGATTTCTTTTTTAATGTTTGATGCAGGGAACTCTAATTTTTCGTGACGTACCATGTTAGCGTTACGCACGCGAGTTAACATATCTGCAATTGGATCTGACATTGTCATTTGTGTTTCCTCCTTTCATTCTTTTGAGTTTACCAGCTAGCTTTACGTACGCCAGGGATTTGGCCTTTGTATGCTAGTTCACGGAAACAAATACGGCAAAGTTTGAATTTACGATATACTGAGTGTGGACGTCCACAACGTTCACAACGAGTGTATTCACGAACTTCGAATTTTTGTTTACGTTGTTGTTTAGCGATCATTGATTTTTTAGCCACTTAATTAGCCTCCTTTATAATTAGAGATTACTTTTGAAATGGCATACCGAATTGTGATAACAATTCACGAGCTTCCTCGTCAGTGTTAGCAGTTGTTACGATAACGATATCCATTCCTCGTACTTTACTTACTTTATCATAGTCAATTTCAGGGAAGATTAGTTGTTCTTTAACACCTAATGTGTAGTTCCCACGACCGTCGAATGCTTTTTTAGAGATACCACGGAAGTCACGTACACGTGGTAATGAAACTGAGATTAATTTATCAAAGAATTCATACATTCTTTCTCCACGTAATGTTACTTTTGCACCGATTGGCATACCTTCACGAAGACGGAAAGTCGCTATAGATTTCTTAGCTTTAGTTACTAATGGTTTTTGACCAGTGATAGCTTCAAGTTCTTCAACTGCTGAGTCTAAAACTTTAGAGTTTTGAACTGCGTCACCAATACCCATGTTTACTACTATTTTTTCGATTTTTGGTACTTGCATAACTGAATCATAGTTAAATTTCTTAACTAACTCAGCTGAAATTTCATTATTAAACTTCTCTTTTAAACGTGTCAAAGTGGATCCTCCTTTCACTTAATAATTATTCTTTTGATGATTTGATTTCTTCGCCTGATTTTTTAGCGATACGAACTTTTTTACCATCTACTACTTTGTAACCAACACGAGTTGGTTTGTTTGTCTTAGGATCAATTAGTTGAACGTTAGAAACATGGATAGTACCTTCTGTTTCTAAGATACCACCTTCTGGATTGAACTGAGTTGGTTTTTGATGTTTTTTGATAATGTTAACACCTTCAACAACTACGCGTTCTTTCTTAGGTAATGCTTCAATAACTTTACCAGTTTTACCTTTATCTTTACCTGAGATAACGATAACGTTGTCGCCTTTACGTACGTGCATGTGTAGGCACCTCCTTAGGAATTTTGATTTTTATCATATTAGATTAAAGTACCTCTGGCGCTAGAGAAACGATCTTCATGAAGTTACCTTCACGTAATTCACGCGCTACAGGACCGAATATACGTGTACCACGTGGACCTTTGTCATCACGGATGATTACACATGCATTTTCGTCAAATTTAATGTATGAGCCATCTTCACGACGCACACCTGATTTAGTACGTACAACAACAGCTTTAACAACTTCACCTTTTTTAACAACGCCACCTGGTGTTGCATTTTTAACAGTAACAACGATTACATCACCAATGTTTGCTGTCTTGCGACCAGATCCGCCTAAAACTTTGATTGTTAATACTTCACGTGCACCAGAGTTGTCTGCTACTTTTAAACGTGTTTCTTGTTGGATCATCTTTGTTTGACCTCCCTTATCTTTATACTTCTATTAAATAATTACTGATTCTTCAACTATTTCAACTAGACGGAAACGCTTAGTTGATGATAAAGGACGTGTTTCTGCAATCTTAACGATATCGCCCATTTTTGCTGAATTGTTTTCATCATGCGTTTTATATTTCTTAGAATACTTTACGCGTTTACCATATAATTTATGAGTTTTGTATGTTTCTACAACAACTGTAATAGTTTTATCCATTTTGTCTGAAACTACTTTACCAACGTAAACTTTGCGGTCATTTCTTTCGCTCACAGTAATGAACCTCCTCTACTTGATTATTTGTTATCTGCTGCTTTCGCTTCTTCGATTTCTCTTTCACGAACGATTGTTTTCAAACGAGCAATCGTCTTTTTAACTTTTCGAATGTTAGCAGTCTCTTCAAGTTGACCAGTTGCTAACTGAAAGCGTAAGTTGAATAATTGTTCTTTAGCTTCTTTTATTTCTTTTTCAATTTCAGTAGTGGTTAAATTTCTGATATCCTTAGCTTTCATTTGTGTCACCACCCAATTCTTCACGTTTTACAAACTTAGATTTAACTGGAAGTTTGTGAGCAGCAAGACGTAATGCTTCACGAGCTACCTCTTCTTGAACACCCGCAACTTCGAATAGTATACGTCCAGGTTTAACTACTGCTACCCAGCCTTCTACTGCACCTTTACCAGAACCCATACGTACTTCTAAAGGTTTTTTAGTATATGGTGTATGTGGGAATATTTTGATCCAGACTTTTCCGCCACGTTTCATGTAACGTGTCATTGCGATACGAGCTGATTCGATTTGACGAGAAGTGATCCAAGATGCTGTTTGCGCTTGTAAACCATACTCACCAAATGTTACTTCATTTCCGCCTTTAGAACGACCAGTTGTTTTAGGACGATGTTGACGACGGTATTTAACACGTTTTGGTAATAACATTATTATTTTCCTCCTTCACTAGACTTCTTTGTAGGAAGAACTTCTCCACGGTAGATCCATACTTTAACACCTAATTTACCGTAAGTAGTGTCGGCTTCTTCATGTGCATAATCAATGTCAGCACGTAGCGTATGAAGTGGAACAGTTCCTTCTGAATATTGTTCTGTACGAGCCATATCTGCGCCACCTAAACGACCAGATACTTGCGTTTTGATACCTTTAGCTCCCAATTTCATTGCACGTTGGATAGCTTGTTTTTGAGCACGACGGAAAGATACACGGTTTTCTAGTTGGCGAGCAATATTGCTTGCTACTAATGTTGCATCTAAATCAACTTTTTTGATTTCGATTACATTGATGTGTACTTTTTTGTTAGTCAATGCATTTAATTTGTTACGTAATTTTTCTATTTCAGAACCGCCTTTACCAATAACCATACCTGGCTTACCAGTGTGGATTGCGATATTGATACGGTTTGCTGCACGTTCAATTTCAACACTTGAAACTGAAGCTTCTTTCAATGCTTCTGCTATAAATTTACGAACTTTAAGGTCTTCATGTAAAAGTGTTGCGAAGTCTTTACCTGCATACCATTTTGCTTCCCAGTCACGAATTACACCGACACGAAGTCCGATTGGATTAATTTTTTGACCCACTATATTCCCTCCTTAATGATTTAATTATGCTTCTTTAACTTCTTTAGTTTCTTTATCGCCAACTACGATAGTAATGTGGCTTGTACGTTTGTTGATCGCACTTGCACGACCTTGTGCACGTGGACGGAAACGTTTTAATGTAGGTCCTTCATTAGCATAAGCTTCTTTAATTATTAATGAATCTGGATTCATATCGTAATTATGTTCTGCATTTGCTAAAGCTGACATCAATAATTTTTCAACAACTGGTGAAGTTGCTTTGTTTGTTAATTTTAAGATGGCAATTGCTTCTGCCACTTCTTTACCTCTAATAAGATCTAAAACTAATCTCACTTTACGAGGTGCGATTCTTATTGTTCTAGCAACCGCTTTTGCTTCCATTGTGACTTCCTCCTCTTTTTAAGAAATTAGCGTTTAGTCTTTTTGTCGTCTGCAGCGTGACCTTTATAAGTACGTGTAGGTGCAAACTCTCCTAATTTATGTCCAACCATGTCTTCAGTAATGAATACTGGAACATGTTTACGACCATCATACACTGCTATTGTGTGACCAATAAAGTTAGGAAATACTGTTGAACGACGAGACCATGTTTTAATAACTGATTTTTTTTCGCTTTCGTTTTGAGCTTCAACTTTTTTCATTAAATGATCATCAACGAAAGGTCCTTTTTTAAGACTACGAGCCATTATGGCGCCTCCCTTCTTATTTTATGCGCGCGGCATATAAGCCGCACACGTAAATAAGGTATTATTATTTTTTCTTACGACCACGAACAATAAATTTAGATGAACGTTGGCTTTGTTTACGAGTTTTCTTACCAAGTGTTGGTTTGCCCCATGGAGACATTGGTGATTTAAGACCGATTGGTGTACGACCTTCACCACCACCGTGAGGGTGATCGTTAGGGTTCATTACAGAACCACGTACAGTTGGACGTTTACCCATCCATCTAGAACGACCGGCTTTACCAATTGTGATTAATTCGTGTTGTTCATTACCAACTTGACCAATTGTTGCACGGCAAGTAGATAAGATCATACGAACTTCACCTGATTTAAGACGAACTAATACGTATTTACCTTCTTTACCAAGTACTTGAGCACTTGTACCAGCAGAACGAACTAATTGTCCACCTTTACCTGGTTTTAATTCGATATTGTGAATTGTTGTACCAACTGGAATATCAGTTAATGCTAATGCATTACCTACTTTGATATCAGCTTCAGCACCATTGAAAATTTGTTGTCCTACTTTTAATCCTTTAGGAGCAAGAATATATTTTTTCTCACCATCAGCGTAAACTACTAATGCAATGTTAGCTGAACGGTTTGGATCATATTCTATAGTTGCTACTTTAGCAGGAATTCCATCTTTGTTACGTTTGAAATCAATTACACGGTATTGACGTTTATGACCGCCACCTCTGTGACGAACTGTCAATTTACCTTGGTTGTTACGTCCCGCTTTTCTCGGAAGCGGTTGTAATAGTGACTTTTCAGGAGTCGTTGATGTAATCTCAGCGAAATCTGAAGATGTCATATTACGACGACCATTTGTAATTGGCTTATACTTTTTAAGAGCCATTGTCGTTTTACCTCCTTAGTGGTAATTGTTTTTTAGTTGAAAAGGTCGATTGATGAACCTTCTTTTAAAGTTACGATTGCTTTACGGCGTTTATTAGTGAAACCACTGTGACGACCAACACGTTTAGCTTTCGCTTTAACGTTCATGATGTTTACAGTACTTACTTTAACGTCGAAAATTTCTTCGATTGCGATTTTTACTTGAGTTTTGTTAGCACGTGTATCTACATCAAAAGTGTACTTATCTAAAGCCATATCTGATGAAGATTTCTCTGTGATTACGGGGCGCTTAATAACATCTCTTGCTTCCATTATGCGAGCACCTCCTCTACTTTATCCACTGCTGCTTTTGTTATTACGACTTTATTAGCGTTTAAAATATCTAATACATTTAAACTTTGAGCGTCGATAACTTTAACACCTGGAATGTTACGAGCTGATAATTCAACGTTGCTTTCTACTGATTCAACGATGAAAAGAACTTTTTTAGGAAGTTCTAAATTGCTCATTACATTTTTGAACTCTTTTGTTTTAGGAGCATCGAAATTGAATGCTTCTAATACTGCTAATTCGTTATCACTTACTTTAGCTGATAATGCTGAGCGTAATGCTAAACGACGCATTTTCTTAGGCATTTTGTAAGAATAACTTCTTGGTGTTGGTCCGAATACGATACCACCACCACGCCATTGTGGCGCACGGATTGTACCTTGACGAGCACGACCTGTACCTTTTTGTTTCCAAGGTTTACGTCCACCACCACGAACTGCTGAACGGTTTTTAACTGCGTGAGTACCTTGGCGTAATGAAGCACGTTGTAAATTGATTGCTTCGAATAATACGTGTTGGTTTGGTTCGATACCAAATACACTATCATTTAATTCGATTGATCCTGATTTAGATCCATCTACTTTTAATACATCAAAATTAGCCATAATGTTGTTTCCTCCTTTCACCTAAATAATTATTTATTACCTTTTTTAATTGAAGTTGTAAGTTTTACTAAACCTTTTTTAGGACCTGGCACGTTACCTTTAACTAAGATTACGTTGTTTTCAGTATCTACTTTAACAACTTCTAAGTTTTGCATAGTAACTGTGTTTCCGCCCATACGGCCTGGTAATTCTTTACCTTTAAATACTTTAGAAGCATCAGAAGCCATACCCATTGAACCTGAACCTCTATGGTAACGAGAACCGTGACTCATTGGTCCACGTGAGAAACCGTGGCGTTTAATTGAGCCTTGGAAACCTTTACCTTTAGAAACGCCTGTTGCATCAATAATGTCTCCTGCTTTGAAAGTATCTACAGTGACTTCTTGACCTACCTCGTATGCTGAAACATCAATGTTTCTGAATTCACGAGTGAAGCGCTTAGGTGCTGCACCAGCTTTTTTAGCATGGCCTTCAGCTGCTTTAGTTGCATATTTGTTAGATTTACGATCTTTTTTATATGCTTTTTTGTCTTCAAATCCGATTTGAACAGCGTTATAGCCGTCTACTTCTTCAGATTTAGTTTGTAATACTACGTTTTGACTTGCTTCTACTACAGTTACTGGTATTAATTCACCATTTTCTGCGAATACTTGAGTCATTCCAATTTTTCTTCCTAAGATTCCTTTGGTCATCGAAAGTCGCACCTCCTGTTATTTTAATGAATTATAATTTGATTTCGATGTCTACACCAGATGGTAAGTTTAAGCCCATAAGAGCATCAACTGTTTTAGGTGTAGGGTTAAGAATGTCGATTAAACGTTTATGCGTACGTTGTTCGAATTGTTCACGAGAATCTTTGTACTTGTGAGTGGCACGGATTACTGTATAAACTGATTTCTCAGTTGGTAACGGAATCGGACCAGACACTTGAGCTCCTGAACGTTTAGCTGTTTCAACAATTTTTTCTGCTGATTGATCGATCATACGGTGATCATACGCTTTTAAACGGATACGAATTTTTTGTTTTGCCATAATTTTCCCTCCTTGTTCGTCTACTTTATAGTGATAGACTTCTCCACGAAAACTCTCTTACACACCGCCATGGCAAAGCGGCCGGGTGTGTCAGTAACCTCTCGCTTCATCGCTTCTTAAAGTCCAACATTAGATATGATACACGATTTCTCGCCATTACGCAATAGATAATCATATATTTCTCTAATTTCTATCTAACACATACCAAAGTATTATAACGAAATTTTGTTTGTTTTTCAATAGATATTTAAAAATAGATAAATTGTAATCTAAATGATATAATGTAGAATGAATTTTTTAACAGGTGGTGAAATCATGAAAAGAGGAATTAAGACTGTATTGCTTGTTCTTTCTATTATATTATTAATTTCAGAACTTTTATTAGCAATTCCCTTTATAGGTGGCAGTATTGTGCTATCTACCGGATATAATGCTCTTGTTTTAAATGGTACACTTTATTTCATTTCTACTATTATATTATTAATTGATAACCAAAATACCGTTAAAGTCATTTTTATCATACCGTTGATTGGTCTAATAGCTAGTTTCGTTGCAATCATTCCTGTAATTGGTTGGATATTACACATTGTAATGGTAGTGCTCATGATTATTTTCTTATTTACTATTATTATTGCACCTGTATATATTCCATCTAAATATTACAAAACAACTTATAAAAACTATAAATAGCTTAATCTTACTGTTATTAAGAAAAGCAACCCAAATAAATTTTTGGGTTGCTTTTTATTTTTGATATATGTTTTAACCATGTACGAATATAAAGTAAGCAACGAACACTACAAATAAACCATACATAATTGGATGAACTTCTTTATGTCTTTTAGCTACGATCATCGTGATTGGATAGAATATAAATCCACATGCGATACCTGTTGCTATTGAATAAGTTAGTGGCATCATAATCATTGTTAAGAATGCTGGTACAGCAATTTCGAATTTTTGCCAATCGATCTTACCTAAATTACTTACCATTAATACACCTACTATAACGAGTGCTGGTGCAGTTACAGCACTTGTTACTACTGCCATAAGTGGTGAAAATAATAAAGCCGCTAGGAAACAAATACCTGTAATAACACTTGCAAATCCTGTTCGCGCTCCAACTGCTACACCAGCACTTGATTCGATATAACTAGTTGTTGTCGATGTTCCGAATATCGCACCTACAATTGTTGCTAAAGAATCTGAGAACAATGCTTTCCCTGCTCTTGGTAATTTATTATCCTTCATCAATCCTGCTTGATTTGCGACAGCTACTAAAGTTCCAGCTGTATCAAAGAAGTCGATAAACAAGAATGTTAAGACAACAATTAAAAATTGTACATTCAATATAGTAGATAAATCTCCAAATGCCTCAAATGCAGCACCGAAAGTTGGTGCTACGCTTGGTACTTTACCAATGATGCTATCAGGCATTGAAATTAATCCTGTCACTAATCCAGCTATCGCAGTTACTACCATACCTATAAATATTGCACCTGGCAATTTCTTAGCCATGAGAATAATTGTGATGATAATACCAAATACTGCTAACAGTACTTCTGGGTCATGAATTGTACCTAAAGTCACTAAAGTCGAATCTTCATTCTTTACGATACCCGAGCCTTGTAAACCTACAAATGTTATAAATAATCCTATCCCAGCTGATACAGCCATCTTTAATTCAAAAGGAATCGCATTTATAATTACTTCCCGTAAACCACTTATCGTCAATACTGCAAAAATCAACCCGGAAAATAAAACACCAGTTAATCCTGTTTGCCATGGAATACCCATTGTTAATACTACAGTGAACGCAAAGAAAGCATTTAGTCCCATTCCTGGTGCTAGTGCAATTGGATATTTAGCTATTAATCCCATAAACAAACAACCTACAAGTGCGGCTAATGCTGTTGCAACGAATACCGCACCTTGATCCATTCTCATGGAATCAGGTATTCCTTTAACACTTGCTAAACTTAACATAGCAGGGTTAACTGCTAATATGTATGCCATTGAAAGGAAAGTTGTTAACCCACCTAAAATTTCTCTTTTATAATTTGTACCTAACTCATCAAACTTAAAGTAACGTTTCATCTTAAGTCTCCTTTATTAATTTCAACACTGTACATTGTATTACTCAGAGTCCTAAAAATCAACACTTTTTACGAACATTTTTAATTGCCATTCGTCTTATGTTCGTATTTTTATATTTCTAAATAAAAAATACCTCCTTAAATCGCGACTTTAAGGAGGTATTTTAGTTAAATTATTATTTTATAACTTTAATCCTTTTAATGCATCTTTAAATGGATTATTTTCCACTTCATCGTTTTGCATATATTTCTTCATTTCTTTCTTGCCTATTTTACCGGTTTTTCTATTTTTAAGTCTTTCATCCATATGTGCTTGTGTTTCTGTATGTCCACAAACACATCTATAAGTTGCATTCTTACCAGTACCATACAATGTTAGTTTTTTCTTACAGTTTGGACATCTCGCATTGGTTTGTCTTTGTTGATTCTTCTTCGTCTTACATGTTGGATCTTGGCAAACAAGCATTTGGCCATTTTTTGTTTTTACTTTTAGCATAAATTTGCCACAAGTTGGACATTCAGTTGTAGTTATATTGTCATGTTTAAATTTATCATCACTATTTTTAATATCACTTATTATTTCTTTAGTAAAGTCACGCATTTCTTTAATAAATTGTTCTTTTTGATATTGGCCTTTTTCTATTTGAGTTAGTTTCATTTCCCATTTAGCAGTAAGTTCTGGTGACGTTAACTGTTTAGGCGCTAAATTTAGTAATTGTTTGCCTTTAGGTGTTGTTTTTATTTTACCTTGTACCGCTTCAATCACATTTGAACTATACAACTTTTCAATAATATCAGCTCTAGTTGCTACAGTTCCAATTCCACCAGTTTCATTTAATGTTTGTGACATTTTCTTATCTGATAGTTTGAAAAATCTTTGTGGTGATTCCATTGCTTTAAGCAGTGTTCCTTCATTGAAATAAGCAGGTGGTTCTGTATCTTTACTTATTATATTCACTCTTTGTATCGAGACTTGCTCATTCTCTTTAAACGGCAACGCTTTTACAACAGTTTGTTCTTGATGAATTGCTTTAAACCCTAAATCAGTTGCCACTTCTTGGACAAGTTTAAATGTTTCACCTTCTGCTTGGATTTCCACTGTCGTTTCTTCATATTGATACGGCGGTAGAAGCACTTCTAAAAATCTTTCAGCAACGAGCATGTAAATATATTTTTCTCGCGATGACAGTTGTTCCATATTAGGTCTTACTTCTGTTGGAACAATAGCATGGTGATCAGAAACCTTTTGGTTATCTACAAAATGTTTACCTGCTCGAATTTCTTTTTTCAATAGTGGTACTGAGTGTGATTTTAAAGGTGTCGCACTTAAAGAAGATACTCTTTCTTTTAAAGAAGATATCATATCTGTTGTAAGATAATTTGAATCTGTTCTAGGATATGTTAATACTTTATGTTGCTCATATAATGACTGCATTGTATTTAGTGTTTCTTTAGCACTCATTTTATAACGTTGATAAGCAGTTTGTTGTAAACTCGTTAAATCATATAATTTTTGTGGATATTTTGTTTTTTTCTTTTTAACAATCCGACTTATTGTGCCTTTTTTATTATTTAATTTATCCTTTATTGATTCTAACCGCTGTAAATCAAATATCTTATCACCTTGAGCTGTTGTCCATTTAAATTTGTATCCTTCTACATCAATGTCCATTTGATAATATTTTTCTGGTTTAAACGACTGTATTTCGTCTTGTCTCATCTGTACAAGATTTAATGTTGGTGTTTGTACTCTACCACAAGATAATTGAGCATCATATTTTGTCGTTAAAGCTCTTGTTGCATTTATACCTACAATCCAGTCTGCTTCACTTCTACATAAAGCTGCTTTATATAAATTCTCATATGCTTTGCCACTTTTTAAATTTTTAAATCCATCTCTGATTGCTTTTTCTGTTACTGAGCTAATCCACAAACGTTTTAAAGGTTTTTTAATTCTCGCTTTTTCGATAATCAACCGTGCGACAAGTTCCCCTTCTCTACCGGCATCAGTTGCAATAATGATGGATTTAACATCATCTCGTTTCATTAAATGCTGTACCGTATTATATTGGCTTCTCGTTTTTTTAATAACGACATGTTTCATATGTTCTGGAATTATCGGTAAAACATTTAAATCCCATTCTTTAAATTTTTTATCATATTCTTCAGGTGTTGCGTTTGTAACTAAATGACCTAATGCCCAAGTAACTATATATTGTTTGTTCTCAAAATAACCCTTCTTCTGATCATGAATGCCAAGTGCCTTTGCAATGTCACGTCCTACTGATGGTTTTTCTGCAAGAATTAATTCTTTCATTTCATTTCACCCATTCTTTTTTCATTCGAATCATTATAACACGAATAATTATTGTTCTAAAGTTATGTAAAACTTTTATAAAAGTTCATTTAATCGTATAATAGAGTAAATAATCGATCAAAATTGAAGGAGTGACTGTCATGAATATACTGCCACTTAAAGATATCGATACTGTTGCAACTTATCTAAAGAAGATGAATAGCGAAAACACGAATTACGTAGAGTATATACCTCATGATCTAGAAGAAATTAAATTAAAGCTTCAACAAAACTTCTCTGACCAAAATTTTTATTATGTTCAAGATGACAATCAGATTGTTGCTGCGTTAGGTTTTGAATACGTAGATAACGAAACAGTAAATGTATGGGGGCCAATCGTTAACGATACTTCTGAAGCAGTTTTGAATGAAGTGAAAGTTATATGGACGAAACTATTAAATAATCATCCTAATGTAAAGTATTGTCACATCTCTCTACATAAAGAACATGTCCTAAATAATAGTAAGCTAAAGACGTTACATGCTGGATATGTCGAAACGAGATATACATTAGAAATACATCATACACCACATAAAGTAGATAATCAGAATCAAATGATTAAATATAGTAAACCCTACTTTTATTCATTTGATAAACTACATTCTAAAAACTTCAAAAACAGTGACTTAAATTCAGTAGATATCGTATCATCACTAAATGACGACCATGCACTGTATTTGTATATCGCTGAGGGATTAGTTAAAGGGTACATTTATTTATCTATCGATACACCATTACAATTAGCGACAATACCTTACTTAGCTTCACATAAAGATTACCGAAAGCAAGGCATCGCTTTCCAAATGATACATTACGCAACGACAGAAGCATTCAAACATGACAATGTTAAAACTGTTCGCATACATGTGAACAATAAAAAGCACGAACAAATTCAATTGTTATACGAAAAAGTTGGATTCGAAATTGTTAATGAAACTCATCATTTTAAATATGTCAGGACTGATTAAAGGGCCTTCCTTTGTAATAAATATATTCAAAAAGCACATTAAGATTAGAATAAAAATAATCTTAATGTGCTTTTTTTATTCTAATTTTAGTATAATTTATGCTTTAATTGTCTTGCAGACTTTTTAAACAATCTCATTTTTAAATTTCTGGCTTGTTTTGTATGTTAATCAAATGGGTAAAGTAGTCTGTAAAATAATTAGAGAAAGCGAGTAATGCATATGGAATATTTAATCGTTCTGCTGCCAGCAATATTCTGGGGGAGCGTTGTTTTAATTAATGTAAAAGTCGGTGGTGGTCCTTACAATCAAATTCTAGGGACAACTATCGGTGCGTTTATAATTGGTATTCTCCTATTTATTTTTGGGGATGTTCAATTTACAGTTAGTACAATCATTATAGGTATGATTTCGGGTGCTTTCTGGGCACTTGGTCAAGGGTTCCAATTAAGAAGTGTTGATTTAATTGGTGTATCTTTGACTATGCCTATCTCAACTGGTCTACAGTTATTAGGTACTACACTGTTTAGTGCAGCCTTCTTAGGAGAATGGTCAACTGGAACACAAGTTACACTTGGACTTACAGGGCTAGTGTTGCTTATTATCGGTGTTATCTTTACTTCTGTTCAGAAAAAGAGTTCAGGTGGTAATAGTAATACTAAAAAACTTGCACAAGCTATTCCAATTTTACTCATTTCAACTGTAGGATATGTCGTTTACGTTGTTATTGGCCAACTATTTGGCGTTGAAGGATGGGATGCATTATTCCCTCAATCAATAGGTATGGTTATTGGTGGTATTATACTGTCATTCAAACATAAACCTTCTATTAAATACACAACTGTAAATATTCTTCCAGGTATCGTATGGGCATTAGGTAATATGTTCTTATTTATCTCTCAACCAAAAGTTGGTGTCGGAACAAGTTTCTCATTCTCACAAATGTTAGTTATCGTTTCTACACTAGGTGGTATATTCCTACTCGGTGAACAAAAAACAAAACGTCAAATGACATTTATTTGGATTGGAATCGTACTTATTATCATTGCAGCATTCATAATTGGTGCAGCAAAAGGATAATACAAATACAAACGATTGGAAGTGTTTATTATGTATAAAGATTTAAAAGATAAAGTCGTGATTATAACAGGCGGTAATAGTGGTATAGGCAAAGCAACATCAGAACGATTTGGTAAAGAAGGTTCTAAAGTTGTCATTAATTATTTAGATCATGAAGAAGAAGCAGAAGCAATTGTTCAATCAATTAAAGATTCTGGTAGCGATGCAATTGCCGTGCAAGGAGATGTTTCGAAAGAAGAAGATATCATGAATTTAATTCAAAAAGCACACGAAGCATTTGGACGAATTGATATCATGATAAATAATGCAGGATTCGAAAAACCAATTCCAACGCACAAAACAAGTCTTGAAGATTGGTCAAAAGTAATTGATATCAATTTAACTGGTGCATTCTTAGGAAGTAGAGAAGCGGTTAAGTATTTCTTAGACCAAGGTATTAAAGGTCAAATTATTAATACAGCAAGTGTTCACGATGTTATTCCTTGGCCAAATTATGTAAATTACGCTGCAAGTAAAGGCGGCTTAAAATTAATGATGGAAACGATGTCTATGGAATATGGTAAATACGGTATTAGAATTAATAACGTTTCCCCAGGTGCTATTGTAACAGAACATACACGCGAAAAATTCTCTGATCCAACTACAAGAGATGAAACGTTAGAAATGATTCCATTAAATGAAATTGGTGAAGCAGATCAAGTAGCAAACATTAATGTATTCTTAGCTTCAGAAGAAGCAAGTTACATCCACGGTACAACTATTTACGTTGATGGTGGTATGACAAACTATCCTGCTTTTATGGGTGGTAAAGGTTAATTATAAGCAACTAAACATTTCTAGTTATAAATAAAAAGTCACGCCATGTTACATTATGGCGTGACTTTTATTTATGTTAAACGAAAAATAATTGGAATAAATATAGTATAACAATAGATATCACAATACTTATATTTGTCGTCATACCTATTATAGGTAATGTCTTATATTTAAATGTTATCGCATACGATAAGACAGACACACCTACCGGAAGTAACCAAGCTAATAATAATGAAGTTTTGATCATAGGATCATCAACTGGTAAGAAGAAGTAAACTAATAATCCCATAAATAATCCAAAACCATAATGAAATAATAAGTACTTAATAACAATCGGTAAATAAGCTTTTTCAATTTTAAAGTTTAAAAATAATCCTAATAGAATCATTGATAGTGGTAAATTGGCTTGAGAAATAATATCAAAGAAGTCAATTGCTTTTCCTGGTATTTTGATTGACATTATATTAAGAATAAACATAATCATATAAGTCATTAACGGTACTGTCGTAATCAACTTCAATCCCATTTTCTTAAAATCAAACTGGTCACCAGCTTCATTAAAGTAACTACCAACAAAATATGTTACTCCAAACATTATTATCGCAGTACCAATATCAATCATTCCAAAGTATAATAGCCCTGTTTCTGGCCAAATCTTAGAGACAAGAGGATATGCAAATAGTCCTATATTCACAGAAGCGGCCATCATTCCGACTGTTCCTCTAACTTGATTATTATAATTTTTCTTGAACAACCATATTATGAAAACTTTCGCAATTACACCATAAAGCAACATTAGAATAGGTAACCATCCTAATGATAAATCTAAATTGGTACCATTTAAATTTACAATAACTAATGATGGTAACGTTACGTTCAACACAAGTGTGGCAAGTACATTTCCATCTGATGCCTTAAAAAACTTTAATTTTTTTAGTATGTAGCCCAGTGCAATTAATAATATAATCATTGCAAAATTTTCATTCATTCTATCACTTCTCTCATTGAAATCACATCTATATATATTAACAATTGTTTTTATTACTTGCACAGTTTTTGTTTGAAATTATTATTAATTATACTAAAATAAGTTTAGTTATTGTTTGTAACATCATCAATTTGTAAACTTATCACTTTTTCTAAGTCTAAAGGATTCACTTCCATTTGTAATCCTCTTTTACCTGCGCTTATAATGAAGGTCGATAAGTTTTTAACTTCGCAATCAATAACTGTTTGATATGCTTTTTTCATTCCTATAGGTGAACATCCACCACGTATATAGCCTGTCACTTTAGTCAGCTCATTTAGTGGTAAAAGTTCAAGCTTTTTTTGACCAACTACTTTACTCGCCTTTTTCATATTTAAGTGTTTAGTAATTGGTATAACAAAGACAAAATATTCATTTTGAGAATTTGTTAATACAAGTGTTTTGAAGACTTTTTCAACTGGTTGATGTATTAATTCTGCCACTTTATAGCCTTCAATATGCTCTTTACCTATTTTAAATTCATGAATATGATAAAATATATTGTATTGATCTAATATACGCATCGCATTTGTTTTTATTTTTTTCATTTGTTCACCAACTTTAATAAATAATAAAACTTACAAAGGAGTGTTTCATTTGGACCTACAATCACAACTCGCAGAATTGAAGTATGATTATGTTCGAATTCAAAATGATTTAGAAAAAAGAGAATCTACTGGTAACGCTACCGACATGCTCGAGAACCAACTTGTTCAATTAGAAGAAGAAATTAAAAAGGTTCGCGATCAATTAAACCAAGAATAACGAAAGGAATTTACCATGCTTATATTAATACTATTATTATTTACCCTAATTTACCTCGTTATAAGTTATTTAAGTATATACCAACTTCATACTACCCTCACTCAAGTATTACGTTTTATAATGGGTCTTATGTTGATTGTATTTTTAGGTAGCATTATATTTGGATTTGCAACGAATATTTGGTGGTTAGTAGCTGTTCTTGTTTGTTTAGTTATTAATATTGAAATTACTGCATTCAAATATCGAATTCATGATAAAAAAGGTGTTACATTATTAAATTACATGACCCTTTTTATACTCGCAATATTTATCATTTTAATTATCGTCATATTCTAATATAAAGGTCCGGACATACAATTTTGTCTCGGACTCTTTTTAATATAAATGGGCCAATTCTTGAAGTCGTTTCGCGCCTTCATTTAAATCATGATCATCCAATGCTAAAGAAATCCTCACATAGTTTTTACCATTATCTCCAAACGGTATGCCTGGTGCAACTAAGATAGATTTTTCTTGCAATAAGTATTCTACAAATGATTCGCCATCAAATGTCGGCGGTGTTTCCATCCATAAGAATATACCACCTTTCATTGGTTCGAACGGAATATTCACTTTATTTAATGCAGCTTCAAAATTTGTCCTTCTTTTCTTAAATATTTCATTTTGTTGTAATAGAAAGTCATCACATTCATTTAAAGCTGTTGTACCTGCGTCTTGTAACGCGCCGAACATTCCAGCATGTGTATGTGTTTGATATTTTTTTAAACTAGCTATCATATCTTTATTTCCAACTGCAAATCCTACTCTATACCCAGACATATTATAACCTTTTGAAAGTGAATATATTTCAATAGCTGTTTCCTTAGCATGTTCAGATTGAAGAATACTAGGGTTTTTTGTATCAAATCCAAAAGCACTGTAAGCAAAGTCATGTACAATATTTGTCTTTGTATCTTTAAATCGTTCTACTGTCTCATCAAAAAATGAGCGAGTAGCAACTGACCCTGTTGGATTATTTGGATACGTTAAATATATAAGCGTCGTATTATTTAATATATGGTTATCCACATCATTCCATTGAGGTAAATAATTAAATTCAGGCTTCAATTCAAGCGAATAAGGATTTGCACGAGCAAGCAATACACCAGCTAAATAATCAGTATACCCAGGATTAGGAAGTAGTACATTTTCACCGGGATTTACAACACATGTTGGTAATGCAACTAACCCATTTTTCGTTCCATACAAAATACACACTTCTTCGTCTTGATCCAACTCAACATCATAATGTCTTTTATAAAAATCAACAATTGCTTTCTTGAATGATGCTTTACCATGAAACGCAACATACTTCTGATTACTTGGTTCTTGTATTGCTTCAATAAATTTATCGACAATAATTTGTGGTGTTTTCCCATCTGGAATACCAACGGCCATATTTACTAGTGGCAATGGCCCATGGTTTACTTTCTGCCCCATCGTTTTTCCGAAATAGCTATCTGGTATTTGAGCCAATAATTTGGATGTCGTCATGTAAATTGCTCCTCTAGTAAATAAATTTCAAATATAAAGTATATGGTTATATTTTATCAAACACAGTATCATAGAC
>NZ_PPQZ01000003.1 GCF_002902525.1 Mammaliicoccus stepanovicii
ATACCAGATTGAATTAGTTGATTATGAATTATAGGTCTAGTTAATGGTAAAAGTAATGGAACGATTAATTTACTTAATGTTTCATTTTCAATATTTTCACCATTAATATTTTCAAATTGTCCTTTTACTATAACTTTCATATCAAAAAAATCATTTTCTAAAGTAACAACTAATATACCCTCTTTTATTGATCCATCACCTTTTTTAATTAACACCTTATAATTGGGTTCTAATTTACTAATTTCATTATTATATTTCTTTTTTTTCATAAAATTCATAGCTTGTAGTTCGAAATTATTTAATTGTATATGGTAATTGTCTTTCATTACATTGCCACTCTTTCGTAAACATCCGGGTTATATACTTCGTAACTTTCATTTTTATATACATCTATAATATGTGTATTATTGTTTATATACTCGATATTGTCATCCATACTTAATAATATATCTATAAAAATAAAAATCTTTGTTTCATCATTTTCATCAAAAGACTTAATAACTTCTAATTCTTCATTAGTAATATCTAATAAATTTGAACAAAGTTCTTCGTTATTTAATAAATATATTTCCTTTAAAATTCTTTCAAAATGATTGTTAAACCATTTAATTTCATTCTCATATTGTTTTTGTTTATCTACTATAGAAAGCATAATTTCTTCTGATAGCTTCAGGAATCTACTAATTTTATTATTTGGTCTTTCACCTAAAAGATTGAGAACTTCGAAAAAGTCTACAAATGATAACACTTTTCCCATAAGGCTTACCTCCTTAGTGTATCTATCAAGTCATTATTTGAATTATCCTCTTATCAAAACGTTTAGTCAACGATTATTTTTCTCTGTAAATTCATTATACAATTTATCCCCCTTATTACAACAATTAAATGCTTTTAAACTTTAGTTTTTGTTAATCATTGATAGTTCCGGATGTTCTTTTCCTTGATTTATATTATTGATCCACACAATTTTTTCTTCATAAATACTACTATTATAACTACCTAAAACATTAGTAACCTTCTAAATAAACAAAAGAGATCACCATTAAGGCAATCTCTCAATCATTTCATTATAGATTTGTCTCACACGCTCACCACTTAAATTAAAATACTTACCTACTTCTCTATATGTCTTGCCCTCACTTAACAATAAGAATATAAAATATTCTTTATCGCTGGCTACCTTCTCAACAATCGATTCTATTTCATTAAACCGTATATGCGCATCTATATCATGATCGTGCATAATTTCAGTATCATCATTCAGATTAAAGAATGTGTCTAAATCTTCCTCTTGGTAGTTAATAGGCTTAGCTAACTTGTGGTAATTAGAGATAAACTCTTTCATTGCCTGCTTATCATCTATACAGTGCATGCCTTATCCTCCACATTAAAAGTTGCTACATCATTAATAGGCTTTATCTGCTCTATATCGCTTGTTTTATGACACGCTTTATACAAATCAACTTGTAACCTATCAATCACATCAAAGTCTTTTACACGCCCGTTAGTAGCCATATAACGCATGATATTCCTTTGCTCTTGTAATGTATACGAACTGATTACTCGCTTTAATATCTTTAATCTTTCATTAGACTTACGCTTGTAGTAGCCCAGCTTATTCTTTTCTTCAACGATATATATAACCAACTTGTCTAGTGGATAAGAAGTAGATACCAATCGCCCATTTTCATCAGTGATAACATGCGACATATTTAAGTGATACATACACTCTATTTGCATATTCATAGCTTTAATCTTACTATTTATAATTTTCGGGTTAAACTTCATCAATAACTCATACTCTGTGAACTTATTTTTTTCAAAGTCTGGTAGCATTTAACCACTCCTTTATTTAATTCGAACTAGATAATAAATTAAAATAACTTTCTATTTTGTCCTCTATGTTGTTATTACTACTCATGCCATCAATTTTTTTATTGAGCAGTTCAATTTCTTTTTGTATCTTACTTCCTTTAACAGTTGTTTCAAATGATAATTTATTTAAACCTTTTAGAGCACCTAGATAAGCATTGCTAGATGCATAAGAAATACCGTACTGATCTATATGATTTTTAGATTTATTTAAAAGCCATAAATACTGGTGAATTGCTTCTTCTCTCGTCCATATAGACTTATTAATAAAAACATTCATCAATTCATTAAACCTATCCATTACCTTAGGCTTATTAAAGAGTTGAGATGCTTTATTATCAATATATACATCGTTTTTGTTTTTAACGTTATACCCTGCACTAATATAGGCTTGGCGTTGCGATTTACCAGAAACTAAATAATTCACAAATAATTCTTCTTTTGAAGTTAGCTTAGTCAAAATAACACCTCATTCTATTATTTATACCTTTTTAAAACTGTCTGGAATGTATGGTTTTGTTAGGTTCTTATATTAATAAAGCCAAACCAATTAAGGCTTGGCTGTTATAATTAATTTTTTCTAATATTGATTTCTTGTGCTAAATCTTCTATTGAAGGTATGTTTTCCAAATTACGTGTTTCTTCAAAGTTCACGTCTTCTTTGACTGATTCTAATAGTGCTAATCTTTGTTCATCTTCTAACTCCATATTGTTTATAGTTTCTAACGTTTTACTGAATTCCATTACTTTACTACCTCCAATTTTTTATTTTCGTCAAATCTTATAATGTTTGGACTAATTAAATTACTCTCAATATACAGAGCGATTACTCTTCCGTATTCTTTTCTAAACACATCATCTTTTCTCATATTATAGCGATCTATCCATGAATCGAATTTATGCATGTCTTTTGCATATTCTTCATTCAATGAATTGATCTCATCTAAAACAATATTAAATTGATCAATTGCTTTGTCTAGTTTATTCATTGCTTTCAACTTTTCATTTTCATATAAATTTGGTAGTGTTTTTCTGTTTAATAATAATTCTCTAAGTTTTTCCTTTTTTAAACTTTCTAGTAATTCATTTTTTGTAGATAAACGTTTTAGTGATTTTACCTTACTATCCTCTAATATTTCAATTTCATTAAAAAGAGTATCTGCCTGTTCCTCGTTACCATTTTTAACAAACTCCTTATATTTAATAGACAGTTCTACAATTTTATCCTTAATTCTTCCGATATCATTTTCTAATGAAGTTATTTCATCATTATGTTTGTTTAATTCTTTATTGTACTCATCAAATAAATAATTAGATTTCACCATTCATTCCCCTTTTCATCTTTAACTTTAATCGATTGTACTGCCTCTAAACGTTTGATATTGCCCTTTATAATACTTTCAAGCGTGTTGATTGCATCATCTTTATCTTGCTTACTCGTGATGATATAATAGCCTCTTTTTTCCCTCGTACGACAACTACCAATCGGATATTTAAACCTTAATACTAGGTCGCTAATAATACTTGCTAACCAGCGATAATTTGCTTGATTAATTTCAAGACGTAATTGTCTTAAGACTTTGTCTCTTGTAATATACTTATTAGGTGCGTTTGTTATCACATTGAAAACTTGGGAGTGATCTGTGGGTAATTCACGCACCCTTGCTTTTTCTAGAGTTTTTACCATTTACATTCCTTCTTTCTGTTATTTAGCTTTTTATTTCTTATCAAGTTCAACTTGAATCTTGATAACTACTCATATAAAACCCTCCTTATGCTATAAATGTATAATTAGCAACTTTATTAATTTGTTCAATCTCTTTAATAACATTCTTTTTATTACCATCATTAATTACGGTGGGTGCGATTACTTGCAGCGCTTTGATTACATCTTCTATCTCATTTAACGTTAGATCTCTTGAGTTTAAATAAATGTACTTTTTTAGATTTAATCTACTTGGTGCACATTCATCATTAATTGGTATCCTCTGAAGACAAGCCAATTCTGATTTTATTACTCCATCTTTGGTCTTTGTCATTTTTCGATATACTTGTAGCTTGTTTAATAATTCCAGTGCGTGATTTATTGGTTTAGTCATTTTTATTTTCTCCTTTTTTATATTAAGTTTTTTTGTAGTACCACATTAGGACAACGTGAGTACCACTTAAAAAATTTATTGTTGTACTGGATAAACGCCTATATATAGGTATTTATTATCATTAGTACAACGAGTACATCGTTTTTCACAAACAACATACATATATATAGTTAGTTAGTCTAATGTAGATTAAATCTTATAATATATATGCTCTATAAAATATGTTGTACTTGTTGTACCGCTATTCAAATACTTCTTAAAACAGTTGATATAACAACCTTTTGAGAGTACAACGTTTTTTTATTTAAGTTGTACCCATGTTGTACTTGTTGTACTATAGTTTTTCATTTCTAAAGTCAAAGCCTAGTTCTTGAATAATATCTTTCTTAATCGCATAACCTATATATCTCTTTCCATTATGTTTAACTTGTTTCACGATTCTATCTGCACCAACATTTAAATACCCTCGTTCTTCCCATTCTTTTGTGATTGTTCTTACCTCATGCCCTAAATAATCTTTCATTGGTTTAGATAACACACACAAGTAATCTTTATGGAATATCGCCTTTAATTCGGTATTGTATACTTCACCATATCCAGCACCAGTTATACTATTTCTACTTGCATCTAATTCTTCTAATAATCCTTCTAACATTTCTCTAGGTTTATCTAATGTCTTGTTGCTCTCTAACATTCTGTGAAATGCAGTATCAACATTTTTATAATGATCATGTTCAAAGCCTGCAATGTCGTTTAATATTTCGCCTGCTACCATTAATACTGCAAAATATCTTGCTACACGTTGCATGACTTCGTTTTCTCCAGCTTTCTCAATATATATACCTTCATACGCTTTAAAGTTATCTTTATAGGACGCTTTTTGCTTACTATATTGTTCTATAAACGCTAGTCCTAAATGACCGTAATTGCTCTCTATTCCTTCGTATAACGCTCTTATATTCACATCATCATTGAATGGATTGTCTTGTAATGTTATTACTCTGGCACTCACTCCAGCTTTCTCATTGCCATACTCAACTATTGATGTTTCTCCAGTGCTTAGTAATATGTTGTTCCAATTCTTTACGATATCGACACTCTGCACATTTCCACGACCTTTACTCTTACCACCACTGAATTGATAAACAACGTCACTCAATAAGTATGCTTTAGCTTTACGTGTGTCGTCGTACATACTTGGAAAACTATTTAAGATACTCGCTTTACGTTCTAAATCAATAGGTGTCGTGTTCCACTCGTTTATAAGTCTTTCAGTACCCCATACACTGCTAGCAACTCTTAAAGCTGTTGTCTTACCCGTGCTGGTTTTACTCGCCATGTCTACTACAAACGGATCTACGTTAAAATCGTGTAATAGTATTGAGCCTAACGATGCATATACGAATGTCATAACCATTGGACTATGTTTGATTGGTTTAAATACTTTTTCTGCATAATCTTCGATATTACCTTTTGTTTTAAAAGCATTAGCAAGCTGTTTATAGCCTTCTTCGTGTATGACAAGCCTTATATCATCATTTATTAAAGGGTGGATAAAATGACCTTTTACTTGCCCTAATCTAGTAGCTATGGTTTCATCAGGTATATTATTCAATCGCTTAAACATTGATATGAATTGCACCATTTCAGTACGATTAATAGTATCTACATCAAGCCCCTTATTAGCTAGATTTATAATGTTCTTACTATCAGCAATTTCAGTTGCTTGTACTGGTAATGTCGTAAATTCACCAGCTTTCTTAAACTTCATTTCGTAACTGATGATTAAACTTTCAATATCTTTTAGTTGCTTTGTTATAAATGGTGGTGTAGACGTTATGAGTATAGGTACGATTTCTTTATCATCGCCACGACCTTTTTCAACCATTTTATATAACCAACCATTATCTCCAACTTTGTAATTTTCTGGAATGATGTCGTGCTCTAACACTTCTTTTTTCTCATTAATTAGTTCATCGATCTCATTAGGTATTTTCAACAATCATCACTCCTTTATGTTTATTCTGTAATGTTTTTTATAGATACTAGTGAATATTTTATTGAGTTCCTTTTCTGCTAATGGTGGTGTACATAACGTTTGATTATATGAGTAGGCAAGCCAATACGCTAATTTATCCCCTATATTCTTAGCAAGCAATAAACCCACTAAAGACGTCAAAGTTTGGTTTCTACTACCAATTACTACACCCTCTGCTACATCGTCCCAGAAAGCTTCTGTACGCTTAGTGTTGCTATAGTTTCTTGATTTGTGTTGCTTTGTAGCTTTCATTAGAAAGTCGTAATCTAGAATAGGCTTATCGTTGTATTCAAATACAAAAGCAGACTCCTTATTTTGCTTAACACTGTACGTCATAGCTTGGCTTGGTACTTCACTCGCTTTGTCGTATGATAATCCAATCAACTCACCAAAAATTTGAATAGCTTTCCTGTACAATGTAGCTTTAAGTGGTTTGCTAATAGGTATCAATAACCTATAGCGACTACCCTTATAAGTGTGATTGAATGTTGAGTAAATCATGTAAGCAACATTTCCCAGTTTATTATTAACTGTCTCTAAAAAATCTATATCATCAGCTAGATCATCATAATCAAGAATGAGCATGTTCCTATCAATCATATTGGCATCGTTTCTAATTTTTTTATCATCGCTATTAGTCCCAGCTAGGAATACGCCACGTTCGTATTTATCCTCACTAATTGCTGGTATTGATAACTTTTTAACTAAATCAGAGTATTTGATATGATGCTCTTTCTTAAAGCTGTCTGCATACACATTTTTATATTCGAGAATAGTTATATTCACATCATTTTCTATCTTTATCGGTTTATAACTCATGTCTATACCCCTCCAAATAATTCATGGTTTGTGGTATAATCAATACATATTCGGTGTATTAATTATTTTTATGACCTTTAGTAGTTGGCGCTACTTGAGGTCTTTTTATTTCTGATAATAGAATTAGTCCCCAGCATGTAATACTGCTTAATAAACAGGCAAAATAAATAGCTTGGATAGTTGATAATCCTATAAGCATGAGGGTTATACCTAAAATGCTCATCATTGCTATAAGACATAAGTATTTAGTCATTTTCAGCACCTTCTTCATGCAATTTATTCAATTCTGAATCAAGTTTAAAAATTAATTCGTCCATTTCCTTCTGATAAACTTCAAGTAGTTTTTGCGATTGAGTCAATCTAATTCGCTGTTCATAGTATCCTATCCCATGTTTCATCATTTCATCTTTACTCTTTAAACGATCACTACAAAAATGTTCCTCAATTAACCATTGATTACTTTGTATCAAATCATCAAATTTTTCTTGCAGAATCTCCATATCATCTTTCAAATTAACTATTTCAAATAATTCATTTTTCATTTAAATTTCCTCCATTAATTGCTTTTTGTTTTGACCTTCCCAAACTTCAATTTGAATCTTGTCTGATAAAGAAGCCATAAAATTATTCAATACAACTTCAGCACTCACACCCAATTTGGTTTCTTGTGTTATTTCACCATATTTAGTATTTAGCCATTTCACGATTTCTACTTCATATTCAGAACGTCCATACAAGTATGCTTGTTGTTCACGTTTGTTGAGTTCATTAAAATAATTATCTAGCATTTTTAAGCCCTCCTATGATTCAATTTTAATTTCATTACTGAATAACTCATCTAACGTCATACCGTATAACTCAGATAAAATTTGAGCTTCTGGAATTGTGAAGTTAGCTTTACCACTTTCTTTAAGCTGGTATCTTTGTGGTGAAATACCTAATTTCTTAGCCACATAACCTTGTGATTGTTTTGCTTCATTTCTAGCAATGTATAGACTCCAATTTTTTGTCATAACAATTCCTCCTTTGAACTTTTTAGAACAATATATTAAATTTTTTTGTAAGAACAACCATCTTTTTAGAACTTTTTAGAACTTACAAAATTATCTTAGCATGTTATCATTTATAAAGTCAACGAAAACATTGTACATTTTAGAACTTTTAATTTATCATATCCTTATATAGTTAATTATTAGTATAAGGAGAGCTCTTAATGTATGACAAAAAGCTGGTTGGTGAACGAATTAAAAATATTAGGCTACAAAGTGGGAAAACTCAAGAGATATTTGGAGAAATTTTTTCAGCAAGTAAAGGTAATGTAGCAATGTGGGAAAAAGGCAAAACTTTACCGAATGCAGAAAGGTTAAAAAAAATATCGGAATTTGGGAATATTAGTGTTGATCAATTATTATATGGTGATTTTTTAGTAATGTTAGAAAATATAGCTAAAGAGAAAATCAACGGAATTTTGCGAGAAAATGGTTTAGATTACGACAAAGATTTATATGATAAATTGATGTCTACTGCATCCGGTTTGATAATATCTTTTAATGAAAGAGGTAGCGACTCCTTTGACCCTAATTTATTTAATAGACTTTTAGAACATTATTTACAATTAGAATTAGATTTAGGAGATAGAGATCTTGATTCTTTAACGGAATTTGCTTTCAGACGTACATTGAACGCTCAGGAATTAGTTGTTGAATACCACGATGATTCAAAAGCTAAAAAGTATTTGGATGATAAAAATATTGATGAATTTCTATCTAATATTTCAGATAAATACGAAGACATTCTACATTATATTGATGATTTTAGGGAAAGAAATAATTTAGACAGTTTAATTGAATAAAGTAGGTGATATTTATTGAATCACGATCTAAAACTTTCACACAACATATATAAAGATGCTAAACGTGGTACTTACTATTTCCGTATCAAATACTATGATGAAACAAATACACGTCAAGAAATAAGACGTAGTGGCTTTTCACAGCGTAAAGAGGCAGTTAAGAGGTGTAATGAGCTATTAGATGAATTAGAGGGCATAGGAAATATTGATACGTTGCCATTTGATGAATTAGTACAAGAATATGCTGATTGGTATTCAGCAAGACGTAAGCAATCCAGCTATAAGGCATTAATGACACACGTTAATAATCATCTACTTCCATATTTTAAGAAAATAGACGTATATCAACTTGATACAAAAGCAATTATGAAATTTCAAAATAAGAAATTAAAAGAGGGACACTCTGGGGAATATTTAAAGAAGATGCATGTATTTCTTGTATCTATTCTTAACCATGCTATGAAGTATCACGATCTAAAACAAAATGTAGCATCTCTTGTAGGTAATTTTGAGATAGAATCAAACAAAAGATTGAACTATTGGACTGTTGAACAATTTAATGAGTTTGTGGAAGTATTACCAACTATTCAACAAAAACTTTTCTTTAAACTATTATTTTATAGTGGGGCTAGAAAAGGCGAAATAAGGGCTATTACATGGTGTGATATCAACTTTAGTGATAACTATATCCACATAGATAAAACTGATTATCATGGTACTGTAACAACGCCTAAAACTAAAGCAGCGATACGTGATATATACTTGCCACAACATGTTATGGACAATCTAACAGAATATCAGTCATGGTATAAGGATAAAAATATTTATAAAGATGATTATGTATTATTTGGAACGTTCTTTAAGTCATTCAGTGAATCAACAATTGATAGGTGGTTTACAACTGCACTAAATGTATTAGATGATAACTTACCAGACGGACAAACATTCCCACGTATTGTTATCCATGAATTAAGGCATAGCCACGCATCACATTTAATCAATCATGGTGCTAACATAATGATAATAGCCCAACGATTAGGACATGCTGACACAACCGAAGTCATGAACAGATACGGGCATTTATACCCTAGTACACAAAAAGAAATAGTTAAATATTTATAAAAGGAGCATAGTATGAAAATTGACATAACAGCTTTATTAATACCACTTCTATCATCTTGTATAATTGGTTCAATTTTTATTATAGTTTCAATTTCCAGAGATAAGTTTTTAAAAACAATTGACATTAATCAAATGTTTGCAATAACAAAAATTTTAAAATTTATACTATTTATAATTATCTCTACATGTTTAATTGTATTAATTTCCTTAGATTTAGTACATCATGAACCTGAACAAATAAATAATGTACTAAATAATCCCAAAGAAAGACTTATGTATTTTACCAAAATCTCACTTTTTATCATTATGTTTTCTGCTATATATATTTTTCTTTCATCTTTTTCAAATAAAGATTGTTATTATATCGAAAATTATAACAATAGTGGTAAAAGACTTTATATTCTACAAAAATATAAAGATTATTATATTTGCACTATAGATTCTCCTAAAAGTGATATAAGAATCATAAAAAACTCAGAAGATATTATCAATACAAAATTAGAATATTACTATAATAGCAATATACAACATTTCGACGTTTCTAACGTATTTACATATAAATCTCACAAAACAAGAATGTTTACTTTTTTTCTAAGTAACTTCCTATTAATTATTTTAAGTATATTTTTAATAGGAGCAATCCTTCTTCTTAATTCATTCATTAATTTTCAGTCTCAAACATTAATTATAATTTCTTTAACCTTCTCTATTGCCATATTAGTATATTTATTTATTGCTCTGAAAATGAATTGGTCAAAATTGAGGAAATATCTAAATAGTCGAAAAGAATAATTTGTTAAAAGCACAATCTAAACAATGATTGTGTTTTTATTTGGGGCGTAACTGGGGCTTTACTGGGGCGTCAAAAATAAAAAGCCCACAACCACAAGGGTCGAAGGCTATATAATGGAGACGGCGGGAGTTGAACCCGCGTCCAGAGATCCTGATACGAATGTTTCTACGTGTGTAGTCTAGTCGTTGGCGTTTCGCATTGTTATAGGAGACTGACACCCTATTACAATGCTAGTTTGATTAATCTCTTCTCGTCAGACTTCAAACGGCAGTGACGAGCGTACCCTACTTAATTTGAATCACGTTAACAGCACATAGGTGATGCTATTAGGTGATGCAGAGCGCTATTAGGCAGCTACTGCTAAGTTTTGTTGTTTGCCAGTTATTATAACTGTTGTGTTGATGACGAAGACAACCCTCCGACACGCTTCATAAGCTCGGGGACCCCTGTCGAATCCGTAACGTCCCCTCAATAAGAAATATACTTCTATTAAACAGAAGTATATTTAATCTTAACAACTTTTTATTGATTTATCAATAAAATTATTTAATATCTTTGCTTTAATGCTCTTTCAACGTCACGTTTTGCTTGTTTTTCTTTAAGCACATGTCGTTTATCGTAATCTCTCTTACCTCTAGCAATACCTAATAGTACTTTACAATAACCATGTTTAATATAAAGTTTAAGCGGTATTAACGCATATCCTTTTTCTCTAGAAATACCAAACAGCTTATCTATTTGTTTTCTCTTTAGAAGTAACTTTCTCGTTCTTAATGGATCATGATTGAATCGGTTACCTTCTTCATATGGTGCAATATGCATATTATAAACATACATTTCTCCGTTGTAGACACGTGCATAGGAATCTTTTAAGTTAGCACTACCTCGGCGAATGGATTTGATTTCTGTACCTTGTAATACTATCCCAGCTTCTACCGTGTCTTCTATTGTATAATCGTGGCTTGCTTTACGGTTTTGTGCAAGTGGTTTACTTTGAACTTTTGGCACATCCATCACCTACTTTCTATTTTTTCTTTCCTCTTGCTTTATTCTTCACAGCTTTTGATTTGTAGTAAGGCTTTTTATTCTTGTTATCACCTTGTTTACCTTTAGCTCTACCTTTACTGTGTTTATTTGGCTTTTCTTTTTCATTTGATGTATTGCGTTTTTTGGCTTTGATTGTTTTTTCTCTTGCTAATTTTTCTCTATTTTTTTCAGCTATTGGCATGCCAACGATTTGGAAATCAATCATTCTTTCATCAACATTTACATTGATTACTTTGACTTCTACTTTATCACCAATTCTAAATACTTTAGCTTGACGTTCACCAATTATTGCCATGTTTCGTTCATCAAAGTTATAATAATCGTCGGTTAAGTTAGATATATGAACCATACCTTCAATTGTGTTTTCAAGTTCTACAAACATACCGAAATTAGCAACTGAGCTGATAATACCAGTAAATACTTCTCCAACATGTTGAATCATGTATTCTGATTTCTTCAGATCATCAGTATCGCGTTCTGCATCAATCGCTCTTCTTTCGCGTTTTGAAGTGTGATCAGCGATGTCAGGTAACATTTCTTCCCAATGTCTGATTTGTTTACTGTTCATTGATTTTTCAATTAAATATTTACGAATCAATCTATGAACGATTAAGTCAGGATATCTTCTAATTGGTGATGTAAAGTGCGTATAGTAATCAGCTGATAATCCAAAGTGACCTAAATTATCTTCACTATATCTTGCTTGTTGCATACTTCTTAACATCAATGTCGCGATTACCATTTCTTCTTTCTGTCCTGCAACTTCTTCAACAATTTTTTGTAAAGTTGAAGGATGAATATCTTCGCTAGTACCTTTAACCATAAGACCAAAGTTTGTTATAAATTCAAAGAACTTATTTAGGCGTTCTGCTTTAGGATTCTCATGGACACGATAGATGAAAGGAACTTCTAACTTACTAAAATGTTCTGCTATTGTTTCATTCGCTGAAAGCATAAAACTCTCTATTAAGCGTTCTGCGTCATTTCTTTCTCGAACTTGTATATCTGTTGGGATACCATCATGATCTACTAATACTTTAGCTTCTTTAATATCAAAATCAATTTCTCCACGTCTTTTACGCTTAGCAATTAATTGATTAGACAGTTGTTTAGCTAAATCTAGCATTGGTGTAATTTCAGCATATTTATTTCTAATTTCTTGATCGTTATTTTCAATGATGCTATTTACATCCGTATATGTCATTCTATAGTCTGAATAAATGACACTTTCAAAAATTTCATGTCTAACGACTTCACCTTGTTCGTTGATTTCCATTCTACAACTTAGGGTCAGTCTGTCTTCATGAGGATTTAATGAACAAATACCGTTACTTAGTCTATGAGGAATCATCGGTATAACGCGATCAACTAAATATACGCTTGTCGCTCTATCATAAGCTTCTTTATCCAGTTCACTGTTTTCAGTAACGTAATAACTAACATCCGCTATACTAACCGTTAACTCTGTTAAACCATTGTCTAGCTTTTTGATTGCGACTGCATCATCTAAATCTTTAGCGTCAGCACCATCAATCGTAATCGTTAACTCATCTCTTAAATCACGTCTGCCTTTAATATCTTCAGAACTAATTTGATCGGGTACTTTTTCCGCTTCTTCTATAACATTATCAGGGAACTCAATGTTTATGCCATGTTGATAAATAATAGATAATATATCAACCCCCGGGTCATTCTTATGACCCAAAATCGCTTTAACATGTCCTTCTGGATTATGTGTACCATCAGCATACTCTGTTATTTCAACAAGTACTTTATGACCTTCAATCGCACCTAAGTTTTTTCCTTTAGGAATGAAGATATCTTGTGTTATTCGTTTATCATCAGGTAATACAAAACCAAAATGCTTAGCTTCTGTGTATGTACCTACAACTTGAGTGATGTTTCTAGTCGTAATAGCTTTAACGCGTCCTTCTGTTTTTCCTTTGTGGTCTCCACGAGAAGGCACAACTTCAACTAATACTTCGTCTCCATCCATCGCTTTATTGATTTGATTTGGTGGAATAAATATATCTTCAATCGTATCGTCTTCAGGTCTTAAGAATGCAAAGCCTTTCTTATGTTGGCTAAGTGTCCCTTTAACTAAATCTGATTTATTTCTCTTTCTCTTATATCTATCCGTCTTTGTTCTTTCTAGTTGACCCGTTTGTTCTAAATCAACTAGAACTTTGATTAATTCTTTGAATGAATCAGCGTTACTTAATCCCATAACATCTTGAAATTCACTTACAGTCATCGGACTATATTCTTTATCGTTAATGATTTGTTCAACTTCTTCTCTTAGATTCATAGTGGGCCTCCTTTCTATTTATAATTTATTTTATTCTGACCAATCTAATGATTCTAAAAACTGGTATACATCTTCGAATAATTTTTCTTTTTCTTGCCCAATTGTTATAACGTGACCAGAATCTTCGTACCATTTAATGAATTTATCGTCAGACGATGTTTCGTTATATATAACGTTTGCCGAATCAGGATTTATCATGTCATCCAATTTTCCTTGTGCTACAAATAAAGGGTCAAATACATCTTCAACTTGATCTCGCACGCCTTGAATTGTATCTTGTAACTCCGTTAATGTTTCGGTTGGATGGAAGTTTTTCATCTCTGCTTCAATTTGTTCTGGTGTTTTACCTTCGTATTTCTTAAATTCTCTGGCATAATCTAACACACCTTGAAACATTGTGCCTTCAGTTTTGATATACATAGGAGAACACATCGTTATAATACCTTTTACGTCTCTATTTAAACTTAATTTTAAACTAAATACGCCACCTAATGAAAGGCCTGCTACTGCAATTTCAGTATACCCTTTTTCAACTAAAAAATCATAAGCCTCTAGACAGTCTTTAAACCATACATATGGGCTTGATTCTAAAATTTCTTCTGGAGGTCTACCATGACCTTCATAGTGCGGGGCATATGATGTGTAACCTTTTTTTTGTAAGTAACGACCTAATTGTCTTACATCTGATGAATTACCTGTAAATCCATGTAACAGTAGTACTGCTCGTTTACCTTCTTCAAAAAAGAAAGGCTTAGGTAATTGAATTCTCATTGATTGACCATCCTTTTACATAATTCTAATACTATTGTATCGTTTTTTAACTTGTAAACAAACAAAAAAGTCCGACAATACAGTCGGACCTTTACATTTTAAAGTAAGTGATTGCTAACATTAATAAGAAAAATAAAATCGATAAAATAATTGTAACTCTGTGTAAAACTAAATCTATTCCACGTTGTTTTTGTTTTCCAAATAATTGTTCTGCTCCGCCACTAATTGCACCAGATAAACCAGTACTTTTACCTTCTTGAAGTAATACGACGGTAATCAATGCAATACAAACGATGATTAATAAGACGATTAAAAATGTATGCATGGACTCGGTCCTCCTGTCTATTATAACAGTAGAATTATAGCATATTTACATTATTCACTCAAGTTTTCATTAAATATAATCTATCGTAATGCCTAATGACTGTAACATTTCAAAATATGTTGGGCATGTTTTTGAAACACAAGATGGATCCAATAACGTAATACCGTCTACTTTAGTGCCTATTAAACTTAAAGACATGGCAATTCGGTGATCGTCAAATGTGTCTAGTACGCCACTTTTGATCTTTCCTGGTGTAATAGTCCAGCCATCTTGGTGTTCTTCGATTTGTATGCCAAGTTTAGATAATGACTCTGTTAAAGCAGAAACTCTATTACATTCATGGTGTCGTATATGTTCTACTCCTGTAATCGTAATCGGACCATCAGCAAATGTAGCAAGTGTACCAATCGTTAATGCTTGATCAGAACATGCATTCATATCTATTGTTAAGTTGCCTCGAAGTTGCTTTGGACCTGATATCACAACATAATCTGCACCTCTTTCAACTTCGGCACCCATTTTCTCTAAAATGTCTACCACTTCTAAATCTGGTTGATGACTATTTAAGTTTAAGTGATTGATTTTTATTGTTGATTCAGTTAATGCTGCTAAAGCCATAAAATAACATGCTGTAGATAGATCAGCTTCTAATGGTAAATTCACAGCCTGATATTTCCCTTGTTCAACTTTCATTTGTTTATAATCACTTGAAACATCAACATTGATACCAAATTGATTCATCATATCAATCGTAATATCGACATACGCACTTTGTACAATATCCGTTGTTAATTCAATTTCTGTTGGTTTATTAAATAGAGGCGCAGCCATTAATAGACCGCTAATAAATTGGCTGGATTGATTTCCAGCAACAGATACTTTCCCACCAGTTTCAGTATTACCTTTAATAGATATTGGAAGCTGTCCATGTTCTTCAAGGTAATTCACTTCTACACCTAGTTGCGTTAATGCATCATGCAAAGTTTTGTGTGGTCTAACTGCTAATTGTTCAGTTGATGTCATGATAATCTCACTATTATCTTGGGTACCAAGAATCCCCGGTAAAAATCGAGCAGTCGTGCCAGCTGAACCAATAAATACTTGTTGTTTACTCGGTAATTGATTCACTTCAATACCCGTAACTTTAATATCAGTATCATTAAACTCAAAAGTCGCACCTAGTTTTTTCAAAGTTTCCATACACCAATATGTATCATCACTCTTAAGATAACCAGATAATGTTGACGTTCCTTCACTAAATGCCGCCAGAATAAAGGCACGATTTGTAACGCTTTTACTACCAGGAATAACAACCTCTTTATTAAATGACTGTTTGACAGGATGAAGTGTTAATTTTTCAACGCCATCCAACGCAGACCATGGTGATTTAGCACTTTTTAAATTAATCGTCATAGATGATCCTCCTAAAAAATTCATTGATTATATTATAGCCCATTTTATGAATGAATGAAACGAATTCATCACATTGATTTAAAGCGTTAAAGTAAAATGTCTATATATGCTTTAAATCATATTAAAAAAGCAGAAGAAATTCAGTTTTTCACTGATTTTCTTCTGCTTTTTTCATCTAAGACACTTATGCCCAAGACTTATTTAAAATATTAATTTCCATTATTTATTCAAGTTATAGAAAGCTTTAATACCTTCGTATTTAGCTGTTTCATATAATTCATCTTCAATACGTAATAATTGATTGTATTTTGCAATACGATCTGTTCTTGATAATGAACCTGTTTTGATTTGTCCAGCATTTGTTGCAACTGCAATATCAGATATTGTAGTATCTTCTGTTTCACCTGAACGGTGAGAAACAACTGCTGTGTAACCAGCTTTTTGAGCCATTTCAATAGCTTCAAATGTTTCAGTTAATGTACCAATTTGGTTAACTTTAATTAAGATTGAGTTACCGATTCCTTTTTCAATACCTTCTGATAATTTTTCAGTATTAGTAACGAATAAATCGTCACCTACTAATTGAACTTTATCTCCGATACGATCTGTAAGGACTTTCCAACCATCCCAATCATTTTCATCCATACCATCTTCAATAGTAATAATAGGATATTTGTTTACTAATTCTTCTAAGAAATCAACTTGTTCTTCTGAAGTACGTTTAACACCATTTTCGCCTTCGAATTTAGCATAGTTATATACGCCGTCTTCGTAGAATTCTGATGCTGCACAGTCAAATCCTAAGAATACATCTTCACCTGGTGTTAATCCAACAGCTTTGATTGCTTCTAGAATCGTTTCAACACCGTCTTCAGTACCTTCAAATTTAGGAGCGAATCCACCTTCGTCACCTACTGCAGTTACTAATCCACGAGATTTTAAGATTTTAGCTAAGTTATGGAAGATTTCAGCTCCCCAACGTAAAGCTTCTTTAAATGAATCTGCACCAACAGGTAAAATCATAAATTCTTGGAATGCGATTGGTGCGTCTGAGTGAGAACCACCATTCACAATATTCATCATTGGAACTGGTAATTGAACGCCATTGAATCCACCAAGATATTTGTACAATGGTTGACCTAAGAAGTCAGATGCTGCACGCGCTACGGCGATTGAAACACCTAAAATTGCATTAGCACCTAATTTAGCTTTGTTAGGTGTACCGTCTAAAGCGATCATTAATTTATCAATAGAAACTTGCTCTAATACTGAAAACTCACCTTCAATAATTTCAGGGGCAATAATTTCATTTACGTTCTCAACTGCTTTAAGAACACCTTTACCTAAATAACGGTCTTTGTCTCCATCACGTAATTCAACAGCTTCGTATTCACCAGTTGATGCGCCAGATGGAACTAATGCTCTACCAAAAGCACCACTTTCAGTTAATACTTCTACCTCTACTGTTGGGTTACCACGTGAATCTAATACTTCGCGTGCATAAATATCTGTAATAATTGGCATAATTAAAACTCCTTTATCATTTTAGTTGATTATTATTTGATTAATGACTCACCAGTCATATCTTCTGGTTTTTCTACTCCAAGTAAATCAATAAGTGTTGGTGCTAAATCTGCTAAACGTCCACCACTTCTTACTTCTACCCCTTCTTTTGTTACGATAACAGGAACTGGGTTAGTTGTATGTGTCGTCATTGGTGAATCGCTATCTGTTAAAACTTCATCTGAATTACCGTGGTCTGCTGTTATAATTGCCGTACCATCCATAGATAAAATTTTGTCTACTACTTCACCTAGACACTCATCTACTGCTTCAATTGCTTTGATTGTAGGTTCAAGCATACCACTGTGGCCTACCATATCTGGATTAGCAAAGTTTAAGATAATTAAATCTAAATCACCTTTATCTAATTCTCCAATTAAAGCATCTTTGACTTCGAAAGCACTCATTTCTGGTTTCAAATCATATGTTGCTACTTTTGGTGAATCAATTAGCACACGACGTTCACCTTTAAATTCTGCATGTGAACCACCGCTCATGAAATACGTAACGTGTGGAAATTTTTCTGTTTCAGCAATTCTTAATTGATTTAAATTATTTTTTTCAGCTACTTCACCGATAGTATTTTTAATATCGACTGCTTTAAATGCAACTTCAGCATTAACGTCGTCACTATATTTAGTAAAAGTAACAAAATATAAATCTTCAAACTTGCGATCTAATTTAAATCCTTCGAATTTTTCATTTGTATAAACTTGACTTAATTGCGCTGCTCTATCAGGACGGAAATTAAAGAATATCATAGCGTCATGACTGTTTACACCTGTATTTTCAATACCTTGTTCCTCATCTTTCACGATGAATGGTATTACAAATTCGTCAGTAAGTCCTTCTTTATAATTTGCTTCAACACCTTCAGTAGCTGTTGTATAAACTGGACCTATACCATTAGACATGGCGTTGTATGCTTTTTCTTCGCGTTCCCAACGTTTATCTCTATCCATTGCATAATAACGTCCAGAAATTGACGCAAATTGTCCTAAACCTATTTCTTTAAATTTATTTTCAATTTCTTCAATATATTTAAGAGCAGATTTTTGGTCTACATCACGACCATCTAAGAAACCATGGACGTATAATTTTTTCACACCTTGCTTTTTAGCTAATTCTAATAGGGCAAATAAATGTTTGTAATGGCTATGTACGCCACCATCAGAGATGAGGCCCATTAAATGAAGTGTTGAATTATTCTTAACAACATGACTCATTGCTGCTTTTAATTCTTCTATTTCAAAGAAGTCGCCATCTTCTATTGATTTGTTGATACGCGTTAAACTTTGATACACAATTCTTCCTGCACCAATATTTAAATGACCTACCTCAGAATTACCCATTTGTCCTTCAGGAAGCCCAACATCTAATCCACATGCTGATAGCTCATTATGTGGATATTTGTTGTAATATCTATCAAAATTTGGTTTGTTAGCTAATTTAACCGCATTACCATGTTCTTCTTCACGGTTTGCAAAGCCATCAAGTATGATAAGTGCTGTTGGTTTTTTTGCCATTATTTAGCACCTTCTAATAATGCTACGAATGAATCAACTTTCAATGAAGCGCCGCCAACTAATGCACCGTCAATGTCTGATTGAGCCATATATTCTTTAATGTTTTCAGGTTTAACACTACCACCATATTGAACACGTAATGCTTCACCTGCATCATTTGAGAATGCTTTTGCAGCTACTTTACGTACATGTGCACACATTTCGTTAGCATCTTCAGAGTTTGATGATTTACCTGTACCGATTGCCCAAATAGGCTCGTAAGCTATTACTGTAGATTTAACTTGTTCTTCAGAAAATCCTTTAAGTGCTGCTTCTACTTGTTTTCCAACAATTTCTTCAGCTTTGCCAGATTCTCTTTCTTCTAATGTTTCACCTACACAAATAATAGGTGTCATGTTATGTGAGAATACAGCTAATGCTTTTTTATTTACATCTTCATCTGTTTCACCGAAGTATTCACGACGTTCAGAATGTCCTAATACGACATATTTCACACCTAAATCTTCAAGTGCAGCTGGAGAAGTTTCACCAGTGAATGCACCATTATCCTCGAAGTAAGCATTTTGAGCACCTATTTGTAACCCTTGTGCTACACCTTCTTTAGTTAAGTTAACTAATGCATCTAAGTGTAATGTTGGTGCACAAATAACTGCATCTACCTCGTTAGTGTCTGGTAATGCTGGAAGTTCATTAACAAAGTCTTTTGCTTCTTGAACTGTTTTGTTCATTTTCCAGTTACCTGCGATAATTGGTTTTCTCATGATTATAAAACTCCTTTTATGATTATTTTTCTGAAATTGCTACAATACCTGGTAACTTTTTACCTTCTAGGTATTCTAATGACGCACCGCCACCTGTTGAAATATGTGTAAAGTCATCAGCAAACCCTAGATCCATTGCTGCTGCTGCTGAATCTCCACCACCAATAATAGTAGTAGCATCTTTCAAGCTCGCTATTGCTTTACATACACCAATTGTACCTTGTGCGAAATTACTGAATTCGAACACGCCCATTGGCCCGTTCCATACAACAGTATTTGCGCCTTTTAATGCTTCACTAAATAATTTTACTGATTCTGGACCGATATCCATTGCTTCTTGATCAGCTGGAATATCATCTGCAGATACTACAGTGATTGTTGCATCGTTAGAAAATTCTTTCGCAACTTTACAATCTACTGGAAGGATAATTTTATCTCCAGCACGGTCTAATAAATCTTTAGCAAAATCAACTTTATCTTCTTCTAGTAATGATAGACCTATCTCTTTACCTTGTGCTTTAAAGAATGTATAAGCCATTCCACCACCGATGATAACTTTGTCTGCTATTGTTAATAAGTTTTCAATGACACCAATTTTGTCAGAAACTTTAGCGCCACCTAAAATCGCTACTAATGGACGTCCTGGTTCACTAACAACGCCACCAATAAATTTGATTTCTTTATCCATTAAAAATCCTGATGCTGTTTCAATATTGGATGCAATACCAACATTTGAAGCATGTTCACGGTGTGCTGTACCAAATGCATCGTTAATAAATACATCACCTAATGATGCCCAATATTTACCTAATTCAGGATCATTTTTAGATTCTTTCTTGCCATCTACATCTTCAAAACGTGTGTTCTCAACTAATAGTACATCGCCTTCTGATAATGCATTGATTGCAGATTCTAGTTTATCTCCACGTGTTTCGTCAATAAATGTTACATCTTTATTTAAAAGTTCACTTAATCGCTCTGCTACTGGTTTAAGCGATAATTCTTTTTTGTCTTCTTCTGTTTTCACTTTACCTAAATGCGAGAATAAAATTACTTTACCGTCTTGTTCAATAATGTATTTTATTGTAGGAAGCGCTTGAACAATTCTATTATCATTTGTAATTGCACCATTTTTCATTGGTACATTAAAATCTGCTCTTACAAGTACTTTTTTTCCTTTTAACTCAACATCTTTGACATTCATTTTTGCCATGACTTGTCTTCCTCCTCTAGATAATTGAAAATGTTATACGATTAAAAATAAGCGGAGAAGCGTTGTGCTCCCCGCTTACTTATAAGCATAACCTATTTAGTTCATTTAATTAAATTATTTGTTAGCTTGAGAAGCTAAATATTCTAAAGTACGAACTAATTGTGAAGTATAAGACATTTCATTGTCGTACCAAGATACAGTTTTAACTAATTGACGATCGCCAACAGTCATAACACGAGTTTGAGTTGCATCGAATAATGAACCGTAAGTGATACCAATAATATCTGATGATACAATTTCATCTTCAGTGTAGCCGAATGAATCATTTGTAGCGTTTTTCATTGCTTGATTGATTTCTTCTACTGAAACTTCTTTGTCTAATACAGCTGTTAATTCTGTAACAGAACCAGTTGCAACTGGAACACGTTGTGCAGAACCATCTAGTTTACCTTTTAATTCTGGAATTACTAAACCAATTGCTTTAGCAGCACCAGTTGAGTTAGGTACGATGTTTTGAGCTGCAGCACGCGCACGACGGAAGTCGCCTTTAGCATGTGGAGCATCTAAAGTATTTTGGTCACCAGTGTAAGCGTGAATTGTCATCATTAGACCTTCAACGATACCGAATTGATCATTTAATACTTTAGCCATTGGTGCTAAACAGTTAGTAGTACAAGAAGCACCTGAAACGATTTCTTCTGAACCATCTAATTCGTCATGGTTTACGTTATATACGATTGTTTTTAAATCACCTGATGCTGGAGCTGAAATTAATACTTTTTTAGCACCTGCTTCGATATGAGCAGAAGCTTTTTCTTTATCAGCGAAGAAACCAGTACATTCTAATACTACATCGATGTCTAAATCTCCCCATGGTAATTCTTTAGGGTTAGGATTTTCGAAAGTTTTGATTTCTTTACCGTTTACGCGGAAACCGTTCTCGATAACTTCAACTTCGTCTTTGAAACGACCTTGTGTAGAGTCATATTTTAATAAATGAGCTAACATTGCGTCATCTGTTAAATCGTTGATTGCTACAACTTCGATATTTTCTACCTCTTGTAATCTTCTAAATGCTAAACGACCTATTCTACCAAATCCATTAATTGCTACTTTAGTTGCCATTATTGATGGCCTCCTTTATGATTGTTATTACAAAAAGGCTATTCGCCTTTTATTCCAAATTAATTATTGCTTTTGCAGCTTTCTCATCAGTTATAAGAACTGTATTCTTTGGTGCAATTTCAAGATAGGCTTTAATTGCCTCAGCTTTAGATGCACCACCCGCTACTGCAAAAATGTTTGTCTTCGTTACTAAATCTTCTAGTTGCATGCCGATAGTCTTAACACGATGTACGACTTCACCTTTTGAATCAAAATAATACCCAAAAGCTTCACCGACTGCATGATGATGTTGCAATTGACCAATTATTTCATCAGAAGTTTTTCTTCTCTTGGCCATCTTCAGCGCATCACCAATTCCGTGAATAATAAAATCCGAATGACGTATTGCATCAAGCACCTCTATTACTGCAGGCTCTTTCAACAATGTTTCATAAGAACTTTCACTAACCTGGTCTGGAACATACAAGACTTTATACGACCCACCAGTTCGATTTGCCATACTTGCACAAATTGTGTTTGCTTGAAATACTACATTTTCTCCTAAACCGCCTCGAGCTGGTGTAAACATGATGTCTTTGTTTAATGGATGCAACGACTCACTTACTTTAGCCATCGTTGAACCACCTGTTACAGAAACAGTTGCTTTATCATATAATGCCTGTTCTAGTAGTTCACTTGTAACATTACCCATTTCTGCCTTAACTGACTCATCTGAATCAGAATTTCCTCTTACGATGTGAACTTTCACACCATACCGATTAAAAAATTCCTCTTCTAAATGATTAAAACTAGAGTATAACGTTAAATAATGTGCTAGTGATGAAAGTGTTTGTTCGCCAACATCTGTCAACTTCATTCCTGTAGACTGAACACTGACCAAATCTTGTTGTTTCAAAATTTCGATTTCAGTTCTCAATACCCGTTCAGTTACATTCATAACATCACTTAATGACCTTCGACCAATAGGTTGTTTCTTTTCAATCGTACATAAAATATTAAAGCGTCGATACATCTTGTCAATCAAATCAGGAACTAGTCTATGTTGTATCTTCAACAAATCTTCCATAAACAAGACGCCTCCTCACAGATTAACAGATGGGCAATTTCCAACCTAGGTTAGACGTTTTGTGTCCCATGCGGGTCAAAAAAATAATATCTGTTTACATTTTTATAATACACCCGACAATATGTTTTTGCAAGCAAAAGAACTCTAACTTTTGAAGCGTGACATCTCTTCTAATAACGTAACAAAATCAATATTGCCTTCTTGTATTATATGACTATTGTATTTCACAACTGGGATGCGCAACATGTATTCTTCCATTAGTTGGTCATCTTCTTCTATATTAATAGTTTCAATCTCGACATGTCTTTCGAAGGATTCTTGAAAGAATAGCAGTTGATGCCTTGCATTTTCACATAAAGTACAGTTACGACCTACATAAAATTGAATTTTCATATTATCATCCTCTAAACATTATAGCCTCCCCGAGACGAGTTGAACGCCCATTTCAAGAACCGGAATCTTGCGTGTTATCCATTACACTACGGAGAGATAAATCTTCATTATTAATTTATATTGCCTTAACACTCTACTACTATAATAAAATTATAAATTCAAAGGAGTGAAATGATATGACATTTAGCCAAGCAGAAAAAATCATACACAAAAGATGCGCACGCTTTAATATGAAAGCTGATAAGATCAATTGCACACTTCTACTTGATTACGGAAACTATTATATCATTTATGCAAACATTGACAATATATGTCGCAAATTCCCCGTGTATAAATCCGCCATTTAAGATATAATATTCATCAGCAGGTCATATTTTTTGACCATGTTTGACTTTGTAGTGTATGATATGGTCATTAAGATATTCAAAGGAGGATTAACTGATGAATTTAATTCCAACAGTTATTGAAACAACTAACCGCGGTGAACGCGCTTATGATATTTATTCACGTTTATTGAAAGACCGCATTATTATGCTAGGTTCTGCTATTGATGATAACGTAGCTAACTCAATCGTATCACAATTATTATTCTTGCAAGCTCAAGATTCTGAGAAAGATATATATTTATATATCAACTCACCTGGTGGTAGTGTTACAGCTGGATTTGCTATTTATGATACGATTCAGCACATCAAACCAGATGTACAAACAATCTGTATCGGTATGGCAGCTTCAATGGGTTCATTCCTATTAGCAGCTGGAGCTAAAGGTAAACGTTTCGCATTACCTAACAGTGAAGTTATGATTCACCAACCACTTGGTGGCGCACAAGGACAAGCAACTGAAATTGAAATTGCAGCGCGTCATATTTTACGTACTCGTGAAAAATTAAACAAAATTTTATCAGAAAGAACAGGTCAACCAATTGAGAAAATTGAAAAAGACACTGATCGCGATAATTTCTTAACAGCTGATGAAGCTAAAGAATACGGTTTAATTGATGATGTTATGCATCCAGAAGATATGAAAGCTTAACTTTAATAAGGATTACTGCCTGGGACAAACGTGTTCCAGGCTTTTTTTATATTTATTATTCGATAAGAAAACATATAATTGATTAGCCTGTTTTTCATTTAATTACTTATATACCACTTTATTTTGTACGCCATATTTACAAAATATTAACTGAATATAAACTTTTCGTTAACTTTACTTTGTTACGGTTAAATAGTAAATAAATCTTTATAAGGGAGAATGAGGTTATGACGTTATCAAAAAAATTCACTACATCTTTAATTACAATTTCATTAGTTGCTTCATCCATCGTAGGTACAGCTTTCGCTTCTGAAACACCAAAATCAGATTCTAAAATAGCTGTGTCCGGGAACACTAAAAATCCAAGAAACATTATTTTCATGGTTGGGGATGGTATGGGGCCATCATATAACTCAGCTTATAGACATTTTGCAGATAATCCTGATACGAAAGAAATAGAACCAACTGCCTTTGATCAATATTTAAAAGGTCAACAAAAGACTGATCCTAATGACCCTAAAGAAAATGTTACTGATTCTGCCGCCGGTGCTACTGCATTTAGTACAGGTCAAAAAACATACAATGGTGCAATTAGTGTAGATGAAAATAAGAAAAAGTTAAAATCAGTACTAGAACAAGCTAAAGAGGATGGGAAATCTACTGGTTTAGTTGTAACATCAGAAATTACAGATGCAACACCAGCAGCTTATGCATCACACGTTGATGATAGAGATAAGAAAGATGAAATAGCAAAACAATTCTATAATGAAAAAATTAATGGAGAGCATACAGTTGATGTGTTATTAGGTGGTGGCCAAAAATACTTCGGCTCTCAAAATGGCAATTTGCAGAAGAAATTCAAAAAAGATGGATATGATGTCGTTCATAATAAAAATGCATTAAAAAATGCAAAAAGCGATAAAATCTTAGGATTATTTGCTGATGAAAATATGCCTCTACAAATAGATGCACCAAATAAAAATCCAAAACTTGTAGACATGCAAAAATCCGCTTTACAACGACTTGAGAAAAACAAAAAAGGTTTCTTCTTAATGGTCGAAGGATCTTCAATTGATAAATCAGGTCACCCTAACGATATAACAGGCGTTATGTCTGAAATGAGTGGCTTTGAAGATGCATTTAAAAACGCAACTTCATATGCTAAGTCACACCCAGATACATTAGTCGTTGCGACCGCTGACCACTCAACTGGTGGATTAACAATTGGTAAAGGGAAAGATTACGTATGGAATCCAGATGCAATCAAGTCGATGAAACATTCCGGAAGTTATATGACTGAACAAATTGCAAAAGGAAAAGATCCAAAGAAAGTCATCAATGAAGGATACGGATTTAAAGTTGATGAGAATCAAATCAACATAATATCTAAAGAAGCGGATAAACTATCCAAGCTTAAGGAAGAAGATTCCCAATACGAAACTCAATTACAGGCATTACAAGACGCTATCCAAAAACCTATCAATGACAAATCACATACAGGATGGACTACTAAAGGTCATACTGGTGAAGACGTAAATATGTATGCAATGGGAGCAGGTTCTAACAAATTTGATGGTCTAATTGATAATACTGATAATGCTAAATTTATATTCTCATTCTTAGAGAATAAATCATAACGATATACATCCAATTTCTATGGCACTTGTTAATGACCTAAATAACCAAAAACAGACGTAACTCATTTTTTTAATGAATTACGTCTGTTTTTTTATTTCTACACAATTTTTGCAATATATTGTCGCTTCATTTTTTAAATATAAACTTCTATAACAATACATATTATTATAGTTAGTACTATGTCTTTTAATTATAATAATTTTATTCTATCGTTTCACCATTTCTTATTTTATCTGCCATTTCATTTAATTTTCGCAATCTATGATTTATACCTGATTTTGAAATTTTTCCACTTGATACCATTTCACCAAGTTCTTTAATAGATACGTCTTGATTATCTATTCTCAATCGAGCTACTTCTCTTAGTCGATCTGGTAAATTATCAATACCTATTTCCTTATCCAAAAGTTGAATACTTTCTACTTGTTTCATTGCAGCACTTACAGTCTTATTTAAATTGGCAGTTTCACAGTTTACAAGTCTGTTTACTGAGTTTCTCATATCTCGAATAATTCTTACATCCTCGAATTTCAATAATGCTTGATAGCCACCTATAATACTTAAAAACTCGGATATTTTTTCAGCTTCTTTTAAGTAACTAATGTATCCTTTTTTTCTTTCAAGTAATTTAGCATTTAACTGATATTGATTCATCAAACTTGTTAAGTCTGTAGAGTGTTCTTCATATAAAGAGAATATTTCGAGGTGATAAGAAGATGTTTCAGGATTATTTACAGATCCTCCTGCTAAAAATGCCCCTCTCAAATAACTTCTCTTACAACATTCATCTTGCAATATGTCTTTATCAATTTCTTGTGTGAACATACCATTTTGTAAAATACCTAGCTCATCCAATATTTCTTTAGCTTTTACTTTAATTCTACTTATATAAATATTGTTTTTCTTAAGTTTCATTTTCTTTCTCACTAATAATTCTACTTCAACACCGAAACATTTTTTTATTAATGAAAAAATACGACGAGCTATTGCTGGATTTTCAGTTTGTACATTTATAATAAACTGTTGATTAGATATACTCAAGTTACCATTCATGCGAATCAATGCTGAAAGTTCTGCTCTAGCGCAACATTCATCTACTTCAATTCTTGTTAATTCATTTTTCATCTCTGAAGCAAAGCTCATAGCAGTTCATCCTTTCTTAACTATATACGCACATAAAAATAATGATATGCCGAAAGACATATCATACGTTTCATTTCTATTTAATATTACATGGAACAGCCGGGCGTATCAAGTTATAAATCTTATGTTATGTATTATTTTTTTGTTGTTTCTTTAATAACGCCAAACATAATAAGTAACACGCCTATAACAAGAAAGGATACGCCGACTGCTTGATGTGTTACTAAACCTACCAATAACAGGATGCACCCTAACAATACAATCATCATTTGTACACGTTTCATATTTTCCACCCCATCAATGTAAACCTTTACACTCTTTATTACAGTTTACTTTAATTCAGCTTAAAAATATAGTAGCAAACAATAACATGTACAATTGTTATTCTTTATTTGTCTTAAATTGGATTGTACTGATCTCTCTCAGTGCGATTTCATAAATAAGTTGCGCCAATACTTTATTGTTATGTCTAATATATCTATGAGGTGTTATGCTCACTAAACCACTATCGTGAATACATTGTACACCCATCTCAGTTAATTTATCTTTATCAAATTTAACTTGTTTTGCTTCTTCTTCTTCATACCTTAATAAAATGTCATCATCAAATCGTTCATCCTGGCATATAACAAAATCAATAAACGTGTGACCAACATGATCATGAATAGCTTTCACATGATCACTAACTGAATAACCTGCTGTCTCGCCTTTTTGAGTCATTAAATTACAAACGTATAGCACTTCAGCTTCGGTATTTAATATGGCGTCTTTCATTTTATTCAAAATTAAATTAGGCATAATACTTGTATACAATGAACCCGGACCCATAACAATTAAATCTGCTTCTTCTATTGCATCTATAGCTTCCTGCATTGGTTCTATGTCTTCAGGTGTTAAATAGACTTTTTCTATTTTCTTAGAAGTTTTAGGTATTTTTGACTCTCCGACAATCACTTCTCCATCAGACATAACTGCATTTAATTTAACACTTCTAGTAGTAGAAGGAATCACTTGACCTTTAATATTTAATATTTTACTTAATTCTTTAACTGCATGTCCAAAATCATCTGTAATATTTGTCATTGCTGCCAGTAATAAATTTCCTACAGAATGCCCGCCTAACTTTTCTTCTTCAAATCGATGTTGAAATAATTTTTCAAGCATAGGTTCCGTATCACTTAACGCCGCTAGTACATTTCTTATGTCCCCTGGAGCAGGTATATCCATCACATCACGAATTTTACCTGTACTTCCGCCATCATCTGCTACTGTAACAATCGCAGTGATATCAATAGGGTAAGTTTTTAATCCTCTTGCTAGTACAGATAATCCTGTACCACCACCTATTAGGACTACTTTAATTTTTTTCATATTTTATGTTTGCTTTCAATGTGTGCATCGCGATGTGACGTATACACAGCGTAATCAAAATTGTCTCTAATATCTTCACCTATACGTTTAGCAAGTGCGACTGATCGATGTTGTCCACCTGTACATCCTATGGCGATGGTTAATAAAGACTTACCTTCTTTTTTGTATCCAGGTAACATGAACATTAATAAATCGCTAAACTTTTTGTAAAAAGTAACTGTTTCTTTCCATTTCATGACGTATTGATAAACTTCATCATCGAGTCCAGTCAATGGTCTCAATTCTTCAACATAATATGGATTTGGTAAAAATCGAACATCAATAACAATATCTGCATCTATTGGCATGCCATGTTTAAAGCCAAAGCTTAAAACCCTTACTTGGAATGATGACGAACGATCTTTTTCAAACGTATCGACTAAATTTTGAATTAATACTTTCGGTTTCATCTCTGTCGTATCAATTACAAAATTACTGATGCCTTTCACATCACTTAATAACTCTCTTTCTTGTTCTATTGCAGATAATAAACTTCCTTTTTCACTTAAAGGATGCGTTCTTCTCGTTTCTTTATATCTAGAAATTAATTTTTCATCGCTAGCTTCTAAAAATAATATATCTACTATTACTTTTTTCTCACTTTGTATATAATCTAGCTCATCTCTTAAATTATCAAAGAAATCTTTACCTCTTAAATCAATTCCAATCGCTACCTTAGATAATGATGGATTTCCTTGATCCATTAAATCTACAAATTTTTGCAACAAGATTGGTGGTAAGTTATCGACACAAAAATAGCCTAAATCTTCTAATGCTTGAAGTGCGACCGATTTACCGGCTCCTGACATACCTGTTACCACAAGCAATTCGTTTCTTACATTAGTTTTGTCTACGTGTTGCATAACATTTCTCCTTTAGCTACCTTATATACTTTCATCTTACAATATAATACCTTAAAATACATTAAATTATCATTCAGACTATAAAAAAAGGCATCACACCGTGTTACTCCACAATGTGATACCTTATAAAATTAAATAAGTTGTTCTTGGTCTTCTAATGATTCAATATAAGCTTGTGCATTTTGTGCAGCAATACTGCCGTCACCAGTTGCAGTGACGATTTGACGAAGTGTTTTTTCACGAACATCTCCTGCAGCATAAACACCAGGCACACTTGTTTCCATTTCATCGTTAGTTGCAATATATCCATTTTCATTTAAGATACCTAATGATTCGAATGGTTTTGTTAATGGTTTCATACCGATATAAATAAATACACCATCTGCTTGGTGTTCAACTTCTGAACCATCTTCAGTTGATACTAATGTGACAGAACCAACTTTACCGTCTTTTTCGTTAATTGTTTTCAATGTTGAATTCCAAATGAAATCAATTTTTTCATTCTTAAATGCACGGTCTTGAATAATTTTCTGTGCTCTTAATTGATCTCTTCTGTGGACGATTGTTACTTTATCAGCAAATTTAGTTAAGAAGATACCTTCTTCAACTGCTGAATCACCGCCACCGATGACATAAAGGTTCTTACCTTTAAAGAATGCACCATCACAAACTGCGCAGTAGCTTACGCCACGTCCACCAAGTTCTTGTTCACCAGGGACACCAATTTTCTTATATTCAGCGCCAGTCGCAATGATAATAGCGCGAGCAGTAAGTGTCTTGTCGCCCATATTAACGACTTTGTAATTACCTTTATCTTCTATTTCTTTAATATCACCATATTCATATTTAGCACCAAATTTCTGTGCATGTGTAAACATTTTTGTTGATAAATCAGGGCCTGATATTAAATCAAAACCAGGGAAATTTTCTACATCTTCGGTATTTGCCATTTGTCCGCCAGGCATACCGCGTTCTATCATTACAGTTGATAAATTAGCTCTTGAAGCGTAAACCGCGGCAGTCATACCTGCTGGACCAGCTCCAACAATAATTACATCATAATCTACTTGTGTCGTCATTTAAAAACTGCCTCCTCTTTTTAATTCAGTAAAATTGTACATCAATGTTTTAATTAAGCATACTTATATGCTCACTAAAGCATGAAGTGCTTTATTTAAGCGATATAGTGAAATATCAAAAGTCTTTTGCATATCTTTTTTAGAAACTTTTATATTTAACATTTTTAAATAAATATAAACAGATGCTGCTACATAATGTTCTATTTCTTCAATTGATTGGTTATCTGCAATCAACATTTCGGCGTGTTCTATCCATGCTACAAACAACTCTTTACCGTACTTTTGATATACAGATTCATTTATAAGGTTCATGCCTTTATCAATAAACCCAAGCTTATTAAGGTGTAAATCTTGAAATTTATACGTTATATACAAGCGTTCATAGTCTGGTAAGTTCTCTAATATCTCCCATAAATCTTGAGACATAACGAGTTCACGTTGTTTTACTTTACCTAATAGGAAGATTCCATAAATTCTATATCTATAATCTTCGTTTTTTAATAACGGCAATATATGACTATCCAACGTGTTCTTTATTTCGTCAATCTTCCATGGTGATAACTGATTATGATATTGTATGCCACTTTCAAATTTTTGCCAATGTTTCTTCGCTTCATCTTCATAACCTAAATTATAGTAGTTATAACTTAATGAATGATGTAATTGAGGCATATTCGCTTGTGTTTTTTTCAATAATGGTACTAATAATTGATTAGATGCTTCGTATTTACTTAAGTAGCTTAACACGACACCTAGCTTGAATGACTCTTCATCATTTATAGGATGTAGTTTACTTAGTCTACTTAAATAATGGTTAAAGCGTTCCATTTGTTCAGTATTATAAAGTAATAACGTCATATGACATAATGCATATATATCTGATGGATTTTCATCCAAAATCGATTTCAAAATATGTTCAGCATCAGCATATTTACCATTATATAACAATGCCATAGCTTGTAAATTCATAATGTGTTTGTCTTCAAGCATTTCTTTACGTTGTCTTTCAATATAAGTAACAGATTCATTCAACCTACCATGTGAGAATAAATATTGAAAGATATGTTGAATAACAAACTTTTCTGCTTCTTCTTCTACAATCGTTTGATCGCTATAGCTCACTTCAAACATTTGTATCATTTCATCAAAATAATCTTGATCATCTTCTATTACAACGTACATGAGACCAAACAAAAATGCTTTGTTCGGTTCATTTGTTTTCATAAACAATTGACTTAAATAAAAATAATAGTCACTTACAAACTGTTCTTTTACAATTTGATCGTACATCAGTTCTTCTGCTTTTATATTTTTATTACATTCTACTAGGCATTCGGCATATGGCGGGATGATAACAAAATCATCTGGAGAAAGTTCAAGTGCTTTTTCGAATAAAGACTCGGCATATGCATAATTTTGTTCTCTCATTTTTTCCATTGCTTTATGATAATAGAAGTCTTTATCAAACTTAACATGTATAATATTTGAATTATCGTCCAACGACTCACCGCCTTTTTTTAAGTTGCATAGGATTACCAAACGCCATCATGTTTTCAGGAACATCCTTTGAAACGACCGTTCCACTCGCAACTATTGCATTATTCCCTATTCTAACTCCTGCTAAAATTGTTGCATTTGCACCAATCAACACATTATCACCAATATCAACTGTCCCAGTACGATATTCTTCGACTAAATACTCATGACATAGAATAGTCGCATTAAACCCAATTATACAATTACGTCCAATTGAAATCAGTTCTGGATACATAATATCAGGCGTTGCTTTAAATGCAAACGCCGTTTTATCTCCAACAGTCATATTTAAAAATTTTCGAAATAGCCATAGTTTTAATTTAACACTTGGTAAATACCTACTAATTTCAATGATAATAACATTTTTTAAAACTTTAACAAAACGTATTGTTTCATACATATTCCATAATGGGTTAGAACCGGAGACTTTTTTAGTTTTTAATGCTCGCAAAATAAACACTTCTTTCACGTTTAGTTATGATAATAACCTTCAACATCCCGAAATTTCGCTGGATTGTATTTGATTCTTCTATATATAATACAGATTATTGATATTATGATAATTATAATTGAAATCACTTGGGCAATTCTCAAATATTCTGTAAGCATTAAACTATCTGTTCTTAAACCTTCAATAAAGTATCTTCCTATTGAATAATAAATAAGGTAACTAAAGAACGTTTCACCCATTTTCAAATGTGGTCTTAATAATAACAATAATACAAAGCCTATAAGATTCCAAATCGATTCATACAAAAATGTTGGTTGATAATAAACACCGTCTATTTGCATTTGATTAATAATAAATTCAGGAATATGTAGATTTTCTAGAAAAACTCTTGAAACCGGTCCACCATGCGCTTCTTGATTTATAAAATTTCCCCATCTACCAATTGCTTGTGCCAATATAATACCTGGTGCTACAATATCGACTATTTGGAAGAATGATAAATGTTTAATTCTACATAATATAAAGCCTGTTAAAAATGCACCAATTAGTCCACCATGTATAGCTATACCGCCATTCATTATAAGTGGAATTTCAGATAAATGTTGGCTATAGTATCCCCATTCGAAAGCTACATAATAAATACGAGCGCATATAATTGCCATGATAACACTCCATATTATTAAATCGATTAATGTATCTTCTTTCAAACCAACCTTCTTAGCTGTTTTTTGAGAAATAAGATAACCAATTAATATACCAGAAGCAATAATAATTCCATACCATCTTATAGCTAATGGACCTAGCTGAATGGCTACTGGATCAATACTTAACAATTCCATTATTCATTCTCCTTACGAGCATTCTTTAATATTTCAGCATTTAAGCGATTATTAAATTCTTCTGCTGTATTAATACCCATGTTATTCAAGCGATAATTCATTGCTGCAACTTCAATAATAACAGCTAAATTTCGCCCAGGTCTGACTGGAATCGTTTTTTTAGTGATTTTCGAATCCAATATCGTTAAGGTTTCTTCATTCAAACCCACTCTGTCATAAATTTTTTCTTTATTCCATGTTTCTAAATTAATGTTCAACTTGATACGTTTCTCCATTAGAATAGAACCCGCTCCAAATAATGTCATAACGTTTATGATACCTAATCCACGAATTTCTAACAAATGTTCTATGATCTTTGGCGCTTTACCTATTAATTCATTCTTATTAATTTCTTTAATTTCAACATTATCATCTGCAACAAGCCTATGTCCTCTTTTGACAAGTTCAAGTGCTGTTTCACTTTTCCCGACACCACTATCACCTGTAATTAATACACCAACACCATATACGTCAACCAACACACCATGAAGTGATGTCTCAGGTGCTAATTCCCTTTCTAAATAACTCGTTACTTGACCCATTAATTTTGTTGTTGAAGACTCGCTTTTTAATAATGGTGTATTCGTTTCATTACAACTGTTAATCAATTCTTCTGGCGCTTCTAGATCACGCGTTATAATGATCGCTGGCGTTTCAGGTCGACACAGTTTACCCATGCGTCCAGCTTTTTCTTCTTCAGGTAATAAATTATAAAAAGAGAGCTCTGTCGTACCTAAAACTTGAATCCTATCAGACGAATAATGCGAAAAATACCCAGCCATTTCTAAGCCAGGACGTGACAAATCTGTTTCGGTAACTTTACGATGCAGTCCATTTTTACCTGCAATCACTTCCATGTTAAATTGTTCTATTAATTTACTACTTGATATCATAGGTTCACCTCTAGGTTAATATATGTTAATTCTAATGAACTTTGCTTAGAACTGCAATCATTATAAACAAGACATGTCTTGTAAATTTTAAGATAAAAATGGAGCGAGACAGAAATCTAATTTTGTAAAAAAGATTTCTTAGTCCCGCCCCAGCAAGGATAATGATATTCAACCAATGACTTTAAAGTGATTATATATCTTTATTTTGGTCATTATTTCTATTAAATGAACGGATGATGTCTCTCAAAGATTCATCTAATTGTCGAATTGGATCTCCTTCATTTGTTTCTTTATTTTTGAATTGCTTTTCGAATTCTGTTTTACCAGTTTTAGCAGTTGTTTTAACTTTATCTAATAAATCTTCAAACAATGATTCTACATTTTCCTTTGATGCGCTTGAACATGAAGATGCGCCAGTATTTGAAGTCGCTTCTAATAATTTCACCGCTTCATCCACATTAATATTGCCGTTTTCGATAAGTTCTAATATCTTAATTTGTACTTCATTCATGATAATGGCCTCCCGTATTATGCTCGATCTCTTGTTAAAATCGGCTTTAAATATTTACCTGTATAAGATGCTTCTACTTCTACTATCTCTTCAGGAGTGCCAGTTGCGATAATTTCACCACCACCGTCTCCTCCTTCTGGACCTAGGTCGATAACATAGTCTGCTGTTTTAATTACATCTAAATTGTGTTCTATAATAATGACTGAGTCACCATTTTCTACTAGTCTATCTAGCACACTTAGAAGTCTTTTTATATCATCTACATGTAAACCAGTAGTTGGTTCATCTAATATATACAACGACTTGCCATTTGATCTTCTATGCAGCTCAGATGCAAGTTTGACACGTTGTGCTTCCCCACCTGATAAAGTTGTTGCGGGTTGTCCTAGTTTGATATAACCTAATCCAACGTCCACTATAGTTTGTAATTTTCTATTTATCTTAGGTAGACTTTCAAAGAAATGACAAGCATCTTCTACAGTCATCTCCAACACATCAGAAATGCTCTTACCTTTGTAAGTGACTTCCAATGTTTCTCTATTATACCTTTTTCCGTCACAGACTTCACATGGTACGTATACATCTGGAAGAAAATGCATTTCGATTTTGATAATGCCGTCACCTTTACACGCTTCACAACGGCCACCTTTAACATTAAAACTAAATCTACCTTTTTGGTATCCTCTTACTTTAGCTTCATTTGTTTGGCTAAATACATCTCTAATATCGTCAAATACACCAGTATAAGTTGCTGGATTTGACCGTGGCGTTCTTCCTATTGGTGATTGATCAATATCTATGATTTTTTCAATTTCGTTAACACCTTTAATCGATTTATGTGCACCTGGTGTTGTTTTCGTATTGTATAATTGCTTCTGTAAACCTTTATATAAAACTTCATTAACTAATGAACTTTTACCTGAACCTGATACACCTGTTACACATGTCATAACTGATAATGGAAAATCAACATTCACATTTTTTAAGTTATTACTTGTTGCACCTTTTACAGATATTTTACGTTTTGAAACTTTTCTTCGTTTAGAAGGTACGTATACTTTTTCTTTACCACTTAAATATTGACCAGTTAATGATTTTTCATTCTTCATCACTTCTTCTGGTGTACCACATGCAACAACTTCGCCACCGTGTATACCAGCTTTTGGACCAATATCAATTAAGTAATCAGCTGCTTTCATCGTATCTTCATCATGTTCAACTACGATTAAAGTATTACCCATATCTCTCATTGATTTTAAAGTTTCGATTAATCTATCATTATCTCTTTGATGTAAACCTATTGACGGCTCATCAAGCACATATAACACACCTGATAGTCGAGACCCTATTTGTGTAGCTAACCTTATTCTTTGCGCTTCACCACCAGATAACGTACCTGATGCACGGCTTAAAGTTAGGTACTCTAGACCTACATTGTATAAAAATGATAATCTTTCATGAATTTCCTTTAATATTAACTTAGCAATTTTTTGTTCTGTTTCATCTAAATTTAAATGATCAAAATGTTTAAGTGCTTCTTTAATTGAATATCTTACAACTTCACCGATATGTTGACCATCGATTTTAACTGATAGTACTTTATCATTTAAACGGTATCCATTACATGTTTCACATGTTTTTTCTACCATATACTTTTGCATTACTTCTCTCACATATTCTGAAGGTGATTCATGGTAACGTCTTTCAATATTTGTTAACACACCTTCATAAGCCATCGTTCTTTTACGGTTTGTTTTCACACCATAATCTTGGTTAAACTCAAACTCAATTTCATAATCGTGTCCACGAAGTACGATATTTTGTTCTTTTTTTGTTAATTTATTAAACGGCTTATCCATATCAATACCAAAATGCTTACACGCTTGATTTAAAAGTGTTGGATAATAATTTGAACTAATTGGTTGCCAAGGTAATATAGCACCTTCATTTAAACTTAACGTTTTGTCTGGCACTACTAAATCTAAATCTACAGTTAATTTACTACCTAATCCATCACATGATGAACATGCACCAAATGGACTGTTAAATGAGAACATTCTTGGTTCTAATTGATCCACTGAAAAACCACAAATCGGACATGCATGATGTTCTGAAAACTTAATTTCATCACCGTCAATAATATCTGCTACTGCATTCCCTTCAGCCAACTCTAACGCAGTGCCAAGTGAATCTGCAACCCTTGCTTCAATGCCAGGTTTAATGACGAGCCTATCAATTACTACATCTATAGAGTGATTTTGATTTTTGTTTAAGTCTGGTACATCATCAACATCCATGATATCTCCATCAACTTTTAATCTTGCATAGCCTTTTTTGGCAATATCTTCTATTAATTTCTTATGTGTACCTTTACGACCAGAAACGATTGGTGAAAGGATTTGAATTTTAGTTCGTTCTTCTAACTCCATTACTTGGTCAACCATTTGTTGAATGGTTTGTGACTTTATTTCTATTCCATGATTGGGACATATAGGTCGTCCAACTCTAGCATATAGTAATCTTAAATAATCATATATTTCAGTCACAGTTGCGACAGTTGACCTTGGGTTTTTACTAGTTGTTTTTTGATCAATCGAAATTGCAGGAGATAACCCTTCAATTAAATCTACATCTGGTTTATCCATTTGTCCTAAAAACTGTCTAGCATATGCACTTAATGACTCTACATATCTACGTTGGCCTTCTGCATAAATCGTGTCAAATGCTAATGATGATTTCCCTGAACCTGATAAACCAGTCATTACAACAAGTTGGTCTTTAGGTATTTCAATATCAATATCTTTTAAATTGTGTGCTCTCGCACCTTTAACGATGATGGATTTGTTTTTCATCTCAGTCACCTTTCTGCTTTTAATTCGAATAATATATCTCTTAATTCTGATGCCTTTTCGAAGTCTAATGCTTTCGCCGCTTCTTTCATCTCTTTATCAATACGTTCTATTGTTTTTTCTCGTTCTTTCTTCGTAAGTTTCTTAGGCGCTTTCTTCTTGTCTTTTTCGTTTGTTTCATCCGTTTCTACGGTAGCTGAAATGACATCTCTAATTTGTTTATTGATTGTTTTTGGTGTAATGCCGTGTTCAATGTTATATGCATGCTGTGTCTCTCTGCGTCGTTCCGTTTCATCTAATGCAATTCTCATTGAATCCGTTATTTTGTCAGCATACATGATAACTTTACCGTGATCGTTACGTGCAGCACGCCCAATCGTTTGGATAAGTGAACGCTGTGACCTTAAGAAACCTTCTTTATCTGCATCCAAAATTGTAACAAGGGATACTTCTGGAATATCTAAACCTTCTCTTAGTAAGTTTATCCCTACTAAAACGTCATAAACACCTAACCTTAAATCTCTTATAATTTCTATACGTTCAAGCGTTTTAATTTCTGAATGTAAATAATTCACTTTCACGCCTGCTTCTTTTAAATAAGTTGTTAAATCTTCACTCATTTTCTTTGTAAGTGTCGTAATCAATACACGTTCGTTTCTTTCAACGCGTGCATTGATTTGTTCCATTAAATCATCAATTTGATTCTTAGTTGGTTTCACTTCTATCACAGGGTCTAATAAGCCTGTTGGTCGAATAATTTGTTCCACCATTTCATCAGTATGTTCAATTTCAAATGGACCTGGTGTCGCTGAAACGTATACTAGTTGTTTTGTTTTTTGTTCAAATTCTTCAAACTTAAGTGGTCTATTATCTAAAGCACTTGGTAGTCTGAAACCATGTTCTACTAATACACTTTTACGTGCTTGGTCACCATTATACATGCCTCTAATTTGTGGTAGCGTAACATGTGACTCATCTATCATAACTAACCAATCATCACCAAAATAATCCAACAACGTATAAGGTGTAGAACCTTTAGGACGTAGTGTTAAATGAACAGAGTAGTTTTCAATTCCTGAACAAAAGCCCATTTCTCTCATCATTTCTAAATCATAATTTGTTCTTTGCTCAAGGCGTTGTGCTTCTAATAATTTATTGTTGCTTCGAAGTTCTTCTAGACGCTCTTTTAATTCTGCTTCTATTCTTTCAATAGCAACTTTCATTTTCTCTTCACGTGTTACGAAGTGAGAAGCTGGATAGAATAAGAAATGTTCTCTTTCTGCCATGACTTCTCCTGTTAAATAGTTAACTTCTCTGACACGGTCTATTTCATCTCCAAAAAATTCAACACGAACACATAATTCATCTCTTGATGCAGGAAATATCTCAACAACATCTCCTCTTACTCTAAACGTACCACGTCTAAAGTCGATATCATTACGTGAATATTGGTTATCAACGAGCTTTCTCAATAACTCATTTCTTTCCATTTCCATTCCAACTCTTGTGCTTACTACTAAATCTTTATATTCTTCTGGATTACCTAAACCGTAAATACAACTTACACTTGCTATTACAATAACGTCATCTCTTTCAAACAATGCACTTGTTGCAGAATGTCGTAATTTATCAATTTCATCATTAATAGATGCATCTTTTTCTATAAATGTATCGGTTTGAGGTACATATGCTTCAGGTTGATAATAGTCGTAATAACTCACGAAATATTCAACTCTATTTTCAGGGAAGTACTCTTTGAATTCACTATATAATTGGCCTGCTAAAGTCTTATTATGTGCAATGATTAATGTAGGTTTTCCAACTTCTTTAATGACATTACTCATTGTAAATGTTTTACCAGTACCAGTCGCACCAAGTAAAGTTTGGTGTCTTTTCCCATCATTGATACCTTTAACGATAGCTTCAATGGCTTTAGGTTGATCACCTTGAGGGGAATAGTCTGAATGTATTTTAAAAGGAAAATGTTGCATAGTAACCTCCTCGAATTCTTAAATATATAAATATATTTTATCAAAAATTTGTAAAAATAACCAAACATTTGTTCGTTCTTAATAAAAAAAGATAAATAAGCGAAAAAATCATCATGATTTTCCCGCTTATTTATCTTGATTCAATTTTCTCTATGTCTAACACGTCTACTATATAAAAACCTACTACTAAGCTAATAACATCTAAAAAGATGATTAATTCATTATGAAAAAATCCTTTATAAACTGATGCGCCAATAATAATAGTAGAAACGAGTAATCCTACCCATTTATTATGAACAATTTGTGTAAATAAAATAACCATCAAACAAGGAAGAAACAAAGCGAGAATTGGCCAAATCATTCAATTCACAATCTCCTTTTTATTTCACGTTTTTCAAGAATTGACATTGTTATTTCTCTTAATTCTGAGCGCGGAATAAATTTTTCTTGCAACATATCTGGTAAGATATGCTCTATAAAATCTTGCACTGAAGATAAATGATCAAATTGCATAATTGTTTCCAATGAACTTTCGTATATTTCAAAAAACAATGGTTCTGGATTACGTTTTTGAATTTCACCAAAAGATTCATAAAGTAAATCAATTTTATCTGCAACACTTAAAATTTGTCCTTCAATACTATCATCTTTACCCTCTTGTAGTCTATGTCTATAAATTTCTTGATATTGTTCAGGAAATTCTTCTGTAATAAATTTTTCTATCATTTCCTCTTCAACTTGGGCAAATAACTTTTTAATTTCATATGATGCATATTTAACGGGTGTTTTAATATCACCAGTAAATATTTCTGGATAATCATGATTTAGAGCTTTTTCATACACTAATTTCCAATCAATTTCTTGACCATTTTGCTCTTCTACAGTTGCTAAATACTGAGCAATTTTTGTCACTTTAAAAGAATGTGCTGCAACATTATGGTCCTGATATTTAAATTTTCCAGGACATCTAATTAATTTCTCTAAATCTGACAAACTTTTAAAATATTGATGTACACCCATTAATGTTCCTCCTTAACTTGTGAAACAAGATTATGTAGCGTTTTTTCAGTTAATTCACCTAAATATACTTTTTGAACTTTTCCTTCTTTATCAACAAATAAAGTGGTAGGAATATTATATGTCTTGAATTTCTTTAAGAAATCATCTTCTGAAACATACACGTTGTAGTTTACGTTTACATCCTTTAAAAGTTGTTCTGCTGGTTTTCTCTTATCTTTCACGTTTAAACCGATTAATTCAACGCCATTTTCTTTTTTCTTTGAAAATTTTACAAGTTCTGGCATTTCTCTCTTACAAGGATCACACCATGAAGCAAATAAATTTATAACCGTTATATCATTTTTAGATGTTATTGACTTTAAATCCGTTTCTTTCAAATCTTGAAATACTTTTACTTTCTCATCGTTAACCGACATACCTGTTGCTGGATGACTATTTTGAAATGTTCGCTTCCCTTGTTGTTCTTTAAATTGTTCTTTCGTTTGTTCTTCATTAATTCCTATTACTTTATATATACTTATTCCAATTATACTAACTAAAACTAATACCAGTATGATTCTTAACCATTTTTTCATATTTTCAAACCTTTGCTACTCATTTACGTTTATTATATCAAGTTAAATAATAAAAAAAAGCAAATAGTTAAAATTCTTATATCGAATTAACTACTTGCTTAAATTAAATTTACATTTACGTCTAGTGAATATAATTATATGAACCTGCTGCTGAAGCAGAAATTGTTCTTGATGAAACAACACCTACACCTTGGTAGTTCATTTCTGAAACGCGAACTGAACCATCTGAATTAACGCCTTCAACATATGCAACATGTCCATATCCACCAGCTGTTGTTTGTAATATCGCACCAGCTTTTGGTGAATTGTTTACTGTATAACCCGCACTTGATGCTGCACTTGCCCAGTTATTTGCATTTCCCCATAAGTTACCAAGATCAGGACGTTTACTAAATGCATAGTATGTACATTGTCCAGCAGTATAAAGGTTAGCACCTCCACCACTTGTTGGTCTACTGTATGAAGTTTGTGAAGTTTGGTAATTATTTTCGCTATGGTTTCCACCATTATCTGTGTTAAATGTTGGTGTTGAATATTGAGTTGTTGTGCTTTCTGAATTACTATTATATGTTGTTTGTTCTCTTATTACATTATTTGAACCTTCAGTAATAGTTTCTGGTAAATTGATTGTAAACTCAGTTGGCTCAGCAGTAGCTGCTTGTGTAGCATCGCCAGTAGTTACTTGAACGTCTTTTGAAATAATAAGTTTGCTACCTAAAACAATAATATCTGAATCTAAATTATTCCATTGTTTTAAGTCAGATACAGTAACATTAAACTTCTTAGAAATTTTGTTTAACGTATCTCCTTCACGTACAGTGTATACATCATCTTTTAAAACTTGAATATTTTGTCCCGCTGTCACATCTAAAGTAATATTATTTAACTCTTTAAGTTCAGAAATAGATGTCCCGTAAGTTTGTGCAATTGATTCTAATGTTTCTCCCGGCTTAACTTCATGTTGTGCAGCAGATACTGTATCTTGAGGTATTGTTGTTAATGCAGTAACTGATGCAAGCGTAATTAAAGTTTTTTTCATGATGAAAATCCTCCTGAATAGATTTATTGAATTATATATTTTTATTAAATAGTGTGTTCTACAACTTATATTGGAAATAATACCACAAGAATAATCCCCATATATCATTGTTACATATTCGTAATATAACCGTTAAGATTCTATAATTTATCAGATAAATATGTTACTTAAAGGCGACAACATGCTACTTATAGCTATTAAATATATACAGAATCGCACTTTATAATCGTTTTATTATCCATTTTCCATTATGGTTACTTTTTATAAAAAATATCCAATTTGTATTGTATGAAACAATCAATTTTAAACTTGAATATAAATCAATATGTCATATATATGAAAAATACTATCTATTCTAATTGGTTTAAATTTAGGACTCTCTATTTGTTAGATTTCTGTAGTAATATGCCTCATCCAAATATAAATACACAACACAATAAGAGGCCAAGACATAATATATGTCTCAGCCTCTGTTATAGTCATGCAGTAATATGATTATATATTTTTATTTTTGTTCAGATAACCATTTAGCTACTTCTTTGGCATCTTTACCTTCTAATACTTTGCTTGGCATACTACCTTTACCTTCATTAATAATCTTTTCAATTTCAGATTGAGAAAGTTTAGATCCAACCTTTTTTAGAGAAGGTCCTGATGCTCCTTCTAAGTCTTTGCCATGGCAACTTACACATGAATTATTTTTAAATAGTTCCTCACCTTTTGAACTGTATTCTTCAGTTTTCTTATCTCCTGAAGATCCCCCGCATCCAGCAAAAATGATTGTAGACAATGCAACTAATGAAATTATTCCAGGTTTCAATTTCATGTTTTACACCCCTTTTATAATGATTATGCCTTTATTTTACCATGTTCTCATGAGTTTTACATCAGTTTTGTGCATAAATTCACATACATATTAAGATTGCACCTTTTTGAACTATTTATTTATAAGCACATAAAAACAGACATTTCGCGAAGTTTCTAAGTATAAAATTCTCAACTTAGATGTAACTTACGAAATGTCTGTATAATTAATTATGATTAATTTGGCTTCTTAAAAATGCATCGATGAATGGATCTATATCACCGTCCATTACTGCATTTGAGTTACCTGTTTCTTGATTTGTTCTATGATCTTTTACCATTGAGTATGGATGGAATACGTATGAACGGATTTGACTTCCCCATCCTATTTCTTTTTGTTCGCCCCTAATTTCATCGAGTGCAGCCGCTTGTTCTTCAAGTTCTCTTTGGTATAGTTTTGCCTTTAACATTTTCATAGCTTGTTCTCTATTCTTGATTTGTGAACGTTCGTTTTGGCATGTTACGACAATTCCGGTTGGTTGATGCGTAATACGAACAGCTGAATCTGTCGTATTAACATGCTGACCACCTGCACCAGAAGCTCTGTAAGTATCTACAGTTATATCTTCAGAATTAACTTCGATTTCAATTTTTTCATTATTGAATTCAGGCGTGACATCGCACGAAACAAATGATGTATGTCGTCTTCCAGATGAATCAAATGGTGATATACGTACAAGTCTATGCACACCTTTTTCAGCTTTGAGATAACCGTAAGCATTATGACCTTTAACGAGTATCGTAACACTTTTAATTCCTGCTTCATCTCCAGGTTGATAGTCTAAAGTTTCTACTTTAAAGCCTTTATGATCTGCATATCTTTGGTACATTCTAAGCAACATTGCACCCCAGTCTTGGGATTCAGTTCCACCTGCACCAGGATGTAATTCTAAAATTGCATTATTCGCATCATGTTCACCATTAAGTAATAGTTTTAATTCGAATTGATCAATGTCAGTCTTTAAAGTTTTCAAATCTTCTTCTAGAGATTGATGCATTTCTTCATCATAGTCTTCTTTTAATAATTCCACTGTTGTTAACAAGTCATCTGTTTGTGCTTCTAAACTGTGATAGTCTTCCACAACTGATTTCAATGCATTATTTTTATTAATGATATCTTGTGCTTTATTTTGATCATCCCAAAAACTAGGATCTACCATCATTTCTTCATATTCTTGAATGTTCGTCTCTTTGTTTTCTAAGTCAAAGAGACCCCCTGATGTTAGATAGTTTCTCATTAAATTGATTTAGTGTTTGTCTGATTTCAGTTAATTCCATAAACTTACTCCTTTATGATTGGCCGTGACAGTTTTTGTACTTTTTACCGCTTCCACATGGACAAGGATCATTGCGACCAACTTGTTCATCTTTCACAATCGGCTTCGGCTTAACCTTTTCTTTGCCATCGTTAGCGCTAGCATGTTTAGCTTCACCAATTTCAACTTGTTCACGTTGTACATGTTCTCCACGATCTATTGTAGATTTTAAGATATATTTACTCACTTCATCTTCAATTTCATTTAACATCGTTTCAAATAAATCGAGACCTTCATTTTGATATTCACGTAAAGGATTAATTTGTCCGTAAGATCTTAAATGAATACCTGTACGTAATTGATCCATTGTATCAATGTGATCTGTCCATTTTCTATCGATTGTTCTTAATACAATCATACGCTCAAATTCAGACATTTGATCATCAAAGTCTTCAACTTGTGATTGATATTGTTGTTTAATTTTCTCAAGTACAACTTCAACTATATCTTCATAATCTTTACCACGTATATCATCTAATTTAAGCATATCTGGTTTTAAATATGAATCTTCTATGAAATGTAATAATGCTTCATAATCGATTTCTTCTTCGTTTGCGACTAAGTGATAATTCACGCCACGCTCAACTGAAGATTTAATCATATCTTTAACAATGTCTTGGACGTCATCTTTTTCGATGATGTCATTTCTTTCGCCATATATAATTTCACGTTGTTTTCTTAATACATCATCATATTCTAATAAACGTTTACGAGCATCGAAGTTGTTACCTTCAACACGTTTTTGAGCTGATTCGACTGCTCTAGACACCATTTTAGATTCAATAGGTGTGTCATCATTCATACCTAATTTACCCATTAATGATTGCATTCTTTCAGAACCAAAGCGCACCATTAACTCATCTTGTAATGATAAATAGAATCTACTTCTACCTACATCACCTTGACGACCTGAACGACCTCTAAGCTGATCATCGATACGTCTTGACTCATGTCTTTCCGTACCAATTACTGCTAGTCCGCCTAACTCAATTACACCTTCGCCAAGTTTAATATCTGTACCACGACCTGCCATGTTCGTCGCTATTGTAACTGCGCCTTTTTGACCAGCATTTAATATAATCTCAGCTTCTCGCTCATGGTTCTTAGCGTTTAACACATCATGTCTGACACCTTTTTTCTTTAATAATTGAGATATATACTCACTTGTCTCAACGGCTACAGTACCTAACAGAACAGGCTGACCTTTTTTGTATAATTCAATTACATCTTTAACGACTGCATCAAATTTTCCTTTTTGAGTAGCAAAGATTAAATCTGCTTCATCAATACGTTGGATAGGTCTGTTTGTCGGAATTTGCGTTACTGTCATATTATAAATATTTCTAAATTCTTCTTCTTCTGTCTTTGCAGTACCTGTCATACCAGATAATTTATTGTACATTCTGAAGAAGTTTTGGAAAGTAATAGATGCCATTGTTTTAGATTCATTTTGAATTTCTAAACCTTCTTTGGCTTCAATGGCTTGATGTAACCCATCTGAAAAACGGCGTCCAGGCATTGTACGACCAGTAAATTGGTCAACAATCATAATTTCGCCTTCATCTACTACATAATCTTTATCTTTAAGCATCGTACGATTAGCTTTTAATGCAATATTAATATGATGCATTAAGTTAACATTTTTCACATCGAATAAGTTATCAATTTTAAACATACGTTCTGCTTTATCAATACCTTGTTCTGTTAGTGTAATTGCTTTTGTCTTCTCATCGTAAGTAAAATCATCTTCATCTTTAAGCATTTTCACAAATACATTTGCTTGTGTATAAAGTGTAGTTGATTTTTCTGCTTCACCAGAAATAATAAGTGGTGTTCTCGCCTCATCAATTAATATTGAATCGACCTCATCAATTATGGCAAAGTTTAACGGTCTCATAACACGATCTTTCTTATAAGTAACCATATTATCTCTTAAATAATCGAAACCGAGTTCATTGTTTGTACTATACGTAATATCTGATGCATACGCTTTTCGCTTCTCGTCAGTATCATAAGCATTTAAGTTCAACCCTACTGATAAGCCTAAGAAATTGTATAGCTGTGCCATTTCTTCACTTTGAGAGCTCGCCAAATACTCATTGACTGTAATGACATGGACACCTCTACCTGTTAACGCATTTAAATATACAGGCATTGTTGCTGTTAATGTTTTACCTTCACCTGTTTTCATTTCAGAAATATCGCCACGATGTATTGCAATACCACCCATAATTTGAACTTTGAAAGGTGTCATCTGGAATACACGTTTCGATCCTTCCCTTACAATGGCAAATGCTTCAGGTAAAATTTTGTCTAAATATTTTTCTTGTTTTGAATAATCTTCTATTTCTGCTAATTCTTTTTTAAATTTTTCTGTTTTTTCTCTTAATTGATCATCTGTTAATTTAGCTATTTCATCTTCTAAATGAATAACTTGATCTGCTAACTTTCCGAGTGATTTAACGACTCGTTTGTTACCATCTGCTATTTTTGATAAAAAACCCATTTTGTTCTCTCCTTCAACTAGGAAACTAGTAATCTTACAACAATATATCATACCACTTTTTAGACTATTTTTATACTATTTAAGATTACCACCTATGTAAATGAAAAGCTATTATTACAAAAGAAACTGATGCAGTGTTACTGCATCAGTTTCTTTAATAATTATGTTCGTTATTGTATTGATGTTTCGATTAAACCATATTTACCATCTTTACGTTTGTAAACAATGCTTGTAGCATCTGTTTCTGCATCAGTGAAGATGTAGAAATCATGACCTAATAAATTCATTTGTAATACTGCTTCTTCAGAATCCATAGGTTTAAGTGCGAATTGTTTAGAACGAATAATTTCAATTTCATTATCATCTTGCTCAGGCTCTTCTGGTGCTGATTGTTCTACACCAGCAGCAAATACATCCTTTTCTCGTCCTTTATCACGATACTTTCGATTAACCTTAGTTTTGTATTTACGTACTTGTCTTTCTAATTTGTTTGTTATCAAGTCGATTCCAGCATATAAATCTTCATGTCTTTCTTCAGCTCTTAAAGTAACATCTTTCAATGGAATAGTTACCTCAACTTTACTGCGAGAATCCTGATAAGTTTTTATCTTAACATGAGCTATTGCCTCTGGGACATTAGTGAAGTAACGTTCAAGCTTACTCACTTTATCCTCAATATAATTTCTTATCGGATCAGTTACTGTGATGTTTTCACCATGAATTTCAAATCTGATCATAAAGCACCGACTCCTTTAACGCTCTATTTCTATTGTCTTTCTTCCTACTCCTATTTTACCATTTTTTTATCCTCTTGCAAATGTTAAGGCATCTACTTTTCTGATTTTTCTCATAAATAGAAGTTCCGCCATTTGGTGGATTGTAAGGCCTGTCGTATAAATATCATCTACTAATAATATACGCTTGTTCTCTAATGGTATTTCTCTTGTTATTTCAAATGGATTTTGCTGATGTGCGCGTTCCCTTTTAGATAAATCTGATTGTTTTCTTCTTTCTTTTGTTATGAAGATTTGCTGATATTGTATATGTTGTTTATCCAAAACATATGCAACATGATCAAAGGTTCTATTCTTTAATTTATTAATATGAATTGGCGCAGGAATCACAATGTCATATGATAATGTTAGTTTTCTTGGAATAGTATATATATCTGAAAGTGCGATGTCTCCATTCGATTTATATTGATGAATTAGTGATTTAACTACTCCTTTATAGTCATACAATGTAAACAGTTTATTGATTAGCGTGTATTTGTTTGATAGCCAAAGACAATCTAAGCATTCAACTTCTTCTTGTGCTAATATTTTTAAACATCGTTCGCATCTATCTACACTTTCATCAAACGTTAATTTACCCTTACATGTCGAGCATATATTCAAAGGTCTTTGAAACAAATTTAATAAATGAATGGACTCATTTATTGGATTAAGGCATATAAGACAATTATTTATATTAACCACCCTTTCTGTTTTGCTAGATTATTCATTTGAATTATTTCATGTTTAGCTCTGATCATATTTTTAGTTATTCCATTGTGATAGCACATAACTTTTCCATCAGGTTGTTTAACTTTTCTACCAACTCTGCCAGCTATTTGTATGATAGCGCTAGAAGTAAACATATCTGATCTTACAATAATGACATCGAGGTTTGATAATGTTATGCCTCTTTCTAATATTGTTGTTGTAAAGATGATATCTATTTTATTTTCTCTTAATAGCTTCACCTTCTCATGACGCAATTCATCGATGCTCGATACAAATTCTATTCTTGCAAAGTGATATTTATATATTGCATAAACTGTTTTCATATATTCAATGTCATGAAAAAACACAAACGTCTTTCGTCCTTGTTCTATTTGTAATTTCAATGTCTTTAAAAATTTATGATTTAGTTTAGTTTCTTTGATCTTATTATAAATAAATACCGGTACAGGTAATGGATGTTTATGATAACGTGCTGGTAATTGTATGATGTCTGAAGTTTTAAACAGTGAACGTAATGCCTGATTTGGTGTTGCAGTTAAATATATATGACTTGATTGTTTGCTTGAAGCTTTTCTAATTGTTGTCATCAATTGATTATCCATTTCTAATGGAAAAGCATCTACTTCATCTACAATTACAACATCAAAATGATTTTCATAACGCATTAATTGATGAACTGTTGACACAACAAATGTGCTATTAAATTCTGCGAACTGACCTTCATACATCAAATCAATATCTTCATCTTCGAATGCTTCTTTAAGCCTTAAATACACTTCTTTCACTACATCTACACGAGGTGATACTATTGCGACATTATCTCCTCTTTGTCTCGCTTTAGATATACCTTCAAATATCATTTCAGTTTTTCCAGCACCCGTAACTGCATATAATAATAAATTTTTATACTGTATGATCGCATCACAAACTTTTGAAGATGCCATAAGCTGTTGCTCACTTAGTTCAAATGTTAAATTATAAAAGCCTTTCGTTCTTTCATGGTGACTTTCTATAACATAAATATCTTTACAACTTTGAACTTTACCTAAATTGATACAATATCGACAATACACTGTCATCTTGTGACAATGATGGCAATAATATTTCATAAACAATGACTGATCTTTGTTTGTGCATTGATTGCATACATATTTCCTATTTTGAAACATAACGCCAGGTATTTTCTTTAGTATTTTTTCGGTTGTGATACTTTCTAAGTTGTGACATATTCTACCGTAATATTTCATCTTTCCTCCAATAAAAAAGCACAAAAAGCATATGCTTTTTGTGCTGTAGTATTATTTATATAGATAAATCTAAAGGTTCAGTCGTAAATCCTATACCGAGTGCACCTTCACCAAGGTGTGTCCCTATGACAGGTCCAAAATAACTCAATATAACATTTGCTTGTGGAAATTTACTTTCTATTTGTGATTTCCATAACTTCCCGCTTTCTTCATCATTTCCATGAATGACAACAATAGATAAATGTTTACTTCCGCCAACTTCTTTTTCAATTTGTTGTTCAATTTCTTTCATTGCTCTCTTCTTCGTTCTAACTTTATCATAAGGAACAATTTGAGTATCAACAAAATGCAAAATTGGTTTAACTTGTAACATCGTACCGACAAGTGCTTGTGCACCTGATAGTCGTCCGCCTTTTTTCAAGTTGCTTAAATCATCAACTATGAAATATGCATTAGAGATTGCTTTCATATTCTCTAAGTGTTCTAAGATGTTATCTATAACTGTCATACCGTTTTGAATCAATTGGCATGCTTTTAATGCATAAAAACCTTGAACAGTACAAGAAATTTCAGAATCAAACGGATGAACTTTAATACCTTCAACCATTGAGTTTGCGGTTAAAGCACTTTGATAAGTACCACTTATACCACTTGATAAATGAACAGCAATCACATCTGTATATCCTTCTGCTTTTAGTTCTTCTAATAACGCTACGTAATCACCCATAGCTGGTTGAGAGGTAGTTGGAAGTTGTGATTCTTTCTTCAATTTACTATAAAATGTTTCCGTACTTATGTCCGATAATTCTCTATACGTCTCACTTCTAAATATAACATTCAATGCTACAGTTCTAATATTATATTTAGTTAAATATGCATCATCTAAATATGCTGTTGAATCTGTAATAACAGCAATTTTCATAAAGTTATCCTCCTAGATTCTTTTCCAAATTAATCATATCGAATAATGTCTTATTTGAAAAGAACTTTATAAACTAAATTGCTGCTTGAGACATTTTAGAGTATTTATATTTGCCATCTTTTTTTACGAGTGTCACAACTTCATTAAATGATTTCTGTTCATCTTTCCCACCATTTTTGGGATGCGCTGTAGTATCAACGTTATAGAATACGACAACTTCATTATTTTTTTCTTTTAAAAACTTAATGTTTTTAATTTTTTTATCAAATTGATAGTTTTTAAGGGTATCTTTCAATACTTTTTCTTCTTCTTTTGCATTAAGATGTTTAGAATCATGATCTATCGTTTCTATGTATGCTTCTACATTACCTTCATTCAATGACTTTCTATTTTGTTCGATGACGTCTTTTACTGCTTTTTCAGTATCTTTGTTAACTTTTATTGTTTTTTTAGGATTTCCTTTATCATCTAATAAAATACCTTTACTTTCTTTAGCATTATCAGTTGAAGGCTTCTCTTCTTCTTTGGAACCACAAGCAACTAATACTAAACATACAGATAAACATAATAGTAATAATTTATTTTTCAATTCATACATTCCTTTCCGGACTTTTTTCAATAGTATATAATAATCGTAACAGATAATGACGTAAAAGGAGAAGTATTATTATGTCCGAAGGTCTCATCACTATAAAATCAAGTCACGAAACAGAAATTATTATTAATAAGTCTCGTTTTATTGCTAGCATTCAACCAGTTGAATCAGAAGAAGAAGCAAAAGCATTTATTCAACAAAAGAAAAAAGAACACCACGATGCAACACATAATTGTTCAAGTTACATTATAGGCCCCACTATGCTTATTCAAAAAGCCAATGACGACGGAGAACCATCCGGAACAGCAGGTGTTCCGATGTTAGAAGTATTAAAAAAACAACAACTTCACAATGTAGTTGTTGTCGTAACAAGATATTTCGGAGGTACTAAACTTGGCGCTGGAGGATTGATAAGAGCATATGGAAGTGCTGTTAGTCAGGTGATCAATGAAATTGGGCGTATCATTTTGTTAGATGCTATACCATTTGAAGTCACAATAGACTATGATCAAACCGGGCGCTTTGAACATGAAATACAGCAAACAGAATTTAGTCTTGTAAATACTGAGTATACTGACAAAGTTAAGTATACTGTTCATGTCATCGCATCAGATGAAGAAAAATTTATCGCATTTTTAAATGAAATTAATCAAGGGAAATATATATTAAACAAGCAAGATATGATCGCGTTACCATTCCCTTACAATAAAAAAGAAGAACGCTAACATTAGCGCTCTTCTTTTTTATATCTAGTTCTCGTTAATAAATTCAATATTGGTCTGTAATTCACATTGATGAGTCCTGTGAATTCTACAATGAGTTCAATCGTGATTAATATCATAATGAACATCATCAATACACCATATGGTGGTGACAAGTATAATATGACACTTGAAATACTAAATAAAATTGCAATCATATAAATAAGTACGACTGTCTGCCTATGTGTATATCCTAAGTCCAACAACCTGTGATGTAAATGGGACTTATCGGCTTGAACAATAGATTGACGATTATGTAATCGACGGATAACAGCAAATAGCATATCTATAAATGGGACAGCTAGTATAACCATTGGGAAGAATAAAGAGATTAATGTAATATTCTTAAATCCTAGCAATGATAAAACACCAATTATATACCCTAACAGCAGTGCACCACTATCTCCAAGGAATATTTTAGCTGGATGAGAGTTGAATACTAAGAAACCTAATAAGGAACCAATTAATACACTACAAATCATCATGATAAAAATATTCTGTTGTAATATCGCGATAAAACCAATCGTTACTAATGCGATACAAGAAATACCTGAAGCTAGACCATCTAATCCATCTATTAAGTTAATGGCATTCATAACAGCAACTACCCAGAATATCGTCATAGGTATACTGAAGATACCAAATTCAATAACAATACCGAATGGAAGCGTTATAAAGTCAAGTGTTATATGATTAAGTACAACAATTAATGAAACAGCAATTTGACCTGCAAGTTTAACAAGTGGTTTCATATCGTATAAATCATCCACTAAACCAATAAGGTAAATCGTAATACCACCTAATATAATAGGAATCGTTTCATGTTCTACGGGTTTACCCCACCATAATCCTATGAGAAATGATAATAAAATAACTGATCCACCTAATACAGATACTGGCTTTGTATGTACTTTTCTAATGTTAGGCATATCAACTGCACCTATTTTCTTAGATAGCACGATAACTAGCGGTGTAAGTATTAAGCTGACAATCATTGTTAATAAAATGAGTTGCAAAGTAAACATAGATTCACCTTCGTCTTATGATTGAAGAAACAAATGTAATTAAACATTACTTTTAGAATAGCAAAAATTTTTGTTTCATGCTATAAAAACAATAGTTTATCATAGATGTATATCGTTTTTAAAATTATATTCCAAGTGTGATTGTGAAAAATGAAACTTTTTTTACAAAATATCCTTTAATATCGTGACAAAAGCAATCTAATAGATTACAATATCATATGGCTTACTAAAAGAAGGATGGTGCTAAATGATACAAGCAATTATATTTAATATTTCAGTCACGATTGCAGCATTTTACCTATACCATCGTATACAATATAATGAAACAAGAACTGTGACTTTTTCACAAAATTACATAACCCTTTTAATGACAGGTGTATCTATATTATTAATTTCTAATCCAATTCAACTTCATAACTATGAGATATCTTTAGGTTTTATACCGTTACTCTTTTTAGGTAGATTCACAAATTTATTCTACACCCTTTTAAGTGCAGGCGTGATTATACTCGTAGATATTTTCGCTTTTGGAACACCATTTTTAGATAATCTACACCTATTAATCATAGCTGTTGTTATTGGCGTTATTGGTCCATTTCTTAAACAAAGTGACTTCGTTTGTATACAACTACTATATTTAATTAGTATTATTATTATTGCTATAACATTAATCTTTTCAAACCCAGATTCATGGCTAAATGAATGGTTGTTTCTAGTACCCATTTCATTTATTCTAAGCATTGTAAGTGCTAGTGTTTATCGTGATATATGGATACTTAAAAATTTAATATCCCGCTATGAAAATGAAGAATCTATAGACTATTTAACAGGTTTAGGTAACGTAAAAGAATTTGACCGTTATTTAAATCATACAACTGAGTTAGTAACAGAAAACAACCAGTCTATGGCATTATTATTAATAGATATTGATGGATTCAAAGATGTTAATGACGAATTTTCTCATAAATCTGGTGATGCTGTTCTAAAACAAATGTCCCAGTTATTAATAAACTACTTACCTCATGGTGTTAAAGCTTTCAGAAATGGTGGAGAAGAATTTTCCATTATATTAATGGGTGAATCTTTAGATAGTGCCATTAAATTAGCTGAAAGTATTCGAGATAGCGTTCAGCAATCAACATTCCATTTGCCAAATAAAGAAACAATAAAACTTTCTGTATCTATTGGTGTAGGTTATTTAACAGAAGATGACAACAAATCAAAACGTCGCGTATTTAAAGATGCAGATGATATGTTGCACGAAGCAAAGTTACAAGGTCAAAATAAAGTAATGTTTAACCCGATTATCAAATTATAAACATACAGCTAATCATAAATTTGAACGCGCTGGATAAAATGGACAAACCTGAATAAAATCTCTTGATTTTTTCAGGTTTGTCTATGTTTTTAGGTAGACACCTCCTGCTACGAGGAGGATAATCAAATATATGTTAAATTTAATATAAATCTCTCAACAATCATGTTGGTTGTTTTTGCTTTTATAGATTAAGAAACTGGAGGTTATTATGGAAGAAATACAAGACTTCACTATTATAGATGAGAATAAAATAATTGATGTTGTCATGACTGCTGGTCGCATTCTATTGGAAAGCGGCGCTGAAACTTACAGAGTTGAAGATACAATGACAAGAATTGCAACGAGTTATGGTTTAGAACACACACATAGCTTTGTAACTTCTACTGCTATTATTTTCTCTCTTAATGACAGAACAAATACGAGATTAATTAGAATAGATGAGCGTACAACTGATCTTGAAAAAATCTCTTTAACTAACCAAATTTCAAGAAAAATTACAAATAACGAATTAACTATAGATGAAGCAAAATCAGAGTTAATTCATTTGCACCATGCTTCATTGCAGTTTCCATTTTGGTTAAAAGTATTAGCGGCAGCTATCGCATCAGCATGTTTTTTACCTATGTTTGGTGGTAAACAAGCTGAAGTTATCCCATCATTTATTGCTGGTGGTACTGGTTATTTAACGATGTCATTCGTACATAATACGATTCGTATTAAATTCTTTTCAGAATTTATTAGTTCACTCATCATTGCAACGATTGCGACCATAAGTGTTAATTTCTTTATAGGTGTCAATTTAAGTTTGATTACAATTGCTTCTGTTATGCCATTAGTACCTGGTGTACTCATCACAAATGCGATTCGTGATTTAATGGCAGGTCAGCTATTAGCAGGAATATCAAAAGGTGTTGAAGCGGCATTAACAGCTTTTGCTATAGGTGCTGGCGTTGCAATTGTATTATTACTTAGTTAAGGAGGTGCTTTAAATGTTAGATTATATTTATCAAATATTATTAAGTTTTACAGCAACATTGTTTTTCTCGGTCATATTTAACGCACCTAAGCGACTATTAATAGCATGTGGCGTAGTTGGTACAATAGGATGGATGATCTATACAGTCTCACTTGATTTTGGGATAGATAAAGTTCAAGCGTCATTTTATGGCAGTTTCGCTTTAGCATTAATGAGCCACATCATGAGTCGATATTATAAACGCCCTATGATCATCTTTATTGTTGCTGGAATCATTCCTTTAGTACCAGGAGGTCTTGCGTATGACGCAACTAAAAACCTCGTTATAAACAATTATGATGTAGCAATTAACACTACTTTACAAGCGACGCTTATATCAGGCGCGATAGCATTCGGAATATTATGTTCTGAAATCATCTTCCAAATCTATATGCGTTCAAAGCATTCCTTTGCGTCAAAGAAGCAAAAAAGCGTATAATAATGAAATAAATAGATGCAAAAAGGAGCGAGCACTTTGAAACAAAGCCTAATTAATAGATTGGAACGATACGTAAAAATCGACACGCAAGCTGACCCTACAAGCGACGTAACACCTTCAACAGAAAAACAATGGGACTTAATTCATTTACTCAAAGAAGAAATCTCAGCATTAAACCTTGAAGTATCTGTTGATGACAAAGGTTACCTTATGGCAACATTGCCTTCTAATACAAATAAGAAAGTACCAACAATCGGTTTACTTGCTCATATAGATACATCTCCAGATTATAACGCGAGTAACGTTAATCCAGTAGTGATAGAGCAATATGATGGGCAAGATATAAAGCTTGGTCAAACAGATAAAGTACTTAGCCCAACAACGTTCCCTCAACTTAAAGATGTTATTGGTCATACATTAATGACTACTGATGGAACATCATTACTTGGTGCAGATGATAAAGCTGGTGTTGTTGAAATTATGGAAGCCATTATTTACTTAATTGAGCATCCTGAAATTAAGCATGGTGATATAAGATTTAGCTTTACACCTGATGAGGAAATTGGTCGAGGACCACATCATTTCGATGTTGAGCGCTTCAATGCAGACTTTGCTTATACGTTAGACGGTAGTCTTGAAGGCGAGTTACAGTTTGAAAGTTTCAATGCTGCATCTGCAACCGTAACAGTTAAAGGTGTGAATGTTCATCCAGGATCTGCTAAAGATGTTATGGTGAATGCTAATACTTTAGCAATGGCATTCAATGATCAGTTACCAAAAGATGAAGTACCAGAACATACTGAAGGGTATGAAGGTTTCTATCATTTAACGAATATGAATGGAACAGTAGAAGAAACAACTTTACATTACATCATTCGTGATCATGATCAATCACAATTCGAAAGAAGAAAAAATCACTTACTCGATATTGCTACTTTATTAAATTCGCAATATGATTCAGAGTTAATTAGAGTAGAACTTAAAGATCAATACTTTAATATGGGTGAAAAAATCAAACCTCATCCAGAACTCATTGATATCCCTGAAAAAGTAATTCAATCATTAGGTATTAAACCTATCATTGAACCAATTCGTGGTGGTACAGATGGCTCACAATTATCTTATATGGGATTACCAACACCAAACCTATTTACAGGCGGTGCAAACTTCCATGGTCCATTCGAATATGCATCAATCGATGTAATGGAGAAAGCCGTGCAAATGATAGTTGGGATCGTATCAGAATTTGAAAAACAAGCGTAACGATAACAATTGATATACAGACAAAGGTCCGAGACAAACATAAATGTCTCGGACCTTTAATTTATTTAGTATTTAAGTTTGATTTTAATAATCTTAATGCTTGTGTTGTAAGATGTCTTAACATGATACCCATTTCAAAGTCACTCATCGTATATTGATCTTTATTTAACACTTTAAACATTGCGGTTGTATCTTGTTCTACATAATGATCAAATTTTTCATCAGTTGCACAAATAGCGATGTTTAATTTTTGATGTTTTTGGCATAATTCAGCTATTCGTACTGATGTTGTTTCTAGTAATTGTTGATTCGGATTTAACCCTTCACCAAATACGACTAAATCAGCTTGGCTAATTAACTTATCAAGATATGTTAATTCATTAACGACATCTCCACCAGTAACAAGTTCTGCATCATATAATGTATTCAAAACCGCGGCTATCCCGCTTCCTGCTCCGCCTCGTTCTGGTTTACCTAATAGTATACGATGTTGGCTCTTGAACAATTCGCTAATATACCACATCGCATTATCTATAGATACTGCATCATTATAACTAATTTGGTTTAATTCATGTTCTTTCATGACTCTACTAGCTTTACCATAGTATTTCGATTCAAAATCTGTAATGACTTTAATATTTTTGTCTTTCAATCGCTTATCTAAATCATATAAATCAATCGTTCTAATATATTTAATCTTGTTAGCACCTTCACGCACATCGATTAACATACCTTCGGCGTCATAGAATTTCGCACCTAAAGCTTGTAACATCCCTATTCCACCATCATAACTATGGACATCTCCTACTGAAATAATCATGTCTTGTTTATCTTCAGTCAGTGCGCTTAACAACATTTCGCCTAATCCATATGAAGACGTATTAAGTGGACTTGCTATATCTTCATCAGAAGTTAATACTTTTCCAGCTTCTATAACAATAATATTATTCTCTGTCACTGCATATGAAGAAGTTTTAGCTTTCATATAAGCATCGTGATGGTCTACTGAATACTTCGTTCCAGATTGCCATAATAATATAGAATCCATTACTTCTCTCTGACCATTAAATAAAGGGACTTGAACGATATCCGCTTCAGTCAATTGAGTCTTTATTGCTTCTTCGACAAATCTATTTGCATGGTAGCTAGATAATATACCGTCAAACTCGTCCATTGCAACTAATACTCTCATAATTTTCACCTCATGCTTTTTATCATATTTCATTATACTTGTTTTTTTCATATTTAACAAAAAAACAAACAGTCTCTAAAGACTGTTTGCCAAATTTTATTCTTCTGCTTTCGATAAACTTGCTACTGTGATATTTTCATGACTCTCATTCCAGCTTACATTCCCGTCTACAAAATAAAAAGCTTGAGGAGATTCATGTTTAACGCCAGTTTTGTTAACAATATAATCAGATAATTCTCTTTCTTCTTGTACAATTAAGTAGTATCCATCCATATCTCTCTCATATAAGAACTTATTAAATTGATCATATGCACTTGCCGAAATTGGGCAAGTACTACTATGTTTCATAACAAATACGTTTGGATTATCATTGAGTACTTTTTCAAATTGATCGATGGAAGTTAATTTCACGACCATTTTAATTCACCTCTATCGTAATTTAACCAATACAATTGAAAACTATAACATCTATCCTTATATATGGCAAATTCTATTTTATCTTATATATCTTTACCCGTATTCCATAATATTAACCACAACTTATTTTTGGTATACTATAATTATGTCTTGGAGGTGATCATTTTGACAAAATCTGCTACACCTATTCTTATAAAAAGATGGGGCATGATTGATACGATAAATGCATGTTTACTCATTATATCTATACTGTTTTTATTCGATTTTAAAAATCAACCTGCATTATCATATATCTTAATTGTTGCCTTCTTTATTTGGCTTATTTCTCTCGTTGGTAAAAATATTTACTTATCAAAAACGAATAAAAATAAGTCCACCGATAATAAGAATAAATAAAATACACGCACCGTTAAAAAGTATTGATAACTTTACGGTGTGTGTATTTATTTTTCCAGTCTATTTATTGCTTTTTCGTATTTTTCATCTCTACCTAATGTTGTCAACTGTGTGTTGATGCTACTTGGTGCTGCTATTTTTTGAAGTTTATCTTCAATCATGATGCTGTTTTTTCTTTCTTGATAATATTTAATTAATGTATAATACATCTCAATTTGTGACTGTCTCATTCTATTCACTTTATTGGACGAAATATTTAATTGATTCAATGATTTAATATCTTTCTTAAATATAGGTACTACTTCATCATCAATATAGTCAGACTTCTCATTTGCAGAATGTGTTTCATTTAAAAATTTTGCTTTCCCACTTAATTCTTCGCTATTTTTATCAATTACTGTAACTAAAGACTCATAATCCTCTTTATCATCGGGATTATTTTTAGCGAGTTTTGCATTTTTCTCTGCATCAGATTTATTCTGTTCGAACACTTTCGTGTATTGTAAAATCTTTTCATTTGAATGTATAGATTGCTTAAATAAAGTGACATACTTGTTTAATTCTGAAATGATATTCTCTTTATGCTTAACATTATGAATATAAATATCTTGGACTTCTTTCACTTCATCTGTCTTAGTATCAATATGTTTAACTTGTTTTCTTAAATCCTTTATTTCTGGTAATATATCTTCTTCAAGTTTATTTTGAAATTGATTTAACTCATCTTGTTTTTCAACAGTTACTTCCGTACCTATTAATTGGTCTAATTGTTCTAAATTAAGTGTTCCAATATCATTTTTAATTGCATCCTCTTTATTATATAATGGTTTCATTTCACGTTTATATTTTTTTAAATCAGAATCAATTTCATTACTACACGCTACCAAAATCAATACAAGAATAAACAACATTATGTAAAGTGATTTTATTTTCATCGTTGCACCTCTATTTCACTTGTATTATACATAATTTCATGGATAATTAAAATGTTACATTAACTTTCAAATACTTATATGAAAGGAATTTTTATGTTAAAAAAACCACAATCCTTTATTCAATTACAATCATCAGATGATTTTAAACCAAATTATATCAATATTCAACAACTATTAATACATTTATTAGATACACCTGTTCAAAATGTTTATCATATAGGTGGTACAAAACAAACATATTATGAAACTGAACCAATTGTAGATGTGCTTGTTACAGTTAAATCATTACATGATATCACAAGTTTAGATGAAAAAAGACTCAACTACCATCAAATATATAGATTACATCATCAATATAAGAAAAAAGTCATGATGGCTCAATTCGAAGATATGATTTCACTTAAACAAATCGCTCGTTTACACATTGTTGAACAAAATAGTCAGATGTTATATGATTATTTAACTGTGGAGCGACTTTTATCTGATCACACATCTATAATAGAAGCATTTCAATCTTTTAAATGCGAAGCTTTGTCCAATGCGACAAGCATTAAAATATATGAAAATAGTAAACAACAGTGGTTTGAAGACCTTATATCGAAGCATCAACACAAAGAGAATCGCATATGATTACAAATATTGATATAATCAATATAAGATCATAATAAAGAAAGGACGTCGAACGTTGGATAATCAAACTATATTAAAGGAATTATTATCATTCCTACCTCAATCATTAATTAAAGTAGATGAACCTTTAAAAAAATATACTTTCACTAAAACAGGAGGTAAAGCTGATTTTTATTTGTCACCAACTTCACATATAGAAGTCCAAAAAATCGTAAAATTAGCTTATAACAATCAAATTCCATTAACATTTTTAGGGAATGGCTCAAACATTATTATTAGAGATGGCGGTATTAGAGGTATCGTTATTAGTCTTTTAGAATTCAATCAAATTAGTGTAAACAATCAATCTATAACTTGCGGGAGTGGCGCTGCAATCATCAATGTATCAAGACGTGCTAGAGACCATCATTTATCAGGATTAGAGTTTGCATGTGGTATTCCAGGATCAGTCGGTGGAGCCGTATATATGAATGCTGGTGCTTATGGTGGAGAAGTTAAAGATTGTATTGATCATATAAAAGCAATTGATGATACAGGTGAACTACATATTATCCAAGGCGAAGATTTAGAGTTAGATTACAGAACGAGTATTGTTCAACGTAAACATCTCGTTGTATTAGAAGCAACTTTCAAATTAGAAGTTGGAGATATTCATACTATTCAAGCGACAATGGATGATTTAACACAACGTCGAGAAGATAAGCAACCTTTAGAGCACCCTTCATGTGGAAGTGTATTCCAACGACCACCTAATCACTTTGCAGGTAAACTTATTCAAGAAGCGGGTTTACAAGGTCATAGAATCGGTGGTGTTGAAGTTTCAAAGAAACATGCAGGTTTCATCGTAAATGTTGATAACGGAACCGCAACAGATTATGAGCAAATTATTGCGCATGTACAAAAAGTTGTTAAAGAAAAATTTGATATTGAACTTAAACGCGAAGTTCGCATAATAGGTGAACCCGTAGATTAGTATTAATTTTTCATAAAAATACCTGAGACGAACTTTAAAAAGCAGTAGAAAATCAGATTCTTATCTGAAATTCTACTGCTTTTTTATTTTTCGCTATATCTTTACTTGTAGATTGATTTCCTAGGTTCATGACTTACACCATCTCATGGATTAACTACTGCGTTATTCCATGACTTACACCATCTTGTGGATTAACTGCCGACTTATTCCATGACTTACACCATCTTGTGGATTAATTACCGACTTATTCCATGACTTTGCCCATCTCTTGGATTAACTGCCGACTTATTCCATAACTTTGCCCATCTCTTGGATTAACTGCCGAGTTCTTCCGTGACTTACACCATCTCTTGGATTAACTTCTGAGTTATTCCGTGACTTACACCATCTCTTGGATTAACTTCTGAGTTATTCCATGACTTCCACCATTTCGGACTCCATATTTAATAAATGACTCAGAAGAACTATACATTCATAATAAAACACGAGGAAATCATTTTTTATCATGATTTTCTCGTGTTAATTAATACTGAAACGAAGGAAGTTCCAGGTGTTTTTATTATATAACTATAATTTATTACTTTAATCCCTTCATAACTTCATCAATTTGCTTCACAGTCGTTCTTACACCACCAGAAGATAAATACCACAATTGTGGATCAACTTGTACAACGTTATGATGTTTAATTGCTTTTACATTTTTAATGACATCATTAGATAATGCTGCTTTAGATGTTTCTTTACCACCTATCGCTTTGCCTCTATCCATTGCATAAATAATATCTGGGTTTTTCTCAGTAATATATTCATAACTAATTGGTTGTCCGTGACCAGCTACTTTAACGTCTTTAGCACTTGGTTTCAATCCTAATGTGTCATAAATTAAACTACCAAAACGTGACCCCGGACCAAATGTTGATAATTCACCTTCATTAACAAGTAAATACATCGCCTTATCATTTGATTTACTTGCTTTTGTTTTCACTTCTTTAACTTTATCTTTAAGGTCTTTGTTTAACGCTTTTGCCTTCGATTCTTTCTCGAATATTTTACCTAAGTTTGTTGTGTTTTCTTCGATTGAATTCAAGTAATTTTTATCATCTGCACCGACATATAATCTTGCTGCATCTGGTGCTGCTTTTTTCAATTCATCTTGAACTTCAGTACCTGATGTTCGACCTGAGAATAGAATTAAATCAGGATTAATCTCTGCAATTTTATCGAAGTTTACTTCTTTCAGTGAACCTGTATTTATGTACTTATCATCTTTAAATTCATCTAAGAATTTAGGTAATGTTGCTTTACCTTCTCCTTTAGGTACGCCTTTCACTACATCTTTAGCGCCCAACGCTTCAATCGTATCTAATGCACCATAGTCTAGTACGACTACTTTTTTAGGGTTTGTAGGAACTGTCACTTTCTCGCTAACACTTTTAGCATCGCTTCCGTCATCTTTCTTACCACGTACTTGATATTTTGATTGTATTTCAATAGTTTTAGGTTTGTTTTTCGTATCTTCTTTAGATGTTTGTTTCTCTTTGTTGTTAGAATCATTTCCACAAGCTACGAGTACAATTGATAATAATGTAATTAATATAAAACTAAATGCTCTTTTCATTGATATGGATTCTCCTTAAAATTTGGTGTTGTCATAAAGTGTTCTAATATATACATTAAAAATATCAAGCATCACTCCTTTCAATGTCTGATGTTACATGGCTAATGTTTGTATTTCTTCAGCTGCAATAAATTCATTATCAAAATACACGCATATGCGTTGGCCATTAATATTCTCGATCTTAATATTTAAATCATATATTTTACTTAATACATGCTCATTGATGACTTCATTTTTAGTTCCAGAAATTTCTACTTTGCCATCTTTAATTGCGATGATTTTATCTGAATAACAAGAAGCGAAATTAATATCATGAATGACTATAACAATCGTCTTATTCATTTCTTTAACGAGTCTTCTTAATATTTTCATAATTTGTACAGAATGTTTCATGTCTAAATTATTCAACGGCTCGTCTAACAATATATATTCAGTATCTTGAGCAATGGTCATAGCTATATATGCACGTTGTCGCTGTCCTCCTGATAATTCGCTTAAATATTTATGTTGTATGTCACGTAACCCTAGATAGTCTAGTGCTTTATCTATCATAATATGGTCTTCTTTCTTTAGTTTTCCTTTTGAATATGGAAACCTTCCGAAACTAACGAGCTGTCTTACAGTAATTTTGAGTTCTGTATGATTTGATTGTTTTAAAATCGCTAACTTTTTGGCTAAATCATTACTTTTCATTGTCGAAATATCTTTATTATCGATTTTAATATTTCCATTATCTTGTTCTAATAATCGACTAATTATAGAAAGTACAGTACTCTTTCCTGCACCATTTGGTCCAATAAACGAAGTGATTTGACCTTTTTCAATTTCAATATCTACATTATCAACTACTTTACATTGTTGGTAAGTTTTCGTTAATGATTCTACTTTTATCATGCTGCATTTCGCTCCTTTAATATTAAGAATATAAAGTATATGCCTCCTATAAAATTAATCATGATACTAATTTCAGTAGTACCTTCAAAGACATGTTCAACAATCCATTGACCTAAAAATAAACTCACCCAGCTAATCAATATCGCAGCAGGTAATATATATTTATGTTCTAGTTCTTTCATAAATTCATGGGCTAAATTTACGACCAATAATCCTAAAAATGTGATTGGGCCTACTAATGCAGTTGAAATCGTAACGAGTAGGGCTACCATAACCATTAACCACCTTGTTACATTTGCATAATGAACACCTAAATTAATAGCATGATCACGACCTAAAGATAAGACATCTAAATAAGATTTAAATTTAAATGCTATCATGATCATCATGAGCAATATCACGCCAGAAATCATAAGTAGTTTTTCATTTATAGCACTAAAACTTGCGAACATGGCACTTTGAATTGACAAAAATTCTTCCGGGTCAATCATCATCTCTATAAAACTAGATAAACTCGAGAAAAATGTTCCAAACACAATTCCTAACAACAATATGAAAAATACATTTTGATCTTTAGACTTAAATAAAATTTGAAAAAGTAACAAACTAAATAAAATCATGCCAATTAACGTAATCACAAAGTTCAATTGACTATTGAGCGCTACTACTGATGTAGAACCAAAGAAAAATATAATAGCAGTCTTAATAAACATATATACAGCATCTAGCCCAATAATAGATGGCGTTAAAATTCTATTATTCGTTATTGTTTGAAAGATGACAGTAGAAACCGCTATGCTTCCTCCTACTAAAAGCATGGCAATGAATTTTCTTATGCGGCCTGTTAATTGGTATTCTAATATTTTGGGATTTAAATTATAGAATAAATACAAAGATGCTATTAGCAAGGTAATAATTGATAAAAGGATGATTTTCTTAGATGGCGTTAATTTATTAAACATTTCTAGTTCTTCCTTTCATCAATAAAACTATAAAGATAAAACTACCAATTACACCAATTGTTAAGCCAATTGTAATTTCATAAGGAAAAATAATCAATCTGCCTAAAATATCACAAATCATCACAAATAATGCACCAAATACTGCTGTGTGAGGTAATGCATTCTTCAAATGATCTCCTCTAAATATAGAAATTAAATTTGGGATAATTAATCCTAAAAATGGCATCATTCCGACTGTAACAACGACTAGTGCTGTAATGACAGCTGTAATCGTTAATCCAATATTGACGGTTCTTTGATAATTTAATCCTAAATTCACACTGAAATCTTTGCCCATTCCCGCAATCGTGAATTTACTAGCGTATATGTATGCGAGTACAAGTAATGGAATACTTATAAAAAGTATTTCATACCGACCACTTGTTATAATCGAAAAATTGCCTTGCATAAAGTTACCAATACTTTGAACTGCATTTGTTCTTAGTGCTACGAAAGTTGAAAAACTAGACACAATATTACCGAGCATAATACCTACAAGTGGAATAAAAATAACATCCTTGAATTGAATTCTCTGAAGAATTTGCATGAATAACAATGTTCCAAACAAACTTAACAAAGTAGCAAAAAGCAATTTCAACAAAATATTTGAATCTGGAAATGCGATAAGCGCAATTAATATACCCAATCTCGCCCAGTCCATTGTTCCAGCTGTAGTTGGTGATACAAATTTATTTCTTGTAAGTTGTTGCATAATTAACCCACTTATAGCTAAACAGCTACCTGAAATAATGATACTTATTGTTCTAGGTATCCTACTAGCAACAAGAATATTCTTTTCTTCATCAGACAAATTAAAAATGTGAAACGGTTTAACTTCAGAAACACCAATAAAAATTGAGAAGAAAGTTGCAATAATTAACATTATGATCAAAACATCTAGACGCATTAAAAATTTACCCATTGAACAATTTTCTCCTCTTTAATTGATAATGATTATCATTATCTTTATTTTAATAAAGTTGTATTACAAATGCAAGCATATCTTATAAAATTTTTATAAAAAAGGGCGGGACAGAAATCTATTTATATTAAAAATAGATT
>NZ_PPQZ01000030.1 GCF_002902525.1 Mammaliicoccus stepanovicii
AAATTTAATAAGTGCTTATAATTTATTGGTTATACTTACATAAAAAATAAATAAAATCTCTTAACTTGTTAAATAACAACTCACAAGTTAAGAGATTTTGTAGAAAATATATTTAGAATTTTTTTCTTAAATGAATAATAAATGCTGGTGTTACAAATAATACTAAAATAAATGAAATCGGTGTTATAAACACTGAGAATTGTGATGTCTGAATAGAAGACACTAAAAATGTAGTAACAAATTCAAAGAATAATGCAGAAATAACAAACAGCTTTCCATAATTATGTTTATTCTTGTAATTTGTCGTGTAATTATAATATGCATATAAAATGATAAGTAACATTAAAATAAATAACGTTAACCACTCAAACACATATTGAATTTGTGAAAGTTTCCATTCACCAGATAGGAATAATCCATTTCTATTATTAAATTCGATTGAAGTAAACAAGAATAATACCGCTGTTGCTATCCATTCTATATAACTTTTCTTTAACCACTTCGGTCTTCTCATCCACTTAGGAATGTCTTCGTCTTCGATTTTAACGATTTCTTTCCATTTATTATTTCGTCGATGTCTCTTAGCCTTTACTTCTTCAGAGTTATATTTTTCTAATGTTGTCTGTTTTAAATTTTGTAATTTACCGTAAAATGTTTGAGACATGCTAAATACTTTGCTTGCAATCTTGTTATTTTTAACTCTGGAGTATTTTTCTTCATTAATCATTTCAATATCTTCGTCGCTGACAGGTAAAGCTCTTCTTAAATATAAACTAATCCAGACTGACATCTGACTAAAACACCATAAAAGAATAAAGAATAAATTAACACTCATAACATCAATTGGTTTTACATTATTCGCATCAATATTATGATTCATTGCAAATTGTGAAATAAAATAACAAATGCCGTACGAGACAATAATCCATAAATAGTGTTTTTTACGATATTTTGGATTTAATTCATTTTTATAAACGACATAACCAATATGAATTCCAAAAGGAATTATAAATAGAAATGATGCAAAACTATACACTTGAAACATCGTCATCATTATAACAATCATAAGTACAATGGTTAAACCAATATAAAAAATAGAAATATCGTAATCATAATTAGTTGTTCTTCTTAACGTACGACCTATTAACAGTACAAATATCCCAAATAAAATGATAATGATGGCAGATACGACTGGAAATCCGCCAATATAATAATGCATTATGCGTACAAGTTCATCAAAAAAAGCTACAAAAAAGTCCAAAATATTTCGAATATGGATATCGTTTGAATCTTTTATATTATAGTTTTTAATACGTGGCGCATTGAATAAAATAAGTAATCCTGTGATTACGATAAATATCCCAATAATTCTACTAAAATGAACTTCCCAGCTCTTTTTCTTTATAGCCATGTTCTTCACCTCATTGAACATTATAATTGTTTCAATTTCAATTGTCTTTAATTATATTGAAAATCAGTCCCAAGTACTAGTCAGAAGTTTAAAATATATAACTAGTTGGGTATACAATAATATCACACATTATAAAGGAGTGTTATTATGTCTCATAATGAAAATCATAAAGACGAAGCAGAAAAAGCAAAAAAACAAGAGCAAGAATCAAAAGAAAAAAATAAAAAGGGTCAAGAAGAAACTAAAGAAAATATTCAAGATACTTTCGAATAATGACTTTAATCATATTAAGAAATAAATAAACTTATGGCATAACTTGTTTAATTTTACAGGTCTATCCATAAGTTTTCTTTGTATTCATTCCAATATCCATATTGACAAATTACAAAATTAGTCTTATCGTTGTGTTAACAATTCAATATATGCACTAGGGGTGTTTTAAACTGAGACAGACATGAAAAGGTCTGAACCCTTTGTACCTGATCTAGATGATACTAGCGTAGGAAAGTGTTCGTGAACATTCAATTAATATTTTTTTATTTTATGATTACAATTTTCTGTGCGCTTCTATCTAGATATAGGAGTGCACATTTTTTATACAAAAGGAGATATAGTCATGGTAAAAAAATTAACATTATCAGATATTTTAGTAACCGTTTTAATTGGTGCCGTATTTGCAATCATTTATAAATTTTTGTGGATACCTTATGAAGTGTTGAAACCTTTAGGATTGCATTTAGAACAATCAGTATATGGACTATGGTTCATTGCAGCAATCGTTACCTATTTAATCATTCAAAAACCAGGTGTCGCTTTAATTGCCGAATTTGCTGCTGGTGCTGGTGAAACAATTGTATTAGGACAATTCGATATTCCCACATTTGTTTATGCAATTTTGCAAGGGTTAGCTTGTGAACTCGTATTCTTAGCAGTACGATATCAATCAAGAAAATTATCAGTAGCCGTTATTGCAGGGATTGCGGCAAGTATTATCACATTACCTATTGATTGGTTCTACAATTATTTAAGTGATGTTGCAACATGGAACGTCATATTAATGTTTACAATTAGAATTTTAAGCGGCGCTATCGTTGGTGGAGCACTTGGTTACGCTATTGTAAAATCACTAGATAAAACTGGTGTTACGAAATTGTTTAGACCTTCATCTAAAAAAGACTATGACTTATTATAGGAGTTTCTCAATTGTTATCACTTAAAAATTTAAGACTTAAATACCCAGACGACGATCGCATCATATTAAAAAATTTAAATATAAACATTAATGATAAAGAAAAAGTGCTTTTACTCGGTCCAAGCGGTTCAGGAAAAAGCACTCTACTCAATGTATTGAGTGGTATTATACCAAGATCACTTGATATACCGATGAAGATAGATGAAATAAACATAGATCCGTTTCCCGGTGTTATCTTCCAAGATCCTGATACGCAGTTTTGTATGCCGAAAATTAAAGAAGAATTAGCTTTCGTACTTGAAAATATGAACATACAACCAGAAAAAATGGATGACCTTATATTAAAATCTATGAAAGATGTTCATCTCAATGCTGATCCATCTATGCATGTTAATCGACTAAGTGGCGGTATGAAACAAAAGTTAGCCATTGCTTCCATACTATTACAAAAATCAAACACCCTCTTTTTAGATGAGCCAACTGCAATGTTAGATGCTCAATCAACTAAACAATTATGGGATTTAATTATCGAACATTGGGAACATCAAACTGTTGTTATCGTTGAGCATAAAGTCGATTATATTTGGAACTATGTCGATCGTATTATCGTAATGAATGATCAAGGCGTCATTACACATGATAGTACACCTAAAGATATTCTAGATAACCACATTGATATATTAAATGAATACGGTGTTTGGCATCCTTATTCTTGGTCATATGCGCCAAGTTTTAAGCCAATTGAAACATCACACAAAACGCTACTTAAAGCACAACAATTGCAAGTTTTACGAAATAAAGAAGCATTGATTCATATCGATGATTTAACTGTGAACAAAGGTGAATGGATAGCACTTACTGGCCCAAATGGCTCAGGCAAAACATCACTATTAGAATCATTAATGCAATTGATTAAATATAATGGCACCGTTTATTTCAAAGATAAACCATTAAAAAAAGTAAAAGATGCAGCGAGAAATATGTTTTTTGTCTATCAAAACCCAGAACTCCAGTTTATTGAACTAACAGTTTATGATGAAATTTTAATTAATTATATGTATCAAGACAAAGCGTCGGCACATCAAAAAACAACTGACATGTTAAATCTATTAAGACTGTATCATGTTAAAGATCAACATCCTTTTGAACTATCTATTGGACAAAAAAAGAGACTCAGTGTTGCAACTGCACTGAGTACGAATGCGGAGATTATTCTATTAGATGAACCGACATTTGGTTTAGATAGTCATAATACATTTGAACTTTTAAAATTATTTAATAACAGAGTTCAATCAGGACAAACTATTTTAATGATTACACATGAACAAGAAATTATTAAACAATATGCTACGAAGGTCCTAAACGTTCAAGACAATACATTGTTAGTTAGTGGTGGTGATTTAGATGGTCAATAATTGGAAAAAATACCACTCCTTTGTAGATCATGTTAATATTTTGACTAAAATCACTTTAGGCATTTTATTATTTTTCTATGCTATATTTATTCATAATTTTGATTTCATGTTGTATTTAACCATCATCATGTTTATATATTTAATCACTATGAGTGGTGTTCGATGGTTACCATTATTAATCGTTGTGGGAATGACACTATTCTTTGGTCTTACCTCTTCATTATTTATGATTTTTTATGGAACGGGAGAACATACAATATTCAAATTTGGTTTAATTCATATTACCGAAGAAAGTATTTTAAGAGGGCTACATGTTACAATGCGTACTTTAGTGATTTCATTCTATGGCATGGTAATACCATTTACTTCACAAATCATTTTTGTGTTCTACAGCTTTATGCAACATTTAAAAGTAAAGCCCAAAATAGCATATGCTTTCATGGCATCTATGCGTATGATTCCAATTATGTTTCATTCATTTATGCAATTAAGACAAGCATTAAAAATGAGATACGTTGTTATAGATAAACAGAATTACAAAGGACTTAAGTGGATAAACCACTTACTTATACCAACTTTAAGTCAAAGTATTAGAAAGTCACATAGACTTGCTGTAGCAATGGAAGCAAAGGGATTCACAAATCAAAAGAGAACATTCTATTACAAAGTACCATTTACAATAAAAGACCTTTACTTCATATGTCTTACAATAGCCTTAGTATTGATAGCATATTTACTCAGTTTATACTTGCCAATTACACATTTAACAGACATACGTTAACATTGCGTTATACTTGAACCGTCATCACCTTTCCCTAAAAGGCGAAGTATAGCGCAATGAAAAACACGGAGCGTAATGCTCCGTGTTTTCTATATAATATCAACATCATAAGAAAATGATTTCAAAATTTCGTAAGAATATAAGCCATTATTAATCGTAAATATAAAATATATTACTCTAATCCAAAACTAGTTGGATTCACTTCTCCACGAACAATATCACTATCTAAATCATCAATCATTTCGTGATACAACTCTTGAAATCTCTCTTCGTCATTATCTACATACCCTTCAAAAATGGTACGCTCTACATTTTCCTCATTAAAATAAAATATTTCATCCTCAATCAATCCTACAGGATATCTACACGCAGAGTAATCAAATATCATTTTTGTTCCATTTTGATTTATAATAGGACCTCGATTCAAAATCATCAATTTTTGAGATCCACCCTTTAAATAGACAATACTACCAATTGCAATCATTTCTCCACCTCTTTTATTTTTAGTATGACACGTACTTTTGTGTCGTTAATTGAGAACATGTTAATAAATGAAAATAATAATGGCATTACAATTGCACATAAGAACACGACTACATTTTGTGAATTGTAAATTATTAATCCACTCAACATAAATATGGCGAAAAAACCTGTAAATAAATAATAAAAAACAACGATAAAAATATTTTTTATTGTGGGTATCAATGTAATTTTAAATTGCTTATTCTGCTGATATTCAGTTATTGTTAATTTTTTATTTAGGTAAATTTGAAATAAAATGATGCTCAAAATAATAAATATACAAATAGAAACATTTATTATTTGGGCAAATTGAACATCCAATAAATGGACGTATTTTCTTAAAACAACACTTAAACAAATAGATAATCCTACAGACCAACTAGCAGCATTGTTTTTAGTGGGTTTTACTATATTCAACTGTTCTACTTCCTCTTTACTAATTTCGGCACACTTTTTTGGGATAAACCAATTGATCATTGGGAAAATATAAGATAGCCAGTTACTTGCTAAATCAACTAAATAATAGCTATCACCATATTGTATAATTCTGTACTTTGGATTTTTATTAATAACTTTAGACTCACATAACTTCATTACCATTTCCACCTCATTAGGTCTAAACTATTGATAACCATTATTTTTCTATTTCTTTTGTTATTAATTTAGCTCGTACTTTTGTGTCGTTAAATGAAACCATATTTGAGCAAAGAAATATAATAGTCATTAATATTAATGATATGAATACTATAATATTTTGAATATTATCTATTACCAACATCCAAAAGCTCATGAGTGAAAACAGGCCAAAAAGTATCCAAAAGAAAAAAAGAAATATTATACTTCTGATAGAAGGTATTAAAAGCAATTTCGAAGTATCTTTCTCCATAGAGATATCCAGAGATAGCTTCTTTTTTAAATACAGCAAGAAGCAAAGTGTGCCTATTAAACCTAAAAAGCAATATAAAATTATAAACACCCTTTCAAAATTAACGTCTAATAAATTTACATATTTTCGCAAAGTTACACTTAAAAATATAGATGTTCCTGCAATAAAACCAATATTTTTGTTTTTTATATCTTTTAATAAGTTCAATCTTTCAAATTCTTCTTTACTGATTTGAATACACTTCTTAGGAATAAACCAATTAATCATCGGAAAAATGTACGATAACCAATTACTAGTCAAATCAATAAGATAATATTCGGACACGTATACTACTACTTTATATTTAGGGTTTTTTACAGATAGACTTTAATTCACATTTCTTCATTACCATTTCCACCTCATTGGGTTTAAACTATTGATATCCATTATTTTTTTAATTCTTTTGTTATTAGTTTGGCTCTTACTTTTGTATCTATAATTGAGAACATGTTTGAAAATAAGAAAAAGGTTACAATCATACCCCAAATTAAAAATATAACTATATTAAATAAATTTCCAAAAGTTAAAGCATGAAAAATCATAATCGAAAAACCACCTAAAAAGGTATAAGCAAAGAAAGTAAATAGTATATTCTTTGGTGTAGGAAGTAATATAATTTTGGAGTTAACCAAATTATTAGTATAAATACTTAAGGATAACTTTTTATTTAAATGTAATAAGAATACAAATGCACATATAAACATCAAACTACAAATAATAAGAGCTAATATTTTATCTAATTGCATATCGAATAATGTGATATATTTTCGTAAAGCAACTCCTATACAAATTGCCCCACCAGCAGCCCAACTTGTAGCATTGTTTTTAGTGGGTTTTACTATATTCAACTGTTCTACTTCCTCTTTACTAATTTCGGCACACTTTTTTGGAATAAACCAATTGATCATTGGAAAAACAAATGATAACCACGTACTGGATAAATCCACTAAATAATATTTCTCATTATATTGTATAATTCTGTACTTTGGATTTTTATGAATAATTCTAGATTCACATAATTTCATTACCATTGCCACCTCATTGGGTTGATACTATCTTTTGCTTTTTCGATTGCTTGTCCTACTACATGTTCAGCTTCTTTTGCAACTTCTTTTTTTACAGACTTTACAGTGTTATTTACAATGTTTGAAACTTTATTTGTGGCATATTCTTGTATTTCTCTTTTTTTCTTTACACCTTCCACTAATTTATCTTTAGCTGTATCAATTCCATTATCAATTTTATTCCCTATCCAATCTGTTTTATCCTTTATTCCTTTCCAATTGCTTTGATAAGCCCAATCCACTGCTATTGTCGCCCCTATTCCTAATGTCATTCCTCCTATTATCGCCCAACCAACAGGGTTACTAGCTAAAGCTGCTGTTGAAATTCCTGATACAAGAGCCCCGCTCCTATCCCCGCACCAGCGGTTAAGGTATTGTGTGATATTGCTTCTCCTACTGTCTTGCCGTCGTTTGCTATATCATCATACATACCTAGTCCAAACCCTACGCCGCTTATTGCTTTACCGCCGTATTTACCGACATGTGCGATTGTACCTCTTTGCTTAATAAGAGCGTCACCGTGATTTCGTTTCACTTGCACGAATGAATTGGGTCCTTCTGGGCCTCTTACGCCACCGACTGTATTAATAAATACTCCAAATTTATGTGCTTGATAACCGCCTTGTTCTAATAGTGTTGAACTAATATCGAAACCTATGTCTCTTCCGATGCTTTTTTTATTTTTAATGATGTAGTCTTGTAAATTCATTGGTAATTCTTCTTCTGGATGTTTTGCTGCATAGGCTTTAATAATCTTTCCATCTTCTTTATTTAATTTACCGTTCTCTGCTTTTTTATCGATCTTTCTCATTTCTACATTTAAATATTTGTCATAACTTGCTTCTGCCCATTCTAGTTCTTTACCTGATGGAATATTAAATGCCTTTTTAACAGGATTCCAACTCGTTTGAACTTGTGACAACCCTTTTTGAACAACTTGTTGAAAGGCTTCAACTTCTTTGAATATCTCAGGCGATACTTGATTGAATTCACGTAGCTTTCTTAACTTTTCTTCTAGTTCATGCTTTTGTTGTTCTAAACTCGATATCATTTGTTGATTTCCTTATATTGCATCTCGATTGTTTGAAGCATGTTTTTTTAATCCTACATTTAAATCTTCTAATTGTGTAATGCGCAATTTTAATTCTTGTATATCTTCTTCAAGTTCAGATTCTTTAAGACTTTGACTATCAACTTCAGATGTATATCTTTCTACAAAAGTTTCACATGCTTCTTCTGTTAAATCACTTAATGTTTTCATACTTGTAATTAATGGCACAACGACTACACTAAAAAATTGTTTACCAGAATGATATGCTTTCCCTTTAAGGGTATCTTCGTTTACAAATTGTGTAACTGCTTCTTGTAATCCTCCGTATCCTTGATTAATATTTTTACTTAAAGCACTTACACTTGTTGCTTGATTTCTAGAGCGTTCTAGATACATATCAATACTCATACTCTTCCCCCTTTTCAATTTTCTTTATAAATTCATGATGTTTCTGTGTTTCTAATATTTCCTTTCGACCTTCTAAGGCGTGAATATCTCGAGATAGTTCATCTTGTTTCAATTTCAATTGATTTAACGTTGTATATTGTCCGGAATGAAATAGATTTATATTTTCAACTATAGAAAATTTACGTTCTCCATTCATGTACCTATTTCCTATTCTTTCATACAAATTTTCAGTAGACTTCGTGACTTCAAAGTATTCATCTATCAAATATGTCATATTATTTTTTTCTTTGACTAATAAATCTACTTGTTTTTCAGTCTCTTTAATTTTATGATTGAGCGTTTCTATTTTATTCAATGTCACCCTCCATATTATTTCGCAATATCATTTCCAATAAGTGTATCGGTTACGTCAAAGCTTTCTCCAACGTCCCTAATAGATTCATTTGCTTTTTCTATTGCACTTGTTACAGATTTATTCATTGCTAATAATTTGTCTATTGTATCGTGTGCATTTTTATTTCCATCAACAGTTGTACTTTCATCTTTATCAGGTGTTGATGTGTCACTACACATACTGACCTTATTATTAATCGCAGAATAAATCTGATATGTCTTGTTCATATCACTTTGAATCTCGCTCATCATAACCCCATCCTTTATTTAAATTTTGTGATTTCAAATTTTTTCAAGCATCAAGTAATTTCAAAACAATAGTATTCTTCCATTTTATTATTTTAGTATGTTAAATTTATTATAAATTACTGTAATTGAAATTTCTACTTCCCTTGATTTAGGCTACCTTTTACAATGTAAAATTGAATATGATAATATGTAAACAAAAATAAAGAAACAGTAGCAATTCATGATTATCATGAATTGCTACTGTTTCTTTATTTAGGTATAACAAGTGCCTTAAATCATAATTGGATGGTCTTTCCTTATAATTTATGAACAGACGTTATAATGCTTTATGTCCGATGTCGTTTCTGTAGAATAATCCGTCACTTTTAATTTTACTTACGTTTTGGTAGGCTTGTTCTTGTGCTGATTTGATTGTATTTCCTTTTCCTAATGCTATCATCACCCTACCACCAGAAGTTTCATAAATGTTGTTGTCATTCTTCTTTAAAGCACTCACATAATAGTCTTCATTAAGTTCAAATCCTGTTACAGTATGTCCTTTTTCGTAATCTCCTGGATAACCTTTAGAAGCTAATACAACGCCAACAATACTTTCGTCTTTCCATTTAAATGTAATGTCATGTTTCTGGTAAAGATTTTCTAATATTTCCATGATATCGCTATCTAATCTTGTCAGTAATACTTGTGCTTCTGGATCACCAAACCTAGCATTAAACTCGATTACTTTTGGTCCTTCATCTGTTAAAATAGCACCAATATATATTAAACCGAAATAATTGAATCCTTCTTGTGCAAGTGCTTTTGCAATAGGTTGTGCAATTTTTTGATTTGTTTCTTGTATGATTTGATTAGAAATGTGTGGTACTGGGCAATATGCACCCATTCCACCTGTATTTGGTCCTTTGTCTCCATCAAATGCTCGTTTATGATCTTGTGCTATACAATCAAATTGTACTGCATAATCATTGTTCACAAATGTCATCACTGAGAATTCTTCACCATCTAAAAACTCTTCGAACACAACTTTTTCATTTGTATTTTGATAAAGTGTTTCTACTGCTTCAAATGCTTCTTCTCTCGTCATGGCAACGATGACGCCTTTGCCTGCTGCTAATCCATCTTTTTTCAACACAATTGGAATTTTACAATGTTCTACATATTGTATGGCTTCATCTTTATGTTGAATTGTGACATATTCAGCAGTTGGAATGTTGTATTTACTCATTAATTGTTTAGCAAATTCTTTAGATCCTTCTAATTGCGCTGCAGCCTTATTCGGTCCGAACACTTTAATATTATCTTGTTCTAATACATCGGTTAAGCCATCGATTAATGGCTGCTCTGGACCGATAATTACCCATTCTATATGATGTTCATTTACAAAATTTCTAATACTTTCATGATTTGATTCTTCTATATCTGAAATAACTGTTGCTACATTTGTCATCGCATCATTACCCGGAATGACATATACGTGTTCTACATGTTTCGATTCACTACATTTTGCTGCTAAAGCATGCTCGCGTCCACCTGAACCAACGACTAGTACTTTCATCAAGTTGCCTCCTAATGTTTAAAGTGTCTCATACCTGTGAATACCATACTGATTCCATATTTATTAGCCATATCAATGGAGTCTTGATCTTTAATTGATCCTCCAGGCTGAATAATTGTCTTTATACCTGCTTTGGCGGCTGTTTCGACAGTATCTCCCATTGGGAAAAATCCATCAGATGCTAAAGCGACATTATCATTGATTTCAATTGCTCTATCAATTGCGATAAGTGCTGAACCTACTCTATTCATTTGTCCTGCACCTACACCAACTGTTTGATGATCATTCGCAAGGACAATAGCATTACTCTTTACAGATCTAACAACTTTCCATGAAAGCTCTAACGCCTTCCATTGTGCTTCTGTTGGTTCAACATCTGTTACAACTTTCATATCTTCTTTAGCAACTTGTGCGTTATCTTTATCTTGCACTAAATATCCACCTGATACAGAGACAAATTCTTGTTCATCTACTGTTTCTGACATGTCTATTTCAAGTAATCTAACATTTTTCTTAGTCGTTAAAATTTCAAGTGCTTCTTCTTCAAAAGATGGAGCAATGATGACTTCTAAGAATATAGAGTGTAATGATTCAGCTAATGCCTTCGTTACAGGTCTATTTAATGCGACAATTCCTCCAAAGATAGATTGTGAATCTGCTTCATATGCATGTTGATACGCTTCTTCTATTGTCTCTCCGACACCAACGCCACAAGGGTTCATATGTTTTACTGCAACTGCTGTTGGTTCAGTAAATTTTTTCACTAAATTTAAAGTAGCATCAGCATCTTTAATATTGTTGAAGCTCAGTGCTTTACCATGTAATTGTTTAGCACCAGCTATTGTATTTGTAGCATTTGATGTCTTAATAAATGTTGCATTTTGTTGTGGATTTTCACCGTAACGTAATGCTTCTTGGCTATCATCAAAATAATTAACAATTGCATTGTCATAGTCATTTGTATGTTTAAATACTTTAATCATTAATGATTTGCGGAACGTTTCATCAAGTGTATGTGTTTCTAATTTCTCAATAACTGTATCGTAATCTTCAGGATTAACAATTGTTGTTACATGTTTGAAATTTTTTGCTGCTGCTCTTAGCATTGTTGGTCCACCGATATCGATATTTTCAATTGCGATGTCTTCAGTTATGTCTTCTTTTTTCACTGTTTCTTTAAAAGGGTATAAGTTGACTACAACTAAGTCTATTAATTCTATACCTTGCTCTTTTAAAGCTGATAAATGTTCTGGAATAGAGCGATTAGCAAGGATACCACCGTGTACACCTGGATGTAATGTCTTTACTCGACCATCCATTATTTCTGGAAAGTTTGTTAACTCTGACACAGATTTCACTTCTACATTCGCATCTTCTAATGTTTTTTTAGTACCTCCTGTTGAATAGATATTAAAACCATTTTCGATGAGTTTACTTGCAAATTCCACTATCCCTGTTTTATCAGAAACACTTAATAACGCGTTCTTCATTGTAATGACTCCTTTATTTTATGATTTCTTTTATGACACGTGGATATAATTCATATTCTAAGTTTTGGATTCTTAACTGTAAGGTTTCTCTCGTATCTTCTGGATACACTGAACAACTTAATTGATCGATGATATTTCCAGTATCCATGCCACTATCAACATAATGTACTGTAGCGCCAGATACACGTACGCCATAATCAAGTGCTTGTCCTACAGCATCTTTTCCTGGAAAACTTGGTAATATAGAAGGGTGTATATTTAATATTTTACCTTCATATTGATTTAATAATGTTGAGCCAACAAGTCTCATGTAGCCAGCAAGTATAATCCAACTTACTCTGTCTTGAGATAATCTTGTTAACAATGCTTCTTCGTATTCTTTTTTGCTGTCATACGTTCTTGGGTCGATGATATGAACAGGTAAATTAAATCGTCTTGCTCTTTCAATACAGAAAGCATTCGGTTTATCAGTATATAACGCTGTTACTTCAATGTGATTCAAGTAACCCGCTTCAATATTTTCCATAATTTTTTCGAAATTAGAACCGTTACCTGATGCAAAAACCGCGATTTTTATCATATTGTGCCTCCTGATAAAATGACATTTCCTTCACCATTTTTAATTTCACCAATTACATATGCTTCTTCATTATTATTTTTTAGGATATTAAGTGTTTCTTCTTGTTGATTTTTATCAACAATTAATACGAAACCTATACCCATATTAAACACATTGTACATTTCATCATGTTCAATTTGTCCATTGTCTTGTAACCAATTAAAGATGGCTGGCACTTTATATGAAGTGACATCAATAACAGCATCTTTATCGTTAGGTATTGCTCTTGGTATGTTCTCGATAAATCCACCACCTGTTATATGCGACATACCTTTCACTTTCACTTTTTCAAGCACTGAAAGTACAGGTTTCACATATAATTTCGTCGGTTCCATAAAAGCATCTAAATACGTCTTTTCTTCGTTAAATTGATCATTTAAATTGACGCCACTTTTAGTAATTAAAGATCTAACAAGACTATAACCATTTGAGTGAATACCACTTGATGTAATACCGATGATGATATCACCTTCACTTACATTGCTACCATCAATATATTTGTCTTTTTCGACTGCTCCTACACAAAATCCTGCTATATCATACTCACCTTCATGATACATTTCGCCCATTTCTGCAGTTTCTCCACCAATTAATGCACAGTTTGTTTCTTTGCATCCTTGAGAAACACCTGACACGATGTCTTCGATTATTTCGGGGTTCACTTTATTTGTAGCAATATAATCTAGAAAGTATAACGGTTCTGCACCTGTCGTTAAAATATCATTCACACACATTGCAACAGCATCTATACCGATTGTGTCATGTTTGTTGTGATCAATAGCCAATTTAAGTTTTGTACCGACGCCATCTGTCCCTGAAACTAAGACAGGTTTCTTCATATTTAATTGAGATAGGTCAAATGCAGCACCAAATCCCCCTAGTCCTCCTAGCACTTCTTTTCTCATAGTACTTTGGACATGAGACTTCATTCTATTAACCGCTTCGTAACCTGCTTCAATATCTACTCCAGATGCTTTATATGCTTTTGACATTTAGATTTCCCTCTCTATCAAAGAATTGTTTGTTTGCTTTTAAATAATCTTTTTGGCGTGGACTTAAATTTGCATAATAGTTTTCTTCATAATCGTAAAGACCTGCTGGATAATCTCCAGTGAAACTTTCAACACATAAACCTTTATATGGCACATCAATATTTAATCCAATTGCGTCAATTAACCCTTCAACTGATAAATAACTTAATGAATCTGCACCAATATATTCTTTAATCTCTTCTGGAGATTTATTTGCTGAAATTAATTCAGCTGATGTTGAAACATCTATCCCATAAAAGCTCGGAAACATAAATTCTGGTGATGCAATGCGAACATGTACTTCATTAGCACCCGCGTCTTTTAACATTTTGACGATCCTTTTACTCGTTGTTCCTCTAACGATAGAATCGTCAACTAAAACTATGTTCTTATCATGTACGATATCTTTAACTGCGGATAGTTTATCTCGTACACCTTGTTCGCGTAATTCTTGAGTTGGTTGTATAAATGTTCTAGCAACATATTGATTTTTTACGAGTCCCATCTCATATGGTAAATTGCTCGCTTCAGCAAATCCTGTCGCAGCTGATAATGATGAATTAGGTACGCCTATAACCATATCTGCATTTAAAGCTGGACTTTCTTGTGCTAGTTTTTTACCTGATTCTTTACGAACAGCATGAACATTTTTTCCTGAAATTGTTGAATCTGGTCTAGCAAAATAAATATATTCCATAGCAGATATAGCAGTTGTTGTTTCTTGTGTATAAGACTCAACTCTTATGCCTTCATCGTTAATTACGACATATTCTCCTGCGTGTATATCTTGAATAAATTCAGCACCTAATACATCAATTGCACAAGTTTCACTTGCTATTACATATGCACCATTTTGCATACGACCTACAGCTAATGGTCTAATTGCATTTGGATCAACAGCACCATATAAGGCATCTTTCGTTAATAATGCAACTGTAAATCCACCTTTAATAATATTCAGACTTTCCTTTAATGCATCTTCAAAATGATCTGCTTTACTTCTTCTAATTAAGTGCATAATAACTTCAGTATCTGAAGAAGAATGGAATATTGCGCCATCTTTTTCTAAGTTTCTTCTTAAACTTTGAGCATTAATTAAATTTCCGTTATGACAAACACCAACACTCATATCATAAAAGTGATATAAAAACGGTTGAATATTCTCGATGCCTTTATTACCAGAAGTTGCATATCTAACATGGCCTATTGCGTGTTGATCATCTGTTAAATGATTCAATTCAACATCCGTAATAGCTTCAGAAAGTAATCCAAGACCTTTCTCTCCTTGTAGCCTTGAACCATTAGAACTTACAATACCAGCACCTTCTTGACCTCTATGTTGCAAACTCAATAGGCCCATGTATGTCAATCTAGCTGATTCAGGATGATTCCAAATGCCAAACACGCCACATTCTTCATTTAAACCTTTGATTTCATACATTGAGCAATTGCCCCTTTCAATTGTTCGTTCAATTTAGAAGTGTCTAATGAAATTTGTGATGACTTGTTCTTTATCGAAAATGTTTGTTCATTTGTTAAGTGACCAATCTCAACAGCATCTTCTATATTTAAATCTTGCTCTTCTTTTACGACAACAATATATCTACTTTGTGTTTCACTAAACAGTTGTCCATCCGTTAAATCAAGTTCAGCATTCAATCCTAAATTAAAGTGTGATGATAATTTAGCTAAACCAATTGCTATACCACCTTTTCCAACTGATTGAACATGTGAAACTGTACCTGTTTTAATTGATTCTCTAATTTGGCTACCACGTTTAACTTCTTTCTTTAAGTCAATTGAACTTGGTTCATGATTTACATCTTTATATAATAATTTTTCGATTTGACTTCCGCCGAAATCATCTTGCGTTTCTCCTACAAGATAAATTTTCTCTTGTTCTTTCGGTTTGAAATCATTTAAGTAACTTACATCATCAATTAGACCAACCATACCAACAACCGGAGTTGGGAAAATTGAAGTTCCTTTCGTTTCATTATATAAAGAAACATTTCCAGATACGACTGGTGTATTTAATAGTTCACAAGCTTCTGCCATACCTTTCGTTGAATCAGATAGTTGTTGATAGATTTCTTTTTTCTCTGGTGAACCGTAATTTAAACAGTCCGTCATAGCTAATGGTTGTGCGCCAACTGAAATTAAATTTCTGTATGCTTCAGCAACTACCATTTTCCCACCTTCATAAGGGTTGTTATACACGTATCTTGCTTCACCATCGATTGTTGAAGCTATTGCTTTATTTGTCCCTTCTACTCTGACAACACCTGCATTGATTCCTGGTTTTAAAATTGTGTTAGCACCAACTTGTTGGTCATATTGATCATATGCATAATGTTTAGAAGCTATTGTTGGGTGATTAATAAGTTCTGTGAATATTTCATTCACATCTATATCGTTATATTGATTATCTTCTTGATTATGTTCTTTAGCTTTACCTTCTAATATATAAACAGGTGCTTCGTCAGCTAACGGTTCCACAGGAATATCAGCATATATTTCATCTTCATAAGAAAGTACAAAACGATTTGTGTCTGTTACCTCACCTATTACAGCTGAATCAAGTTCATGGTGATCAAATAAGTCTAAGAACTTTTGCTCAGTTCCTTTTTCAACAACTAAAAGCATACGTTCTTGAGTTTCTGATAGCATCATTTCATATGGAGAAATACCTTCTTCTCGAGTTGGAACTTTCTCTAGATGTAAATGAATCCCGCTTCCACCTTTAGCAGCCATTTCTGAAGATGATGATGTTAATCCTGCTGCACCCATATCTTGAATGCCTACAAGTTCAGGATATGTAATCGCCTCTAAAGTTGCTTCCATTAATTTTTTCCCTACAAATGGATCTCCGATTTGTACAGATGGTCTCTTACTTTCTGAAGCCTCACTTAATTCTTCAGATGCAAATGTAGCCCCATGAATGCCATCTCTACCTGTTTTTAAACCTACATAAATTACAGGGTTCCCTATTCCTTTTGCTGTACCTTTTTGGATTTTATCATGTTCGATTATGCCGACACACATAGCATTTACAAGTGGATTACCATCATAACGGTCATCAAATTCAATTTCACCTGCTACTGTAGGAATGCCAATACAGTTACCATAACCACCTATACCTTTAACAACACCACTAAATAACCTGCGATTTGTTTTACTCGTTAATTCGCCGAATCTTAAACTATTTAATAATGAAATAGGTCTCGCACCAATTGATACGATATCTCTAATAATGCCACCTACTCCAGTTGCTGCACCTTGGTAAGGTTCAATTGCTGATGGATGGTTATGAGATTCTACTTTAAAAACAACCGCTTGGTTATCGCCAATGTCTACTACCCCTGCACCTTCACCTGGGCCCATTAATACATGTTCACCAGTTGTTGGGAATTGTTTTAAGAATGGTTTTGAATGTTTATAAGAACAATGCTCACTCCACATAACGGAGAATATTCCTATTTCCGTAAAATTAGGTTTTCTTCCTAAAATGCTTACGACCTTTTGATATTCTTCATCCGATAATCCCATATCACGATATAAACGTTCTTGTTCAATTTCTTCAATACTCGGTTCTAAAAACTTAGACATGTTGTTCCCTCCAACTTTCGATCATAGATTGAAATAATTTCACACCACTATCTGATCCTAACAACGATTCCATAGCACGTTCAGGATGTGGCATCATGCCACAAACGTTACCTTCTACATTCGTAATGCCTGCAATATCTTGATATGAACCATTTGGATTATCATTGTACTTAAGTATAATTTGATTATGTTTAACTAAATCCTCATACATTTCATTTGTACAATAGTAATGTCCTTCACCGTGTGCTACTGGGTAGATAACTGTTTCATTTTCTTTATAACGATGTGTGAATTTTGTATTATTATTAACAATTGTTAAATATTCATTTCTACTTACAAATAAATGACTATTATTATGTAAAAGCGCACCAGGTAATAAACCGATTTCAGTTAATATTTGAAATCCATTACAAACACCTAGAACTGGCTTGCCTTCTTCAGCAAATCGTTTAACTTCATTGATAATTGGTGCAACTCGCGCCATAGCACCTGATCTTAAATAATCACCAAATGAAAACCCTCCAGGTATTAATACACCGTCAAATCCTTCTAATGATGTTTCTCTATAATCTACATAACTTGCTTCTACACCTGATTTAGTTGCAGCATTGTACATATCACGATCACAGTTAGATCCTGGGAATACTAAAACAGCTAGTTTCATTAGACGTTCTCCTTGTCATCAAGAATTTTAAAGCTATATTCTTCAATCACTGTATTTGCAAATAATTTTTCACTCAATGTGTTAACGACATTATGAATTGTTGCTTCATCTGTTTCATCTACTGTCATATAAATAACTTTACCAACCCTAATATCATTCACTTGTTCGTAACCTAAATCGTGTACTGCTCGATTTAATGCTTGTCCTTGTGTATCTAATACTTGTCCTTGCAATGTGATATGTAATTCAATTTTCTTCATTTATAGTTCCTCCAATTTTTTATAAAAAGTTTCGTAAGTATCAATTAAAGATCCTGTATCTTCTCTATACACATCTTTATCAAAATTTTCTTTCGTATCTTTATCCCAAATGCGACAAGTATCAGGTGATATTTCATCAGCTAATAATATTTGCCCATCTTTCGTTATTCCGAATTCAATTTTGTAATCCACAAGTATCAAGTTCATGTCATCCATCAATGTACTTAACGCTTTATTTACTTTTAATGCTTCTTCTTTAATTTCTACAAGTTCTTCTTTCGATGCTAATTCTAAAAGTTCAACATGATCATCAGTTATTAAAGGGTCATTTAAGTCATCATTTTTATAAAACAATTCTAATAAAGGTTGTTTAAAAACATGTCCTTTCTCAAAGCCAAGTCTTTTACAAATAGAGCCTGCTGCTACATTTCTAACAACTACTTCTAATGGAAAAATGTCGACAGCTTTTACAAGTTGTTCCGTATCTGATATTTGTTCTATAAAGTGACTTTCAATGCCTTTTTGTGCTAATATTCCAAAAATTTTAGATGTAATTAAATTGTTTAATCTGCCTTTGCCAAACATTTTATCTTTCTTAGCGCCATTTCCAGCAGTTACTTCATCTTTGTATTCTATTCGCAATACATCTTCTTGGTCTGAAGTGAATACACTTTTCGCTTTTCCTTCATATAATAATGTCATATTAAGATTTCCGCCCTTCAAACTTGTTGTTTAATATTTTTTCATCTTGATTTATATGATCTGAAAGTTTTGTAATGTGTCCCATCTTACGATTTTGCTTATTAATTGTTTTTCCATAAATATGAACATGCCAATCAGGGTGTTTATAAAATTCACTTTGAAGTAAATCAAGATCTTGACCAAGTAAATTCATCATGATTGCTGGACTTAATAAGTTAACTTGCTTCGGTAAATGCCAACCAGCTACTGCTAATATATGTGTATCAAATTGAGAGTAATCACACGCTTCAATTGAATAATGTCCTGAATTGTGCGGTCTTGGTGCAATTTCATTTACATACAGTTCATTGTCTTCTGATACAAAGAATTCTACAGTGAATGTCCCTATGAAATGAATTTTTGACATAATTTTATTAGCTTCTTGAATCGCTTTTTCTTCTAAATCAATTCTTGCCGGTACAATTGTTTTGTACAAAATTTGATTTCTATGCTCATTTTCCTGAAGTGGGAAGTAAACAACGTGATCATAAATGTCACGCGTTACGGTTATAGACACTTCTTTATATAGCGGGATGAATTGTTCCGCCACACAATTTGTTTCATGGACAAGTTTCATAGCATCATGAATGTCACGTTCAGACTGTATAACAATTTGACCTTTTCCATCATATCCACCGAAGCGAGTTTTAATAATAAAGGGGAATCCTATTTCGTCTATTGCTTTATGAATATCGTCTTCACTCGTAATTTCTAAAAAAGGAACAATATTTACGTCTGCTGCTTGTAAAGTTTGTTTTTCTGTCAATCTGTCTTGTAATAAAGAAACAGCACTACTTCCTTGTGGAATATTAAATTGATCTGAAAGTTTATCGAGTTGTTTAGCGTCTATATTTTCAAATTCATATGTCACAACATCTGAAATTTCACAAAGTTTATTCAATGCTTCTTCATCTGAAAATTCAGCGTTAATAAATTCATGTGCTACATACTGTGCCGGACAATCTTTATCAGGGTCTAATATTGCTACCTTGAAACCCATCCTCTGTGCAGATTGGGCCATCATTTTTCCTAATTGTCCACCACCAACGATACCTATCATGTCACCTAAATTAAGGTTAGAATAAGTCATTTTGCATTTCCTCCACTTTGTTAACCAAACTTTGTTCATATTTCACTAATTGATTCTTAACATTTTCATTTGTCATCCCTATCATTCTCGCAGCTAATATACCTGCATTCTTGGCTCCTGCTTTACCAATTGCTGTTGTTGCAACTGGAATACCGCCCGGCATTTGCACGATAGATAATAACGAATCTATTCCTTTTAAACTTTTTGTTTCTATAGGTACACCAATAACTGGGGCTGTTGTTAGCGATGCAACCATACCTGGTAAATGTGCAGCACCACCCGCGCCAGCAATTATAATATCAATATTATTTTCAGTAGCACTTTTTGCGTATTCGACCATCTCAATAGGGGTTCTATGAGCAGAAACTACTTTTTTCTCATATTGAATACCAAAATAATCTAGCATCTCACATGCCTCTTTCATGATTGGCCAGTCTGAAGAACTGCCCATAATCACTGCCACTTTCATATTGATCATCCTTTCAATTAGTTGAAATAATTAAGATTTATTGTGTATATTACAGATATAGCATAACAAGTAGACGTGCTATTTTCAATGAAAAAACGAACATTTTATATAAAATATCGAAAAATGTTTGATTTATGTTCGTATTAAGGACATAATTTAGTACGTGTACAACCTTAAAGTTCGATTTATTAATAGGAGGCGTTTTTTAATGGTAGCTAAGATTTTAGATGGAAAAGAAATTGCGAAAGACTACAGAGCTAAACTTAAAGAAGAAGTAGAACGTTTAAAAAAACAAAACATAGTTCCAAAATTATCAGTTATTCTCGTTGGAAATGATGGTGCAAGTCAAAGTTATGTTAATTCGAAGAAGAAAGCTGCTGAAAAAATTGGGATGATTTCTGAAATAGTTCATATGGATGAATCATCTACAGAAGAAGAAGTATTAAATGAGTTAGAAAGACTGAATCATGATGATTCAGTGAGTGGCATATTAGTTCAAGTACCTTTACCTGACCAAGTATCAGAAGCGAAAATTTTAGAAGCGATCGACCCTAGCAAAGATGTAGATGGGTTTAATCCAATTAACATCGGAAGATTATATACTGGAGAAAGAACTTTTATCCCATGTACACCATTAGGTATTATGGAAATTTTAAAACATGCAGATATTGACCTAAAAGGTAAAAATGTAGCGGTTATAGGTAGAAGTCATATTGTAGGTCAACCTGTTAGTAAATTATTAACAGACCAAGATGCTACAGTCACACTCCTTCATTCAAAATCACAGAATACTGAAGAAGTATTAAAAAATTCAGACGTAATCGTCAGTGCAGTCGGAAGAATTCATCTTGTCACGAAAGACTTAGTAAAACCAGGTGCTGTCGTTATAGATGTAGGAAACACACCCGGTGAAGATGGTAAATTAAAAGGAGATGTAGATTTCCAATCTGTTAAAGAAATTGCGGGTGCAATCACGCCAGTTCCTGGAGGCGTTGGTCCACTCACGATTACCATGGTACTTAATAACACGTTACTCGCCGAAAAATGGAAGAACGGTATAGAATAAAAACATAAAACTAAAAAAATGAGTCTGGGACTTATTCATTATGTCCCAGACTCTGTTGTATATTGGCAGTAGATGACTGAACTGAAAATACGCTTTATATCAAGCTTTTTTCAATTCTAGTCACCCTTGCCGGGGTGGGACAACGAAATCTGTTTTGATAAAATGAGATTTCTGTCCCACTCCCATTTATTTTGATTTGAGTTTTATTACTCAATCTCCATTTTTATTTATACATTTGTGATACTCATTTTTGGACCGAATGGCTCAAAATGTACATCCGATTGATCAATATTTAATTTACTTAATTCTTCAAATATTGTATCCATAAACATCATACCGCCACATAAATAAATATCTGTATTACCGTCGATCCAATGTTTCAAGTTTTCACTCGTTAAATATCCATCTTTATCTTTCAAATGATAAGTTACTTTAACGTCGTTACTTACTGCACTTATTGCAGAAACTTCATCCTTAAACGGAATTGCTTGTTCAGTTTCATTAACATGAACAAAATGAACGTGTCTTCCTTTAAATGACTCATCTTCTAACATGGACATCATAGGCGTAATGCCTGCACCTGATGATAACAATAACAATGTTTTATTATCTTCTGATTCAACTTTAAAGTCTCCAGCCGGTGCTGAAATTTCTATCGTATCTCCAATTGAATAATTGTCATGTAAATCATGAGATACTAATCCTTTCTTATCATTAGAACCTTCTCGTTTAACTGCAAATCTTAATTTACCGTCTTCTTTAACTGAATATATTGAGTAATGTCTTAATGCTAAATTCTCATCATTTGATGGTTTAACACGTACAGTTACATATTGACCTGCTATTAACTTAGGAATTTCAATTTCTTCGACAGGTTCTACTTCAAATGATTTCATGTCATGACCTTGATCTTGGATGTGCGTAATTTTAAATGACTTAAAGTCTTCCCAAGCTGCTTTTTGGTACATTTCTTTTTCCATCGCTATAAACACACTTGCAATTTCACCATATGCTTCTTCCCAAGCATTCATTATTTCATCAGTTGCCGCATCACCTAGGACTTCTTTAATAGCTTTAAGTAAGAATTCACCCACTATTGGATAATGTTCTTCTTTTACTTGTAATGCACGGTGTTTATGTGCAATCTGATTAACATTTGGCACTATAGCTTCTAAATGATCAATATGTTTTGCAGCTGCTAAGACAGTTTGTGCTAAAGCAGTTTGCTGCTTACCTTGTTTTTGATTCGATTTATTAAATATATTTAATAATTCAGGATGTGCTTCAAACATTCTTTCATAAAATACTTTCGTGATTTCAGTTCCATATTGTTCTAATACAGGTACAGTTTCTTTTACTATTTCTCTTGTTTTTTCTGATAACATAAGAATCCCCCGTTAAAGATATATTTTAAATACATCTTTAATTGTAGAATTATTCACAAAGAATTTCAATCAAATATAGGTTTGTTAACAAAATTGTCATTTAAAGATCTACAATAACCTTTCACACTATATTTTATACGTATATTTGAGTATAATTAGTATATTAAAGGAGGAATCCGTAAATGAAACTTACTCAGTATACTGACCTGTCTCTTATACACATCT
>NZ_PPQZ01000031.1 GCF_002902525.1 Mammaliicoccus stepanovicii
GGGATTATATATACTAAGAATAGTAATATACAATCCCTTATTGTATAACGATAGTTCTGAGTTATTGCTAACAATATGATAAATAAAATTGTTTGAAACAATCCATAAAAAATTGTTTCAGTTGTGGTTAAATATGTCATTTACTACACTTCCCAAATTGGTTGTTCTTACGCTTTTTCGTTTAATAATTCAGATGGAACTTCTGTTTCATCTAAAAATACATTACATCCTCTAATTACTGATTTCCCACCGATTGCTGCTAAAACATTTGAAATTGATTTTGAAAATAAACCTTTTAAGATATTCATGTTATGTTTCCTCCTTTTTATAAAATATTGGTAATAAAGATAATGATTCTAAAAACAATCCTAAACAGATTAATTGTTGATATGGTTCTTTAGCAAAAAAAGAAATGAATATCAAAATTGAAGCAGTAAGGATTGATTTTAACCTAAGTCCTTGTTTCCACTCTTCTAATATAGGATGCTTTCTAGTTCCCATAGGCGCATATTTAATAATAATCAAATATCCTATTATAGCTAGAGTGAGCATAAACCAATACGATATAGATAATTCAATTATTAATATTGGTATAGCAACAAACATAATTAGACTTTGAACAGTGCACATAAAAGTGGACTTAGCATGTGCACCAAAAGCAAAATAACGTATAACAAAATAACTAATGTGGGCTATAAGTGTATAGATAAGTACGTGACATAGAAGGGAACTACCATATATAACAACTGTCTTCATTAAATTCCCTACAAACACTTCAAGACCATATTTAACTTTTAAATAGGTGATACGGTCTAAATCATTTGATTGTTGAAGACGTAAAGCAATTTTATCAATTTGCGTTTGTACTGGTTGATACATAGCGCCCCTCCTTCCATTCAATTATAAAACATAATGAATTACATTTTACCACTTTTGCCTAACTGTATATATTTTGTTCCTAACTGTTTTGGAATTTTCATTCTTTTGTATTTTACCATATATTTTATGCAGTTAAGAACTAAATTAGATGACTTAGGGAAAAAATAATAAATTATTATACAAATGATATACGATTATTAATGACTAAATAAATTTAAAATTTAAAAGACGGAAATAATAAGGGGGAAAAACTTTTGGCAGGCGATATCGTTAATGCGCTAACTGGAATTTTCAAATGGATAATTAACTTATTTCAAAGCATTTTTTAGTATTCGTTCAAAGTGCGCTTAAATATATTTTATAATGAAGTTTTAAGACATACTTTAAAGTATGCGTTAGACTGTCTTCAAAGTCACAGACTTTGTGATAAGTTCCTTCCAAAGTAGACATTTTAAAAATGGAAACTTTGGATTTTTTTATGTTTATTATTATTGAATTGTCCCTAAGATGACAAGTAGAACGTATAAATATCTTTCACGCTTTTTTCAACGAGCTACAATGAGTGACATAGGTAGCACGAGATTATGGTCTTCTCATAACATACTTAAACGCATGCTTTTTTATTATAGTTATTTAGCGTTTTCATGTAGAATGATTATAAAGGTTAATAAGGGAGGAAATAAATTTTTATGAAAACAAAAGGATATATTGGGACATATACTAAAAAAGAAGGTAAAGGTATTTATCGTTTTGATGTTGAAGAAAACGATCAGACTATAGAAAAAGTTGAAGTAGGATATGAAGTTGAGGCTTCAACATATATTACCCAACATAATCAATTTTTATATGCGATTAAAAAAGAAAGCGATAAATGCGGAATTGCTAGTTTCAATATTAATGAAGATGGTAGCTTATCGTTTATAAATGATTGTTTAGCATCTACTGATGGGACTGGGTGCTATATTTCAGTATCGGATAATGGCGATTATTTATTTGAAGCGGTATATGGTACGGGGATATTGAGACTTTATAAATTGAATCCTGAGAATGGAGAGATTATTAGTTTAATTGATACGTATTATGGTACGGGAAATGGACCGAATCTTGAAAGACAAGATGGCAGTCATATTCATTTTGCTAAACAGACTCCAGACTTAGATTACGTAGTAATTGTTGACTTAGGAGCTGATGTGATTAGAACATTTAAATTTAGTGATGAAGGATTAACATTAGCTCATACATTAGACGTTGCAGCTGGTAGTGGTCCAAGACATTTAGCATTCCATCCAAGTGGTGATTATGCATATTTAGTAACAGAAATGGGAAATACAATTCAAGTTCTGTCTTATAAAGATGGTGAATTCCAGTTAGTAGGGAAGTCATTATTGACAGTTCCCGGTAATTTTGAATTAAATTCACAAATTGCAGCGGTTCGTTTAAGTCATGATGCAAGATTTGTATATGCTAGTAATCGAGGACATAACTCAATTGCAGTATTTAAAATAATCAATGACGGCGCAGCGCTAGAATTAGTTGAAATAGTGTCTAGTGGTGGTACGTGGCCAAGAGATTTTAATATTACACCAAGTGATTCATTTATTGTTGTAGCTCATGAGCAGTCATACAACCTTGTGCTATTTAGTAGAAATAAAGAAACAGGTAAACTAACGGAAATAGAAAATGAACAAAAAGCTCCAGAGGGTGTTTGTGTTCAATTTATATAATTGAAGGTGAAAATAATGAAAATAGCTTTATATCAAATGCATGTTATTCCTGGAAAACCAGAAGAAAATATGAAAAAAATTAGTGAATGGTTTAATAGTTTGGATGAAGAAATCGACTTAGTCGTACTTCCTGAAATGTGGAATACTTCGTATAGGTTAAGTGATTTAAATGAATTAGCAGATGAAGATGGGCAAGTGATTATTCCATTTCTTCAAGAAGAAGCTAAGCGTATGAATAAACATATCGTAGGTGGATCAATAGCTTACAAAACAGGTAATGATATATATAATAGAGCAATTATTATTAACAACAAAGGTGTATTGATTAATACGTATGATAAAGCACACTTAGTACCTATGTTAAATGAACACCATTATTTAACTTCAGGAGAAAAGAAACCTAGAATATTCAATATAGATGATATTGAGATGGGTACAATTATTTGTTATGACTTGAGATTTCCAGAACTAGCACGTTCACTTGCACTGGAAGATGCTAAAGTTATATTTGTTACAGCTCAATGGCCAGCTTCAAGAATAGATCATTGGCAATCACTATTGAAAGCAAGAGCAATTGAAAACCAAGTATTTATCGTTGCTTGTAATACGGTAGGGACTTGTGACAATAATGAATTTGGTGGTCATACTTTAGTATATGCACCAGATGGTACATTGATCAATAGTTTGTATGAAGATGAAGGTACTTTGACCGTTGAATTAGATTTTGAAACACAAGAACAGATTAGAGAGTCAATTCCAATTTTCAATAGTTTGAGAACTGATTTATATTAACACTTGAACCTAGGACGTTAATGAATTTCCCTAGGTTCTATACATATTGGCAATTTATGGCTGAATTGAAAATACACTTGAAAACAAGGTACTTCAGGTTTAGTTATTCTTGTCGAAGCGGGACTGCGCTATCTTTTTTTCAAAAATTAGATTTCTGTCCCGCTTCTTTTTGAAATAGGGTATATAGTTATAAATAGTTAAAATGATCTAGGAGATGTTAATTTGGAAGATTCAATCATGATTCAATTAAAAGATATTAACTATGAAATTGATGGTCAAACAATACTCAAACATATTAGTGCAGATATTTATAAAGGAAAAATCACAACAATTATAGGACCATCTGGTGCAGGTAAGTCAACGTTGTTATCGTTTTTTAATGCATTGAAATCACCTACAAGTGGGCAATTAATCATTGATGGAAAGAATCTAGAGTCATATGATTTTATTGAGTTACGTAGAAAAGTACAACTTGTTTCTCAAGTAGCCACAATGATTAATGGAACAGTGAAAGATAATTTAGCATTACCATTAACATTGCAAAATAAAACTATGACTGACGATGAAGCGACACAATTTTTGAAGCATGTGGATTTACCTGAAACATTTTTAAATAAAAACACGAAAGAACTATCAGGTGGAGAAAAGCAGAAAGTTTCATTAGCCCGTTCATTGGTTAATAAACCAAAAGTCATGCTTCTAGATGAGGTTACATCAGCGCTAGATAAAAATTCAAAACAAGCAATTGAAGACTTATTAAAAAAAATAAATAAAGAACATGAAGTTACGATGTTAAATATTACACATGATATAAATTTAGCTTTTGATATGAGCGATTATATTTGGGTTATGATTGATGGTCAAATTGCAGAAATTGGTACAGTAGATGAAATTCAAGATGCCAAAAATGACAACGTCAGAAAATTTATAGGTGAAAAAATATGATGTCCTTTACTTCAATATTATTAATGTTTATATTTATCATTATTCCTTTCGTCATATCCAAAACATTTAATTTAGGGTTGGAAAAAGATACAATTGTAGCAGCTGTGAGATCATTTATACAATTATTAATAGTTGGTTACATCCTTCAATTTATCTTTGATCAAAATAGTCCTTTGTTTATCATTTTGATGGTTGTGCTGATCATTGGTGCAGCAACACAAAACGCTAGAAAAAAAGGTTTAGCAATTCCCGGGATAACTTGGAAATTATTATTAGCATTTGTTTCGGTTGAATTACTAACACAAGGTATATTACTTTCTTTAAAAATCGTTCCAGCAACCCCACAATACATCATACCGATAACAGGGATGATTGTAGGGAACTCTATGATTTTAAGTATATTATTTTTAAATCGGTTTATTTCAGAAATTAAACAAAATGAAGATGTAGTAGAATTGATATTAAGCCTAGGTGGAACGCCAAAACAGGCTATTCATAAACAGTTAATAACATCTATTCAGTCGAGCGTTATTCCAACTTTAGAACAACAAAAAACAATTGGACTTGTACAATTGCCTGGGATGATGAGTGGACAAATTATAGCTGGTAGTGATCCATTAGAAGCTGTGTTGTTCCAAATATTAGTTGTGTTCTTAATCTTAACTTCTGCGTTAATGACGAGTGTCATATTAGGGTTCTTATCTTATCCAACAATTTTCAATCAGAAGAAACAATTACTGGAAAGTAGATTTGAATAATTTTTACAGAAATATAAATTTATAATGTGCATAAATAAAAAACAGTCATTTTTCGTATCATTCCAAAAGAGGAATAATGCGAAATGACTGTTTTTTTAATTATTATTTCTTAAACATCGCTCTTACATACTTTCCTTTCCCTTTATATGGAGGGAATAATACACCTGTTTCGAGCTTAGTTGTTTTGAACATAATACCTTTTTGGTTACTAAATAAGTCAAAGGAAGCTTTACCATGATATCTACCAATTCCTGAATGACCGACGCCTCCGAATGGTAAGTGTTGGTTTCCAACATGTAGGAGGGTATCATTTATACAACCGCCACCAAATGAAATTCTATTGATAACTTCATCAGTATGATTTTCATTTTCACTAAATAAGTATAATGATAATGGTTTAGGTTTGTTTTTTATAAATTGTATAGCATCACCAAAAGCATCATAAGACATAATAGGTAATATTGGACCGAAAATTTCATCTTCCATGAGTATATCATCGAATTTTACATTATCAACGATAGTAGGCTCCACGTATCGATCTGTAAAATCAGTCGTACCTCCATAAACAATATCACCATTTGTGTTTTCTAATAATTGATGTAAGCGTTTCGTATGTTTTTCGTTAATGATGCGACCATAGTCATTACTCTTTTGAGGGTTTTGACTATAAAATTCTTGAATGGTAGATTGTATTGCTTTTATAAATTGCTGTTTTATTGACGCGTCTATAAGTATGTAATCAGGTGCTACACAAGTTTGACCGGCATTAATAAATTTTCCGAAAGCTATTCTTTCTGCCGCAACTTTAATATTTGCTGTTCTATCTACAATTGCGGGGCTTTTACCACCAAGTTCGAGTGCAACTGGAATGAGTTGTTTACTTGCTTGTTCATATACAACTTGTCCGATTTTGGTTGAACCTGTAAAGAATATGAAATCAAATGGTTGGATTAATAATTTTTCTGTAACTTCTTTATCACCCGTAATACATGAAATATAGGATGCATTAAATACACTTTCAATAATTTGTTGTATTACTGAAGAGACATTCGGTGTAAGTTCTGACGGTTTAACAACTGCACAATTCCCAGCGGCTATTGCACCAATGAGCGGTTCCATTACAAGTTGAAAAGGATAATTGAAAGGACCGATAATTAATACCGTTCCGTACGGTTCATTTACTGTATAACTTTTACTAGGAAACAAGAATACCGGTGTATTGACATTTTTCTTGCCTGCTAAATTCTTGACTTCTTTAAGCATGAACGCGATACTTTTATAAATATATCCAACTTCTGTGGCATATGCTTCAACTGAATTTTTGCCTAGATCTTGTTTAAGGGCCGCAAGTAATTCAGCTTCATGAACTTTGATAGATTTTTTTAATAGTCTGAGTTGTTTTTTTCGAAATTTGATATCTTTTGTTTCATCACTATCGAAAAATGATTGAATTGTTTCAAATTGATTTTCTATAGTCAAGGTCAATGTCTCCTTTATTCATCTGTTGTATATATTCTAACAATAGTTATAATTAAAAGCGAAGTCTTTATTTTAAATGTTATGATTTTATTAAATTTTATTACGAAAAGGTGAAAAATATGAAATTTGGATTTATAGGCACAAATTGGATTAGTGATAGTTTTATAGAAAGTGGTAGACAAATTAGTGCTTTTGAACCGTATGCAGTATATTCACGTACAGAAGACCGTGCAGAATATTTTAAAGATAAACATAAGTTAACAGAAATATATACTGATTTTAATGCGTTTTGTGCGTCAACTAACTTTGATGCGGTCTATATTGCTACGCCAAATGCGTTTCACTTTGAACAAGCGAAATTAGCGATTCAAAATAAAAAACATGTATTAATTGAAAAACCAGCAACGATTAATGCGGAGCAGTTTAAGATGCTTTCAAAATTAGCGCATGAATATCAAGTTACCGTAATGGAAGCTATGAAGTCAACCGTATTGCCGTCCTTTAGACAGCTCGCTACTGAAGAAATGAATATTGGTGAATTAAGATATGCTGATTTTCATTACCATCAATATTCGTCAAGATATGATAAATATAAAAATGGAATTATTGAAAATGCCTTTAAACCAGAATTAGGTAATGGTGCACTGATGGATTTAGGGGTTTATACAATTGCACCTGCAATACATTTGTTTGGTTTGCCTAAAAGTGTGAAAGCAAATGGATTTTTATTAGAGACGGGTGCTGATGGTCAAGGTAATGCAATTTTAGATTATGAAACTTTCCAAGTTACAATTAGCTATTCCAAAATTTGCGATAGAAGGACACCATCTGAAATTATAGGTGAAGATGGATATGTCTTAATCAATAAAATAAGTGAACCAATAGAAATCAATAAGTTTAAAAGAGACGGTTCAGACAATGGAACTTATCAAATCGAGGATGAATATTTGATGAAGGATGAAATAATGGAATTTATAAATTGTATCAACCATAATAAAGTGGAATCGTCTATCAATACACATCAAAGAACAATAGAAACTTTAACTGTTTTAGATGAAATTAGAAACCAAATAGGAGTAAAATTTAATGACTAAGCGTGCAATGCTCATTGTGTGTATTGTAGCAGTCGTTATTGTTATTCTTGTTACAGTTGTTCCATTTAAACAAGCACCTTCGTCAACAACTAGGGTAGTGGTTGACCATTATAATAAGAAGTATGCATTTCCAAATTGTTATAAATATAATGAAGCATCAAATTATTTAGATGAAGTAACGTTACAAGATGCTGAAGAATTAAATTATCCTCCAATGAATAAATGTACAGAAGATGAAATAAAGCCGAAGTATAAATCATTAATTCAAAGATTAATTGAAAGTACAGAAATATAACGTTGAATAATGAAAAAAACTTGGATAAATAGACAACTGAATACTTAATAGATGAGATGTCTTAATCAAAACTCTATTTTTAAAGCTGCTCACTTCCTGAATTTTAATAGAGGTGAGCAGCTTCGTTTTGTTGAATTCAAATTTTAGAATGTAATTTTCATATATTCACGAATATTTCGTTTTGATTAAGATTGAAATGAATACTGTGCCTATCTTACTAGTTTATAAATACTAATCTGACAAATTATATCGAAAAAATAGGGGAATTTTACACACTAGATAATCCTTAATAAACCTTTTAAGTTATTGAGTTTTTCTCTCTCCTCATGGCTTTAATTCTTGATGAAAGTGAAAAATTACAATTGTGTTAATTTTTCATTCTGTTATGATACATAAATATATCGAAAGGGTGTTTATTAAAACATGAAATTCAATAAAAATAAAATTAATGTTGTAGACATTAAACAAACTAAAAAGAGTGTTTATGCCACTGGTATTGGCAATGCAATGGAATGGTTTGATTTTGGTTTATATTCATATTTAGCAATTATCATAAGTAAAAATTTCTTTTCATCCGTAGAGAATGATGAATTGAAATTGATATTCACATTTGCTACATTTGCGATTGCATTTCTTATGAGACCACTTGGTGGTATTATATTTGGAAGAATAGGTGATAAGCTTGGGAGAAAAACTGTTTTAACAACGACGATTATTTTAATGGCAGCTTCCACTTTATTAATTGGTTTACTACCTACATATGATCAAATAGGTATTTGGGCACCAATTTTACTGCTTATCGCAAGAATTATCCAAGGATTTTCAACCGGTGGAGAATACGCTGGTGCAATGGTATATATAGCAGAATCCTCACCAGATAATAAAAGAAGTACACTAGGAAGCGGACTAGAAATTGGTACACTAGCTGGCTATATACTTGCCTCTTTATTAGCAAGTGGGTTGTTTGTAGTGTTATCAGATTCCGAAATGCAAAGCTGGGGTTGGAGAATACCTTTTATTCTTGGAGCACCACTTGGATTAGTAGGTCTTTATTTACGTAGACATTTGGAAGAAACGCCAATTTTTGAAAACGAGATTTCTAATACTGATGTAGAACCAGAGTCGTTTAAATCAATTGTCAAAAATCATAAAAAAGATATTATATTATGTTTTATAGCGGTTGCATTTTTTAATATTACAAATTATATGTTACTTTCATATATGCCATCATATTTAGGAGAAGTAATAGGCATTTCAACTACTGTCGGTACAGTTCTTATAACAAGTGTTATGGTTATAATGGTTCCTTTAGCTTTCTTATTTGGGCGATTAAGTGACAAGATAGGAAATAAGAAAGTTGTCTTGATTGGAACGTTCGGCTTAACAGTTGGTTCATTATTATCTTTCTATTTTATGGGTCTTAATCAACTCATGTTTATTTCATTAGGAATATTTATACTTGGATTCTTTCTTTCAACATATGAAGGTGCTATGCCGAGTTTATTGCCAAGTATATTCTATACTGATGTTCGATACCGTACGTTAGCAGTTACTTTTAATGTATCTGTATCTATATTTGGTGGAACAACACCACTCATTTCAACATGGTTAGTTCATGTTACAAATAATCCTTTAGCACCTGCGTATTATTTAACAATAGTGAGTTTTATTGGATTTGTAACGATGCTGGTACTCTTTGAGACCACATCAGGAAAATCTTTAAAAGGTTCATATCCTAATGTTTCATCTGAACAAGATTTTGAAAAAGTTTCGAAAAATCCTGATGATGCACTTTGGTGGTATGATAAAGAACTTAAATAATGAAAAGCAGGCAAAGACTCCATGGGAATCTTTGCCTGCTTTTTGTCTAGTTGATAGTAAAATATTATTTCTTTAATACGTCGTGTGTACTTTGGTCGTGGTTCATCACTTCTTTAACATATGGACATACTGGATCAATAACTTTAGATTCGGCTCTCGCTTTATCTATTACGACATCTACAAGTTTTCTTGCAATGCCTTTGCCGCGTAATGATGGATCAACAAATGTATGATCAACAACGAGTACATTATCACCTAAATCTTGATAAGTGATTTCTGCATCAAATTGTTCCTCGGATTCTCCAACATAAAATTTATGATGACCTTGTTTAATTTCCATATGACACACTCCTTATTAATTATTTACCTAATAATTCATCAATAGGTGGTACAACTTGTTTTTTACGAGATACGACGCCTGGTAAAACGGCGATATCATTTTCTAATTGCGTGTTGAATGCTTTTTCTACAGCTTGTTGTTCTGATCCTAAAGCGATAACTGTTGAATCACTATTTAAAATATCCGTTATAACAAAAACAAATAAATCATATTTCTCTTCAGCAATGATCTTGTTAATCACGTTCTTAACTTCTTCTTGAATGTCTAACACTTCGTTAACATCTACTGTATTGACTTGTGCAATTCGAACAACTTTATCATTCATATTAAATGATTTTGCATCCATATTTAGTAAAAATTCAGGTGATTTACCTTTAACTGATGCGCCAGCTTTAAGCATTTCTAAACCATATTCGTTTAAATCTACTTTAGCTATATCAGCTAATGCTTCACATGCTTTAATGTCTTGTTCTGTACAAGTTGGTGATTTAAATAATAACGTGTCAGAAATAATAGCTGATAGCATTAAACCTGCAATTTCAGGTTTAATCTCGATATTATGTTCTTCATACATTTTCTTTAGAATTGTAGTTGTACATCCAACTGGCTCTGCTCTGTAATATAAAGGCGAACCCGTTTCGAAATTGCTAATTCTGTGATGGTCTACAACCATAGTGATAGTAGCATCTGTAATATCATCTGCACTTTGTTGAAATTCATTGTGGTCTACTAATATAACTTCTTTACCTGCTAAAGGTGTATCTAACAATGAAGGTGCGTCTACTTTAAAATAGTCTAATGCATATTGTGTTTCGTCTGACACATCGCCCAATCTAACTGCTTGAACGTCGTTACCTAATTGTGTTTGAAAATCTTGCATAACCAGTGCTGATGCAATCGTGTCTGTGTCAGGATTTTTATGTCCGAATATAAATGTATTTACCAATGTGAAGTCTCCTTTTACTATGATTATTCTATTTCATTTTAACACGAACTTTCTTACTATTCTACAATCGCACCTAAGCTGTTTTCGAAATGAGAAAGTGCCCATTTATGTCCTTCTGGATTGAATGAGGCAACGCCATTTTTAGAGATAATGATGTTGTAATTAAGATTATAGGCATCGACAGCAGTATGAAGTACACAAATATCTGTACATACCCCAACAATTTCAACAGTGTTGACATCACGTTCTCTTAATAAACTATCTAAGTTAGTTCCGAAAAATGCACTGTACCTTGTTTTGTCTATCCAAAATACATTGTCGTTATTTTTAATATTGTCATATTGAATAGCTAGTTTGTTATATAATACTCTTCCCGTTGTCCCTACGATATTATGTGGGGGAAACAATTTTGTTTCAGGATGAAAAGCATCATTTTCATGGTGATAATCCATTAAATAGAAGATGTAATCATTGTGATTATCATATGATTCAATTTTGTTGTAAATATGGTGTTCAATTTGTTGCCCTGGTTGTCCACAAGTTAGTTTCCCGTCATTTGCGACAAAGTCATTTGAGTAATCGACTACAATTAAAGCTTTTTTCAATTGAATATCCTCCTAAATTGTCTATATTTCGGATTAAGTGTAAGATGTTTATAATGAAAGTATACGCTAAATCGAGGTGGTTTTGTAGTTATGGGTAGAACAATCAATGTAAGAGATTATGGTGCACGAGGTAGATTCGGCTTATTAGATACGATAGGTATTCAGTTAGCGCTTTTTGAAGCGAGAAAAGGTCCTGTTACTGTTTATATCCCTAAAGGTGAGTATCACCTTATGTATGAGCTCGTTATATATCAACATACAACATTGATACTAGACGATGAAGCAGTGCTAATTAGAAAGTCAAAAACTGCAATGCTTAAAAATGGCCACAGCTTTAAAAAGTATTATGGGTATAGTGGTCATGGCCACATTAGTATAATTGGTGGAACATTCGATGCATATGGTCATACAAATAATTCAAATAACACCATTATGTCGATTGGACATGCAGAGAATATTCAAATTCAGAATGTGACATTCAAAAATGTAGTAGGCGGACATGCTATAGATGCATGTGGTTTAGATGGCTTTTACGTAAATGAGTGTCAGTTTTTAGGTTTTCGAGATGATAGTGGGACGAGGTTCTTTAGTGAAGCGATTCAAATTGATATTCAAACTGAAGGTGCGTTTCCTAAATTTGGTGCCGCTGATGGCACTATAACGAAAAATGCACTTATCGAAAATTGTTATTTTGGAAATTCTGGAGATACTAATATGTCAGCGTGGAACAGGGGCATTGGTTCACACGCGAGTATGTATGATCGATTTTATGAAAATATACATATTCAACATAATACTTTCGAAGGTTTAGGCGATTATGCAGTTACTTTATTAAAAGCAAATGCATGTCGTGTTACACAAAACAAATTCATTAATTGTATGGGTGGCATTAGATATTTAGCAGTTCCAACTGGTAAGTATTCATATGATATGAATAAAATAGACAAAGGTGCTCAAGCAGGATCGACGATTTTAATTGGAGATAATACTTTTGAAAAAATTACATCAAAGCAATGTATCCTCATTAAAAGCTACGAGAAAGCGATGAATAAAGATATTTATATATTTAACAATCACTTTTCAGATGAAAACCAAGAACAAATAAAATTCATAAATGCAGAAAATATTTTTTTAACAGAAAATGTTAACTTAATGAATGTAAATCAAAAAAATACTAACAATATTTTTGATTTATAAGGGGGGATTTTATGAATGAAATCGAACATTATATCAATAGTGTAGACGAAAGAAGAAAAGATGTCTTCAAGAGATTATTTTATGTGATAAAGAACCATTTACCTGAAGGTTTTGAAGCGGCAATGCAATATGATATGCCAACTTTTATAGTACCTTTGCACACATATCCAAAAGGTTATTTAAATAGAAAGAATGAACCACTACCTTTTATATCAATAGGTGTACAAAAAAATCATATAGCACTTTATCATATGGGATTATATGGTATGGAAGATTTGAAGGCATGGTTTGAGCATAAATACGCTAAAGAAGTTGCAACGAAGTTAAATATGGGAAAAAGTTGTATTAGGTTCACGAATATAAATCATATTCCTTATGAATTAATAGGGGAGTTATGTGAAAAGGTATCTGTAGAAGAATGGATACAAAAATACGAAACTGGGCATAGAAAATCATAAGTATAGTAAATGAATTGAATTATAAAAAGGGACGGGGACTCATTAATTATGTCCCAGCCCTTTTTTAAGTTAATAGAAGAAATATGTTACATGCGCATTTTTTTGTGCTTAATCATTTAAGCAAATGGCTATAAGATTTTCTTGAAATTCCCTAATACGTTAACATCAAAATCTAATGTTTTAAGGATAGTAATAACTTTTTTCATGTTGTCATCTTCAGCACTGCAATCAGCTTGAACGAAGAAATGATACATACCTAGTTGTGTCTTTAACGGTCGCGATTCGATCCATGAAAGGTTGATATTAAATAACGCAAAAGTATTGAGTATACTTGCTAATAACCCTGGTTTATCTTTATCAGGTGTTATAAGTAAAATACTGTCCGTTGCTTGTTGGACTGATTTTTTTTGTGATGACAAAATTAAAAATCTAGTCGTATTGTGTGGATAATCTTCAATATGTGTATGTAATGCTTCAATAGAGTCATATCTATCTTCTAGTCCGATAGGTGCAATTGCTGCAGTATGTTGATCTAATTCTTCTAAGCTTTGTACAGTGCTATCAGAATAGCGATATGTAAACCCGTGCTCTTTAATGAATTTCGACGTTTGATTAATAGCAGGTGCGATAGAAACAACTTCTTTAATATCTTCTAGTTGAGTACCTTTGTTTGTATATAATGAAAAGGATATGTCTAAATGAAGTTCATCTATGACATGTACTTTCTTTTCAGTTAATGAATCTGCGATTATATTTATCGTGCCTTCTATAGAGTTTTCTATAGGTGCTATTGCGATACTATTAGAATCTGCCTCTAAGGCATTAACAACTTCATATAAGTTGGATTTAGGTATATAATCATTAATCTTTGTACCGTTATAATTTAAAGCTGCCATATGAGAAAATGTTCCCACTGGTCCTAAATAATATAAATTCATATAAAAATCCTTTCTAATGAAATGGGCAAGTATTTTTTTGTTTCTTGTATAAGAAATTTGGACTTCTCATTTCGTTATCATAACCTTTATGATAATTATGAACAAGTGATGGTGAGAGTGGTGGAGCAAGCCAACTCCATTTGCCCGTGACTTTTCTATTTGCTTTCTGTTCGTTTTCTTCGAATTTTTTGAATTGTTTTGAAGCAGTGTAGTGATCAACTATTGATACACCAGCATTTTTAAAGGAATGGAAAATTGCATAATTAAATTCTACTAATGCTTTATCTCTCCAATAACTTGTAGTAGTTGTTGTGTCTAAATGAAATGCATGTGCAATATCTTTTAATTTATTATATCGATATTCATCCGTAAAGTTTCTAACGCCAATCTCTGTTTCCATATACCAACCATTAAATGGTGCAGTATGATAGAAAATACCTCCAATTTCTAAATCCATATTGGATATGATAGGAACTGAATACCATTTTAAATTTAATTTTTCTAAATCAGGGTATTGATCATGTTTAATAGGGACTTCTTTAATGAGTGAATCTGTGTACTGATGATATTTAAGGTTGCCTAAGTTCATTCGATATATGAGAGGTAAAATATCAAAGTCAGTACCTTTACTTGACCAATTTAAATGCTGGAGAAGTTTAGTAGTAGCTCTTGAATTTGGATCGCCTCTGTCTTCATAACCAGCATACCTTATCAACTGTTCGTTCATAATTTCAATGTTATTTGAATATATACTAATCATGGGTTGGATTTTGCCATCATTTGTTGCTAAATTGATATGTTCTTCAATAGAATGAATAAAATCTTGTTCATCATCGATATGTCTCAAATCTCTAACGGTCAATTTATCCCAAAAAAATCTGCCAATGCATCTATTTGAATTTCGCCATGCAACTTTAGCTCCATATTCGAGTTCTTCCGATGTATGAGTATACATATTTGTCTCTTTGATTTCCTTACGAATCACATTTATTCTGTTGTTCATGGTAACGTCATCAATTTCAAGCTCTTGATACATATTTGTAATAAAAGCAGTTGCTTTTTCTAGTAACATAATAACACCTCATGTTCTAGTATAAGCGACTGCTTCTATTTGACAATATATGTTTTGTGACAATTTACCAATTATTAATATCTTGGCGTTCACCTTTAAAATTACCTGATTTATGATGTCTTTCTTTGAGTACATCTAAAACTTCTTGAATCGTAACGTTTCTATCATGTAACAATACGAATAGGTGATATAACACATCTGCGACTTCATTTTTTAATTCATGTTGATCACCTTTCATTGCAGCGATAACAACTTCAAAGGATTCTTCACCGTATTTTTTAGTGATTTTTTCTATACCTTCATTTAATAAATAATTTGTATAAGAATTAGCATTTTTAGAATTGACACTTTCTTGTATTGTTTCTTCTAATGATTCAATTGAAAATGGTCTATCATGATTAAAACAACTTATAGAACCGGTGTGACATGTTGGACCATCAGGTTTCACTTGGATAAGTAAAGTATCTTGATCACAATCTAGTTTAATATCTACGACATGTTGGTAATGTTGTGAACTTTCGCCTTTTTTCCAAAGGCGGTCTTTGCTTCTCGAATAGAACCAACATACTTGATCTTGTGTTGTTAAATTGAATGCTTCTTCGTTCATATATCCGAGCATTAATACTTGACCTGTTTTATAATGTTGCAATATTGCAGGCACAAGTCCTTTCGTAAAGTCTGGTTTTAACTTTGTCATCTTACATTCACTCCTTCACGAGATAGATGTGATTTTACAGCTTGAATTGTCGTCTCTTTATCATGGAATATACTTGCAGCTAGTCCTGCAGATACATCAGTTTCTTTAAATAAATCAACAAAATGTTGACTGTTGCCGCCGCCACCAGATGCGATAACGGGTAATGAAACGATATTTATAATCTCTGTCAGGAGTTTATGATCAAAGCCTTGTTTTACTCCGTCATAGTCCATGCTTGTAACAAGTAGTTCACCAGCACCAAGTTTTTCAACTTCTTTAACCCAATCGAGTACGCGTTTATTTGTTCTTTGCTTCCCACCGTGTGTATAACAATACCAATCTTGTTCTTCTTCTTCCCATTTAGCATCTATTGCAATACAGATACATTGTTTTCCGAATTTTTCACTGGCTTTATTAATAAATGATGGATTGTTCAATGCACTTGAATTGAGTGAAATTTTATCAGCTCCATGATTAAGTAATGTTGAAATATCATCAATTGTACTTATGCCACCTCCAATTGTGAGTGGTATAAATAATTTAGACGCTGTCTCTGAAATGACATCGAGCATCATCTGATGACCATTTTCTGTTTTGGATATATCTAAAAATACTAATTCGTCGGCTGCTTCATTATTATAGTATTCAGCTAGTTCTACTGGATGTCCTATATCTCTTAGTCCCTGGAATTTAACACCTTTGACGACTCGTCCATCTTTAACATCAAGGCAAGGAATTATTCTCTTCTTTATCATGAAATATCCTCCCAAAATGCATCTGTATTTGCAGCTTTTCCTACTATAGCAGCATGTACATTTAAACAATCTAATTGATCAATATCTGCCTTGTTTCTAATTCCACCTGAAGCAATAATCGGAATAGGGGTAGTCTGAACTAATCGACCTGTCACATCAAAGTTAGGACCGGACATTTTGCCGTCTTTAGAAATATCTGTATAGATAATACCACCTAGTTTCAAATGTGAAATTTTTTTAATAAAATCAAATAAATTTATGTTTGCATCATCTATCCAACCATTTAATTTAATTTCTTCAACATAAGCATCGACGGATAAATAAATTTTATTTGGATATAAATTTGTTATTTGTTCTAACCAATCAATGTCTTGGATACCTTTTGTACCTATAATAATATAGTCAATTCCTTTATTAAAATAAGACTCTATCGTTTCAGTTGTACGAATGCCACCACCAACTTCAATTGGTAAATCTGTTAGTTTTACAAGTTGTTCAATATAATCAGATTCAGTAGGATTTTGATTTTTAGCACCAATTAAGTCAATCACATGAATACGAGAAACTTGTTTGAATTGTGTATAATACTGAATCGCTTCTTCTGCAGTTCTAGGCATCTCTTCTTGTGTTTCATATTTCCCTTCAGTAAGTCTTACGCTTGTTGAATCTATTAAATCTATTGCTGGCCAAATTTCAATCATTAATAAAACCTTCTTTCAATGCTAAATCTAAAATTTTAAGTCCGAAGTCACCACTTTTTTCCGGGTGGAACTGTATTCCGATTATGTTGTCTTGTTGAACGATTGCGGTAATAGGCTGTCCATAATCCGCAGTTGCTACAACTGTTGATGGCGTAACAACATGATAGGAATGAATGAAATATACATCTTCATTTAATGACGGATGATTACTTTGTAAAGTGTTCCAACCTAAATGTGGTACTGGAAAAGGGGAATCGATTGGCACGACTTTACCTTTAAGGAGACTTAAACCTTTAGTAAAGCCTTCGTCACTATACTCAAATAGAAGCTGCATACCTAGACAAATACCTATAATTTTATGTGAATCTTTAATTTCGTAAATTACTTTATCTAATCCCTGTTGTTCAAGTTCATTCATCGCATCTTTAAAGTGACCTACACCAGGTAATATGACATGTGTACTGTTTAAGATTTGTTCGCGATTTGAAGTTAATATGACTTCATAACCTAAATAACGCAATGCGCGTTCAATATTTTTAATGTTTCCTAACCCATAATCTACAATTGCAATCATTCAATCACACCTTTAGAAGATGGAACACCATCATAGTCATTAGAACTTAATGCGATTTTTAGACTTCTTGCAAAAGCCTTGAATATGGCTTCAATTTCATGATGTGTATTACCACCTCTAATTAAATCAATATGTGTAGTTAATCGCGCGTTTATTACGAGTGCTCTGAAAAATTCTTCAACTAATTCAGTATCAAATGTGCCTACTTTTTCTTTTGAAAATGTAGCATTAAAAAATAAATACGGACGTCCACTTATATCCGTAACAACTCGAGCTAAAGTTTCGTCCATAGGAATATAGAAAGACCCATATCTAGTGAAGGATGTTTTAGATTTAATTGCTTCAAGTAACAATTGCCCAATTACAATACCTATGTCTTCAACAGTATGGTGATCATCAACATATGTATCACCTTCAACTTTAATATCTAATGTAATGCCACTGTGAAAACTAAATAAAGTAAGCATATGGTCTAAAAATCCAACTCCAGAATTAATGTGAGATTCTTCATCATTAAAAGATAATTTTATGTTAATATTTGTTTCTTTAGTTGATCTTTCTTTTTGATAAATCATATGTTTTCCTCCAGTTCTTGACTATATTTTCTAGTTCATTGAGTTGTTGTTCTGTTGCAATAGAGTAACGAACAGTTTGGTTCATGTCTGGTTCGTCATAAAATCTAGGTAAAAATCCATTTTCATAAATGTAATTGCCTAGACTTTTAGCTAAATCACCATAAGTTAATACAAAATTTGTTTTTGATGGTAACACATTTATAATGTCGCTCACATGTGTTTCGAATATATTTCTAAGTTGATAACAAAGATTTCGTTGCTGGTTTAATAATGTATTGACCTTGTTTTTATCATTAAATATATGTGTTGCAATATTTAAAGTTAGCGTGTTAATAGGGTACGGGTGTGCAATACTATTTAATTTATTTATTGTTTGTTCTGTTGAAATTACGATTCCAACACGTAATCCTGCAATTGCAAATGCTTTACTTAAAGTTCTCATCTGAATAATATGGTCTTGCAATTCAATTGTATAAGCATCTCCAAAATCTAAATATGCTTCATCAATTACAAAGTAACCGCCAATTGCTTTCATTTCGTCAGCAATAGATTTTAAGAATGATTCTGAGTATTGTATGCCTGAAGGGTTATGTGGGACACTCATTATGAAAAATGCTGGTTTAATTTTTTTGATTTTATTCAAAATTTTATTTAAAGAAAAAGTGAAATCTCGTTCTGCATCGACATAATGAATAGGACGTCTAATTTGATGAGCATACGCTGTATACATGAAAAAGTCAGGATTTAAGGTAAGAACAGGTCCATCCTCTAAAACGAGCATACATTTTTGAATCCATTCATCTGAGCCATTTGCTGCGGAGATTTGTTTTGGTAATAAATTATAATAATTTGCATATGATTGAATGAAAGCATCATATTCATCATCAGGGTAAAAATTGAAATTTGAACTCGTTATAATATCTTTTAAAGCTTGATCGTCTAATGCTGGAATAGGGCTTTCATTCTTATTTATTCTAATCATGTTTTACGACTCCTTGTTGTTCGATAATCTTATTTCAAGTGATTGTTTGTGTTGATATAAACCTTCCTCATTTGCGATTTCTATTGCACTTGGTGCGATTTGTTGGAAAGCATGTTCATCTAAATGTATAACCGAATGACTAGTTAAGAAGTCATTAACTGTTAATCCATTAGAAAAACGCGCTGTTTGATCAGTTGGTAATACGTGACTAGGTCCAGCAGAATAATCTCCAATTGCTTCAGGAGAATACTGTCCTAAGAACATAGCGCCTACGTATTTAATTTTGCCTAAATAAATACTCGGTTCTGTCGTCTGAATAGAAAGGTGTTCAGGCGCGATATAGTTTGTGACTTCAATCGTTTCATTTACATCTGTCGTTAATATAGAATAATGGAAATCGTTTATACTTTTACTAATGATTTCTTTTCTCGGCGCAGATTCAATTGCTTGTTGTAATTTTTGATTAACTTTTGTTAAAAATGATTTGTCAGTCGAAATAAGAAACGTACGAGCTTGTTCATCATGTTCTGCTTGTGCTAATAAATCTTGAATAATATAATCTACATTCGAATGTTCATCAGCTATAAGCGCTATTTCACTTGGTCCAGCAATCTGGTCAATACCTACAACACCATAAAGAAGTTGTTTACTTAGAGAGACAAATTGGTTACCCGGACCAACAATTTTGTCTACCTTTGGTATAGATTCTGTCCCATAAGCTAATGCTGCTATGCTTTGCGCTCCGCCAACTTGGAATATACGATCTACACCAGCAATATAACAAGCTGCTAGAATTGATGGATTGATACCATCTTTTTGAGGTGGTGTGACGACTATTATTTCTTCAACATTAGCTACCTTTGCAAGTGTTGCAGTCATGAGTACGGTAGAAGGATAACTCGCTTTACCACCTGGTACATAAATTCCAACTTTTTCGATTGGGTGATACAGTTGATAAGTTTGTCCACTCGTTACATTTTCGTGTTTTATTTTTTGTTGAAATGCTTTGATTTGATCATGACTTATTTGTAACGCGTTTTTCAATTCATCTGAAATTAAATTGATACTATTTTTAATGTCGTGGTATGGGACTTCAAGAGTATCTAATTTGACATTGTCAAACTGTTCATTGTATTTAAATAATGCGCTGTCTTTATTGGCTTTAACGTCATTTATTATTTGTTTCACATTTTCAGTTTGTGTTTCGTCTACTAATCGGTCTTCTTCAAATTTAGAAATAAACTCTGATTTAGATAGCATTAATTGACACCCCAATTTCTTCAATGAATTTTTCGATGCGCTCTGATTTACTAAAGAAAGCATGTTTATTCGTTATTAATTTCGCATTAATATCACCAATTGATTCTTTTTCAACTAGCCCGTTAGATTTTAAAGTTGTACCAGTTTGTACTATATCGACTATTGCATCGACCATATTTACTACTGCGGCAAGTTCGACGGATCCTGATAAAGGAATAATCGAAACATCTTGTCCTTTATTTTTAAAATATTTCTTAGTTGTTTTAACGTATGTTGTTGCAATTTTTTTATATTCAGTTGTATTTTTCTTACTTGCTAAAGCAAAGTGACAGTATCCGAAAGGTAAATCCACTAAATTATTTACGTTAAGATTATCTTTTTCATCTAAAATGTCACTTCCTGTTATACCGATATCAGCAATTCCTTCTTCGACGTAAGTTGGAACATCATTTCCTTTAACGAGAATGAATCTAATGTTTTCAACCTCTATTTGTAGTTTTCTTTCTCTTTCAGTTAAGGCGGTTGCCCATTTTTCATTTCCATTTAAATTTATAAATTCAATAAAATCTTTAAGCAAACGACCTTTGCTTAGTGCAATAGTTAACATAAAGAACCTCCTAATTTAATTGGATGCCAAATCCAAAGCCTTCTAATATACCGTTATAATGACCACCTGATGCGATAGGGGTGCGTGTGTTATTTTCATAGAGTTGAATGAAACTACCAACATAGTATGATTTTGGTGGCATTGTCGTAATATCAAGGTGGATATGATTGATACCCGAACTTTCAAGTGCTTGTTTCCAATATTGTAGTGACTGATAAGTTGGATGACTTTCATCACAAAATGTAGTCAGAAAATCAAGTTGCTGATGTGTAGGTGTTTTTAATAATTTCACGACAGGATGGTCTTGGTCTAAGATTTTAGAAATTTTAGAGATGTTTCTTTCACTAATAGCAAAATATAATTCATCAGTATGTTCTTCATCTTTGAGTAATAAATCAAACAATTGATAGTGACCGATTACGGCAAAATCAACGGTTAATGCAAGCATATTTTTAATGAAATGATAGATATCTTGGAAACATTCCAACATATCTTGTTTATTAGGGTTAAATACTTCAACACCTAAATTTGTATATATATGTTCATTTATAGAAACTAAGCCAGCATAGCTTACACGTGAAGCATTTAAATGATATTCTCTACTGTAATGTTGTATTTGATCGGTCCAATCACTTCTTAAACTATAGAACGCATCACCATTCTTCCATAAACTTCTCGTATTAAGACTATTTAAATCATCTTGAGTAAGTTGTGACCATTGTAGCTTTTCTATAAAACTCATATCGATCACTTCATAATTTCTTTTATTAAAATAATTTAAAAAAGATAATTCAGTTTGTTTTCTATTAATAACGTCATTGTTATATCTAACATAATCCATATTAAGTACCTCGCTTTTACTCTCTACCAAGTTAAAGTATTTTTGTAATTATAAATGATACTATAGCATGCTTGATTAAACTTATCAATTGAAAGTTCTGATAATTCGAATTATCAAACAATTTATAATGAATAAAGTAGGATGAATACAGTGTTTAATAATCTTTTATTTGCATATTTTTCTCTACCCTAAATATTGAGACCGACGAAAAGCACCCGGAACACATTTGTTCCGGGTGCTTTTCGTCAGTTGATTATGAAGTAACTATATTAATTTGTTAATATGCCTTTTCTTCTAAAGGCTCTTTATAAATTAACAATAGTATAAATGTAATAAATACAAAGGTAGCAATCATAGTGAAGAATATCGTACCATGTGATATTTGAATAATTGCACCACCTAACATTGGACCAATCATACTACCTATACTAAATGACATTGCTATCATTAAGTTTCCGGCTGGTAAGTTATGTTTTGGTGTCAAATCTGTCATGAAACTAACACCTAATCCGTAGAATGATCCTGTAAATAATCCAGCTATTAAAAATAGTATAACCATTATAAATGCATATGATGGTAAGAAGTCGCCAAGGAAGAATATGCAGCTCCCGATAAAGGTTAAAATAGTTAATACTTTTTTACGGCCATGTATGTCACTAAACATCCCTAATGGAACTTGGAATATAATAGCACCTAAACTAAAAGCTGGCAAAATTAATGTAATGCTTGTAACATCTAAACCATTTCTTAAAGCATATACTGGGAAATTACTATGTAATCCAGCTTCAAACAGACCATATAGAAAAGGGAACATAAATGCAATCCAAGAAGTTTTAATAACATCTCTGAAATTTTTTAAAGTGTTAAGCATGCTTATAGGTCTTATATTTGAAGATGGAAATTCATTATGTACTAATAAAACAAGTGAAATGGTAATAATTGAAAGTATTGCTGAAATTACAAATGGTAACACTTCAGAAACATCGACTAATTTTGCTAATAAAGGACCAAGCATGAAACCTGCTGAAAAACTAAAACCATAAACAGAAATCGTTCTTCCTAATTTATGTTTTGGTGTAATATGGGTTAGCCATGTTTGTGTACTAAAATGAAGCATATTATCACCAATACCTATTAGTAGTCTTAAGATAAACCAAATGGATAATGATTTTAAAGTTGGGAATAGTAACAGAGATAATGCAACAACTGAACCACCAATTAAAATCATATATTTGTAGCCAGATTTACGAACAAGTCCTTCAATAAAAAATGACGATAGAAAGACGCCAATATAAAGTGAAGTTGCATGTAATCCATTTAATGAACTAGAAATACCACTTCGCTCAAAAATAACAGATATTAAAGGTAATAACATGCCTTGTGAGAAACCTGAAATCGCAACAACGATAGATAGTATGATGAATAATTTTTTGAATGATGGATTTTTCATTTCATTGCCTCCCACTCATTTATTTATATCTTTAACATTTTAGCACAGTGAGAAATGACTTTATATTATGATTTTGAAATTAGTGCACTTTTTAAAATTAATTTTATAAAGTGTGATAAAATGATATCAAATTATATAATCTGAGGAGTATTGAATAATGTATAAATATGAAGACGATAGTTTGATGTTACACACTGATTTATACCAAATTAATATGGGAGAAACATATTGGAATGATGGTATACATGAACGTACTGCAATATTTGATTTATACTTCAGAAGTATGCCGTTCAAAAGTGGATATGCTGTGTTTAGTGGATTGGAAAGAATCGTTCAGTTTCTAGAGAATTTGAAATTTACTGATTCAGATATCGACTATTTAAAAGAGGTTGGATATAAAGATGATTATTTAAACTATCTAAAAACATTACGATTTACTGGAAATATACGCGCTATGAAAGAAGGAGAACTTTGTTTTAATAACGAACCATTAATTCGCGTAGAAGCACCTTTAATTCAAGCACAGTTAATTGAAACTGCTCTACTAAATATTGTGAACTTTCAAACGTTAATAGCAACTAAGGCAAGTAGAATTAAACAAGTTGTTCAAGATGAAATTGTAATGGAATTTGGAACAAGACGTGCTCAAGAAATGGATGCAGCAATTTGGGGAGCTAGAGCGGCTATTATTGGAGGGTTTGATTCTACAAGTAACGTAAGAGCAGGAAAGCTATTTGGTATACCAATTTCAGGTACACATGCCCATTCAATGGTTCAAACATATGATGATGAGTATGTTGCATTTAAAAAGTATGCTGAAAGACATGAAAATTGCGTTTTTCTTGTTGATACATTCCACACTTTAAAGTCTGGTGTACCAAATGCAATTAAAGTCGCAAAAGAACTAGGTGACAAAATTAACTTTATTGGGATAAGACTTGATTCAGGAGATATTGCGTATTTATCTAAAGAAGCAAGAACGATGTTAGATGATGCTGGATTTAAAGATGCGAAGATTTTTGCTTCAAATGATTTAGATGAAGAAACAATCACAAGTTTAAAAGCACAAGGTGCAAAAGTAACTGCATGGGGTGTAGGTACTAAATTAATAACAGCATATGATCAGCCTGCTTTAGGTGCAGTTTATAAACTTGTCGCAATAGAAGACGAGAATGGACAATTGTCAGATCGAATAAAAATCTCTAATAATGCTGAAAAAGTAACGACACCGGGAAAGAAAAATGTGTATCGTATTATTAACACTAAAACAAACAAATCAGAAGGTGATTACATTACGTTAGAATGTGAAACGCCAAATGAAGAAGATTATATCAAAATGTTCCACCCAGTTCATACTTACAAGATGAAGTATATTAAAAACTTTAAAGCAATAGATTTACATCACGATATTTTCAAAGATGGAAAACTTGTTTATAAACTTCCGGAAATTAATGAAATAAAGCAATTTGCTTTTGATAATTTAAATATATTATGGGAAGAAAATAAACGTTATTTAAATCCTGAAGAGTACCCAGTTGATCTAAGTACAAAATGTTGGGACAATAAAAATAAAAAAATCTTTGAAGTTGCCGAAAGAGTTGCAGAAGCGATAAAGGATGTGGATGAACAATGAGAGATTTACAATCAATTATCATGAAAGAAATGCATGTAAAACCGATGATAGACCCACAAAAAGAATTCGAAGAAATTAAAGGTTTCTTAAAGTCGTATGTAAAGGCACATAGCTTTGTTAAATCACTTGTACTCGGAATATCTGGAGGTCAAGATTCAACTTTATTAGGAAAAATTGCACAGCTAACAGTTGATGAATTAAATAATGAAGAGAATGGTCAATACGAATTTATAGCTGTTCGATTACCATATGGAGAGCAATTCGATGAACAAGATACACAAGACGCATTGGATTTTATAAATCCTTCAAAACGCATTACTGTAAATATCAAACCTGCTGTAACTGCGAGTGTTAAATCACTGAATGAAGCGGGTATTGAACTAACTGATTTCCAAAAAGGTAATGAAAAAGCTAGAGAACGTATGAAAGTACAGTATTCAGTTGCTGCAGCAAATAGCGGAATTGTATTAGGTACTGATCATTCCGCTGAGAACATCACTGGATTTTTTACGAAGTTTGGTGATGGTTCATGTGACATTGCACCATTATTTGGATTGAATAAACGTCAAGGGAAAGCCATATTAAAATACCTTGGTGGACCAGACCATCTCATTAATAAAGTACCAACAGCTGATTTAGAAGAGGATAAACCAGCACTACCGGACGAAGTTGCATTAGGTGTAACTTATGATGCGATTGACAATTTCCTAGAAGGTAAGAAAATTAGTGAACATGATCAAGAAGTGATACAACAACATTTTGTGAGAAATGCTCATAAAAGAGAAATGCCATATAATCGCTTTACGTGGCCTAAATAATGCGTGACAATTATTTGATTGCTTGTTAAAATTAGTCCAGTATTTTTAAAAGTGGAGGGTTTAAATGTCAGCTATATTAGATAATCCTTGGTTAATGGTACTATCTATATTTGTGATTAATATAGTTTATGTATCTTGTTTAACGATGAGGACAATATTAACTTTGAAAGGTTATCGATACGTAGCCGCTGCTGTAAGTGTACTTGAAGTAGTTGTGTATGTTATCGGATTAGGGTTAGTCATCAATAGTCTTGATCAAATTCAAAACATATTAGCATATGCACTTGGATTTGCAGCAGGAATCATTGTGGGAATGAAGATAGAAGAAAAAATAGCTTTAGGCTATATAGTTGTAAATGCAACTACGGCAGAATATGAAACGGATTTACCTCGTAAGTTGAGAGATTTAGGATATGGTGTTACACATTATGTTGCTAAAGGTAGAGACGGTGATCGATATGTGATGCAAATTTTAACGCCAAGAAGGTTTGAGTTGAAATTGATGGAAACGATCAAACAATTAGATCCTAAAGCATTTATCATTGCTTATGAGCCTAGAAATATACATGGTGGTTTCTGGGTTAAAGGCGTTAGAAGTAAGAAATTGAAGGCGTATGATACAGATGAAGTTTAAAGTAGAAGATAATGAGACGATTGAAATGTGCCTAAACCGTATGAAGGAACAAGGTTACACACCTGTGAAGCGATTTGAAAAACCAGTTTTCATTGAAAGAGAAAATGGAGAAATAGAAGTTTTAAAGCAAGAAATACAATTCGTTGGCAAGAAAATACAGGGTTAGACAAAATACCGAACTCTACATTACAAAGTAATGGTTCGGTATTTTAATTTGTTTAAAAGTCATAAGATTGACTATTTTGATTTAAAAAGTGTGTAATACAATATATAATGAAAAAGAAAGAAGAACACAATACACGAACTTTATATTAGTTTTGACAAATAATGTACGTGTTAACGAATGTCTGTTATACTGTAAATGACTAATATATGATAGGAGATTTTATCAATGATTGAACGTTATTCTAGAGAAGAAATGGCTAATATTTGGACTGAACAAAATCGTTTTGAAGCATGGTTAGAGGTTGAAATACTGGCATGTGAAGCTTGGAGTAAGTTAGGGCATATTCCTGAAGAGGATGTTAAACTTATTAGAAAAAATGCTAAAGTCGACGTTGATAGAGCTAAAGAAATTGAACAAGAAACAAGACATGATGTTGTTGCATTCACGAGACAAGTTTCTGAAACGTTAGGAGAAGAACGTAAATGGGTACATTACGGTTTAACTTCTACTGATGTGGTTGATACAGCATTAAGTTATGTGATTAAACAAGCTAATGAAATTATCGAAAAAGATATCGAAAGATTTTTAGAAGTATTAAAAAATAAAGCTATTGAACATAAACATACTTTAATGATGGGAAGAACACACGGCGTTCATGCCGAACCAACTACATTTGGTATTAAAATGGCATTATGGTATACAGAAATGAAACGTAACTTAGAAAGATTTAAGAGAGTGCGTGAAGAAATAGAAGTTGGGAAAATGAGTGGTGCAGTGGGTACATTTGCTAACATTCCACCAGAAATAGAAGAACATGTATGCAAGGAATTAGGACTAGACTTTGCACCTGTGTCGACTCAAACGTTACAACGTGATCGTCATGCTTATTATATTGCGACACTTGGATTAATCGCTACATCAATAGAGAAATTTGCAGTTGAGGTGCGTGGATTACAGAAAACAGAAACAAGGGAAGTTGAGGAATCCTTTGCTAAAGGTCAAAAGGGTTCATCAGCTATGCCACATAAACGAAATCCAATCGGTTCTGAAAATGTAACTGGACTAGCAAGAGTAATAAGAGGTTACATCACAACAGCATACGAAAATGTTCCACTTTGGCACGAAAGAGATATTTCTCACTCTTCAAGTGAACGTATTATGTTACCTGATGTTACGATAGCTTTAGATTATGCTTTGAATAGATTTACAAATATTATTGATAGATTAACTGTATTTCCTGAGAATATGAAACGTAATATTGATAAAACTTTTGGACTTATATATTCACAACGTGTGATGCTCACTTTAATTAATAAAGGAATGGTTAGAGAAGAAGCTTATGATTTAGTGCAACCTAAAGCAATGGAATCATGGGAAACACAAACACCATTTAGAACATTAGTAGAACGCGATGACAAAATTACAAACTTATTAAATGCTGAAGAATTAGATGAATGTTTTAATGAAAAACATCATTTAAATCAAGTAGATACTATTTTTAAAAGAGCAGGCATCGAATAAATAAGTTTATACTGTACTTTAATAGGTTAGTGCGTTAAAATGCAATTAATGAACTTATAAAAACAGGGGTTGATTTTTTGCAAATCGAAAAATTAAGAGGTAAAGCTTTAGACGAATTGTTTGATGCAGTTTTAACGTTACAAACAAGAGAAGAGTGTTATCAATTCTTTGATGATATTTGTACGGTAAATGAATTACAATCATTGTCACAACGATTACAAGTTGCGAAAATGATTAAACAAGGTTTTACTTATGCACATATTGAAAAAGAATCTGGTGCTTCAACAGCAACCATTTCGCGTGTCAAAAGATCATTACAATGGGGTAATGATGCATATACGATGATTCTTGAAAGAATGAATATAGAATTTAAAAAATAAAAATTTTGATAAGCATACATTCCAACGGAAGTCCGGGGCACAATTGTCCCGGACTTTTCTCTATATCATTTGATCATATTTAATGATTGTTTTGATAAATAGATTAAGTAAGAGAATAATTTTTGATATTGTTATAAAATAGTAATATAATAATTTAATTAAGTGTTAGAAGGAGATATCATAAATGAAACGAATTTATACATTAATTGCTGCTTCAATGTTTTTGTTAAGTGCTTGTACTACAGATGAATCGAATCAGCAAAAACCAAAGAAGTCGGAAGAAACACATGATTCTTCTCAAAAGCAAAGTGACAAACAAGAAAAGAAACAACATAAAGTAACGAAAAAAAATGGTGTCACATATATAGATGGACATATTTTTGCGAATAAAAAAGTTGACCTACCAAGAGACTATGCACCAGGTGAAAATAAAATTGCTAGGGATCATTTAAATCAACTTATTCAAGATGCAAATAAAGAAGGTTTAGATATTGTGTTTAGAAGTGGTTATCGTTCTTATGAAGAGCAAGCGCAATTATATAAAGACTATGTTGCTAGAGATGGCGTTGAAGAAGCGGATAAATATAGTGCAAAACCTGGAAAGTCTGAACATCAAACAGGTTTAACTTTTGATGTTGGCTCAAATACTGCTACATACGATTTCAAAAAATCATTCGGCGATACAAAAGAAGGTAAATGGATTGAGCAGAATGCTTATAAATACGGATTCATAATTAGATATTTAAAAGGGAAAGAAAATATTACGGGATATCAATATGAACCTTGGCATTTAAGATATGTTGGTAAAGACTTAGCCAAAAAAATTCATCAAAAAAATCTGACTCTTGAAGAATACTTTGAGTACGGTTATTAAGAAGCGACATTTTCGCTTCTTTTTTTATTGAAAATACCTTATTTCATTTCGGAATTTAAACTTAAAAATGCTATAATTAATCTTATGATAATTAAAGGAGTTTATGTATGTACGATATAAAGTTATGGCGACATGTTTTTAAATTAGATCCTGCTAAATCTATCTCTGATGAAGATTTGATGAAAGTATGCGAATCAGGTACAGATGCCATTATTATTGGCGGTACGGACAATGTCACTGAAGATAATGTACTTAATTTAATGAGTCGAATTAGAAGATATCCATTACCTTGTGCACTTGAAATTTCAAACAAGGAAAGTGTTGTTCCAGGATTCGATTTTTATTTTGTGCCGAGTGTTTTAAATAGTGCTGATGTAAAGTATCATAATGGCATTTTGCATGATGCACTAAATGAATATGGTTATATGATGAACTTTGATGAGATATTTCTTGAAGGCTACGTTGTAATGAATGAAGATAGTAAAGTTGCAAAACTAACAAATGCCAATACGGATTTAAATATAACCGATTTAGAAAGCTATGCATTGATGGTAGATAAACTATATAAATTACCAATATTTTATCTAGAGTATAGTGGGAAATACGGGAATCCAGAAGAAGTAAAAGCAATAAAACATAACTTAGAGCATGCTCAATTAATATATGGTGGAGGTATTTCAGATTTAAATACGGCTAGAGAGATGTCAGAACATGCTGATACTATTGTAGTTGGGAATTTAATATATGAAAACTTAAAGCAAGCATTACAAACGACTAAAGTAAAACAATAAAGGAAGGTTTTTATGAACACATTGTTAGATAGAATGAATGATGAACAAAAGCAAGCAGTCAAGACAACACAAGGGCCATTATTAATCATGGCAGGTGCAGGAAGTGGTAAGACGCGTGTTTTAACACATAGAATTGCATATTTACTAGATGAAAAGGATGTTTCACCATACAATGTTTTGGCGATTACATTTACTAATAAAGCTGCTAAAGAAATGAAAGAAAGAATTAGTAATCTAGTAGGTCCAGAAGCTGAAAGTATTTGGATTTCAACATTCCACTCAATGTGTGTAAGAATCTTAAGACGTGATATTGATCATATTGGAATTGAACGTAACTTTACAATTATTGATCCAACAGATCAAAAATCAGTTATTAAAGAAATTTTGAAAAAAGAAAATATAGATAGTAAAAAATATGATCCAAGAACATTTATAGGCGCAATTTCTAATTTGAAAAATGAACTAAAAACAGCTGAAGATGCAGAAAAAGAAGCAAATGATTTTTACAATACGATGGTTGCAAGTGTATATAAAGGTTATCAAGAAAAATTATTGCGAAATCATGCACTCGATTTCGATGATTTGATTATGATGACAATTAGGTTGTTTGAACGCGTACCAGAAGTGTTAGAATTTTACCAAAATAAATTCCAATATATTCACGTTGATGAATATCAAGATACGAATAAGGCACAATATACGCTCGTGAAACTACTTGCAAGCAAATTTAAGAATATTTGTGTAGTAGGTGACTCTGATCAGTCTATATACGGTTGGAGAGGTGCAGATATTAAGAATATTTTATCTTTCGAAGAAGATTATCCGAATGCTAAGACGATTTATTTAGAACGAAATTATAGATCAACTAAGACGATTTTAACTGCTGCAAACGAGGTTATTCGAAACAATTCAGAACGTAAACCAAAGGCACTTTGGACTGATAACACATCAGGTTCGAAAATTCAGTATTATGAAGCAATGACTGAAAGAGATGAAGCTGAGTATGTTATTAGACAAATTCTTAAGAAAAAGCAAGATGGATATAAGAATCAAGATATAGCAATTTTGTATAGAACAAATGCTCAATCACGTGTACTTGAAGAAACATTTTTAAAATCTAATATTCCGTATACGATGGTAGGCGGCACTAAGTTCTATGACCGTAAAGAAATTAAAGATTTATTAAGTTACATTAGACTCGTTTCTAATAGTAATGATGATATAAGTTTTGAACGCATCATCAATGTTCCAAAGAGAGGGATCGGTCCATCAGCTGTTCAAAAAATTGCTCAATATGCAAGCATGAATAATTTAAGTTACTTTGATGCTCTAGGTGAAGTTGATTTTATAGGATTATCTAAAAAAGTAACACAAGAAGCGGTGGACTTTTATGAGATGATGAATAATTTTATGCAGCAACAAGAATTTCTATCCATCACAGAATTAGTTGAACAAATTCTTGATAAATCTGGTTATAGAAGCATGTTAGAAAACGAACAAACGATTGAATCTCAAAGTAGACTTGAAAATATAGATGAATTTTTATCAGTTCCTCGAGATTATGAGAAAAACACACCAATAGAGGAACAATCTTTAATGAATTTCTTAACTGATTTATCACTTGTAGCCGATGTTGATAATGCTGATTTAGAAGCTGGTGTTACGTTAATGACAATGCACTCAGCTAAAGGACTAGAATTTAAGGTTGTCTTTATAGTTGGTATGGAAGAAAGTATTTTCCCTCATTTCAGAAGTTTAAAGTCTGGTGAAGAGCATGAAATGGAAGAAGAAAGAAGAATTGCTTATGTAGCAATTACACGAGCTGAAGAAGAGTTGCATGTTTCACATGCTACGACACGCACTTTGTTTGGTAAATCTCAAGCAAACGTAAAATCAAGATTTTTAAACGAAATACCAGACGATTTACTAGATGGTGTAAAACCTAACATGTCATTTAAATCAAAACAAACTGTAGCACCGAAACGAGGATACGCACGAAGAGTTAACACACCACAACAAACTGAATCAAATTGGAATGTTGGAGATAAAGTTACACATAAATCTTGGGGTGAAGGTATGGTAAGTGCAGTTAATGACAAAAATGGTTCAGTTGAACTTGATATTATCTTTAAAAACGAAGGACCGAAGCGTTTATTAGCTCAATTTGCACCGATTGAGAAAAAAGGAGAATAAATGATGGCTGAATTAAAATCAAGAGTTGAAGAATTACATCACTTATTACATCGATATAATCGTGAATACCATGTGTTAGACAATCCAACCGTTCCAGATAGTGAATATGACAAATTACTACATGAATTAATTTCTATAGAAGAAGAACATCCTGAATTAAAAACGGCAGATTCCCCGACTGTAAGGGTCGGAGGACCACCGTTATCACAATTTGAGAAAGTTAATCATGATACGCCAATGCTATCACTAGGCAATGCATTTAATAATGAAGATTTAAGAAAATTTGATCAACGTATTAAGGATAAAGTAGGCAAAGTACATTACACTTGCGAGCTAAAAATAGATGGTTTAGCCGTTTCTTTAAAATATGAGAACGGTCGATTTGTACAAGGATTGACGAGAGGTGATGGTACAACTGGTGAAAACATAACCGAAAATTTAAAAACAATTCATGCCATCCCATTAACAATTAAAGAACCACTATCAATTGAAGTTCGTGGTGAAGCTTATATGCCGAGAAAGTCATTTATAGCGTTAAACGAACAAAAAGAAAAAAATAACGAGCAATTATTTGCCAATCCAAGAAATGCAGCAGCGGGATCATTACGACAATTAGATTCTAAATTAACTGCAAAGAGAAAATTGGATATATTTTTATACAGTGTGAATGATTTAACTGAGATTGAAGCAAAAAGTCAATCTGAAGCATTGAATAATTTAGATGACTTAGGCTTTAAAACAAATAAAGAACGTGAAACATTTGATGATATTGAAGGTGTTATTAAGTTTATTGAAAAATGGACAGAAAAAAGAAATAACCTTCCTTATGATATAGACGGAATCGTTATAAAGGTTGATGATTTAGATCAACAACAAGAATTAGGCTTTACACAGAAATCTCCAAGATGGGCAATAGCATATAAATTTCCTGCTGAAGAAGTGTTAACTACACTTAAAGATATAGAACTGAGTATTGGAAGAACAGGTGTCGTGACACCAACAGCTATATTAGAACCTGTTAAAGTAGCTGGAACAACAGTTTCACGTGCCTCGTTACATAACGAAGATTTAATACATGAGAAAGACATTCGCATCGGTGATAAAGTCATTATCAAAAAAGCAGGGGACATTATACCAGAAGTTGTACGTAGCATTTCCGAAGATAGAAGTGAAAGTAGTAAAGTTTATCATATGCCTACACATTGTCCTAGCTGTGAACATGAGTTAGTTAGGATAGAAGGTGAAGTAGCACTAAGATGTATTAACCCTAAATGTCCTGCACAGCTTGTTGAAGGTATGATTCATTTTGTATCACGTCAAGCGATGAATATTGACGGTTTAGGTGAAAAAATCATCGAACAATTATATCAACATAAAAAAATCAAAGATGTAGCAGATTTATATTATTTAACTGAATCAGATTTATTACCATTAGAAAGAATGGGCGAGAAAAAAGTCGATAATTTGTTAAAAGCGATCGAAGCTTCTAAAAGTAAATCACTAGAACATTTATTATTCGGATTGGGTGTTAGACATTTAGGAACAAAAGCAAGTCGTGTTATTTCAGAATATTATGAGACAATTGATAATTTATTTGAGGCAACGATTGAAGATTTAACTTTAATTGCAGACGTTGGTCATAAAATGGCTCAGTCATTAGTCACTTACATGGAAAATGAAGATATAAAAGTTTTAATTAATAAATTAAAAGAAAAAAATGTTAATATGACATACAAAGGTGTTAAACAGTCAGAAATACAAGGTCATCCAAGTTTTAGTGGTAAAACGTTCGTTTTAACTGGTAAAATGACAGAGATGACAAGACCAGAGGCAACTCAGATTATTCAATCTTTAGGTGCATCAGTAACAAGTAGTGTAACGAAGAAGACGGATGTCGTTATAGCTGGTGAAGATGCTGGTTCTAAATTAAAGAAAGCAGAACAACTAAATATCGAAGTTTGGACAGAACAAGACTGGTTGGATAAATATCGTAATATCAATGAATAGAGGTTAATAATATGAAAAAAGGATTTCTTATTTTAGCGACTGTTTTTATGCTAACGGCATGTTCATCAGATACAACACAGAAAGATAATCAAGATAAATCTGATAAAGAAAAGCAACAAACGAAACAAATATCTACTGGTATGCAAATTTCAAATGAATACTATCGTACTTTATTACCATTTAAAGTTAGCGCGGCGAGAGGCTTAACACAAGATAACATGATTTCTAGTTATAATAGTGAGGCATTTGAAAGTGGATTGTTGGATATAAGTAAAAAAACTTTTTCACCAGAAGATTATTTGTACCGAGATGGACAATTTTTAGATAAAGATACTGTAAGAGCATATTTAGCGCCTAAATATACAAAAGCAGAAATTAAAGATATGAGCGCTGATGAAAAAGAACAAAAAAATGCTGGAGAGAATTTAGGTTTAAACCCTACTCATAATGGCGAAACAGATCCAGAAAAAATTGCCGAAAAATCACCAACTTATTTATCACATATTATAGAACAAGATTATTTCACAGAAAGTGATGCCAAAAAACAAAAGATCTCTGGTATGACGATTGGTCTAGCTATGAACAGTGAATATGTTTACCAAAAAGAAGATTATGGGGAAACATATACGAAGAAGTTAGATAATAAAGATATTGAGAAAAAAGGGAAAGAAGCTGCCGAAGAGATACTTTCTCGTTTAAGAGTTCGAGACGATTTGAAAAATGTTCCAATCAACTTTGCTATTTTTGTACAATCTGGTGAAGGGGATATTAAACCAGGTAAATTTATTTATTATGCAACAAGTGACGGTGGTCACCGTGATGTAGAAGGTTGGGAAAAACTGAACCAAAAACATGTCACGATTCCATCATCTGAAGCATCTGATTTAGATGAAAATCTAAATTCAAACTTTGAGCAATTTAATCAAGATTTACAAAAGTATTTCCCGAATTTCACGCAATCAGTTGGAACTGGAAAGTTTGATGATGATAAACTAACAGAACTTAAAATTAAAATTCCGCTTGATTATTATGGAAAAGCAGAAGTAATTGGCGTTACGCAATATGTGGCTGATTTATCAGGAAAATACTTTAAAGGTGTCGATGATATCGAAATTTCAATAGTTGACGGTGAGGAACCGCAAGCGTTAATCACAAAAACTAAAGAAGATAACGAGCCGAAAATTCATATCTATAAATAATGAAATATAAAAAAGCTTATTAGTCGTAATTACACGGCTAATAAGCTTTTATTGTTTAATGTTATTTATCTTCGTTTAATATGCGATGCATTTGATCTAAACTATCGATTACTTCTTGATCAGGTTTTTTAGTAAATGAGCTTACTACGAATGTCACGACAAGATTCGTGATGAAACCTGGAATAATTTCATAAAGTTCGAATATACCACCATGACTCTTCATCATAATCCAGAATAAAACTACGATTGATGAAGTAACCATACCTGCTATTGCTCCGTTCTTAGTTAAACCTTTCCAGTATAGTGATAATAATACTAGAGGTCCGAATGCAGCACCAAATCCTGCCCATGCATTACCAACTAAGTTTAAGATTGTATCATTAGGCGTCCAAGCTAGTAATACAGCAATAATAGCAACTGCTAGAACAGCAAAGCGACCAATTAATACGAATTCTTTATCTCTATTTGCTTCATAACCTCTCTTCTTAGTTATGATTTTGTAGAAATCTTGAGTTAAAGCACTAGATGTAACAAGTAATTGTGAAGAAATTGTACTCATAATTGCTGCAAGAATTGCTGCTAAGAAGAATCCTCCAACTAATGGGTGGAATAATACTTGACTCATTAATATGAATATCGTTTCAGGATTGTCGATAGTCTGGCTAGTATCGTGAATATATGCGATTCCAGTTAAGCCTACTAGACAAGCACCAAGTAATGAGATAGCCATCCAACCAATACCAAAGCGTCTAGCTGTAGGTAACATCTTGTGAGACTTAATAGACATAAACCTAACAATAATATGTGGTTGACCAAAGTAACCTAATCCCCATGCGACTAATCCAATAATACTAATCGCTGATGTCCCTTTAAAGAAATCAAGGTTAGAAGGTTTAACTTCAGCAACCGTGTTAAATGTATCTAAGCCATTCAAAGTAAGCAGTGCAGCTATTGGTACCATAACCATAGCTATTAACATGATGACACCTTGGAAGAAGTCAGTTAATGACACTGCTAAATAACCACCAAAGAATGTGTATAACACGACGATACCACCTGTAATAATGATACCTAGTCTATAATCTACACCAAATGCACTTTCGAATAATGTTCCCCCTGAAACCATACCGACTGAAGTATATAAAGTGAAGAACACTACAATAATGATTCCTGAAATAATTTTTAATACATGCGTATTATCAGCAACACGCTTTTCGAAAAAGTCTGGAATCGTAATTGCGTTTCCAGTATGTTCAGTATAAACACGTAGTTTCGGTGCTACTAGTATGTAATTTAACCAAGCACCTACTGTTAATCCAATTGCTAACCAAGTTGCTGAAAGGCCAATGTTATAAACTTCCCCAGGGAGGCCCATAATCATCCAACCACTCATATCTGATGCACCAGCGGATAATGCTGTTACATAAGGACCTATACTACGGCCACCAAGCATGTACTCGTCTAAATTACTTGTAGATTGTTTGTAAGCATAATACCCGATTGCTAGTAATACAAGAAAATAGACAATAATCATGAAGTAAGTCTGCCAGCCTGAAGCAACTCCAGCGCTCGCATCAATCTGTCCTAAAATAAACATAATCCCGCTCCTTTATAATTGTTTTAAAGTTGCACGTTGACCATTATACACAAATAAAATATTATTCAAAGGGTAAAAAGTAACTATTGTATATAAGTAGTATAACATAATTTAAAAAGATAGTCACAAATTGGACACAATTTAAATTGTGTAACGTGCGTAATTCCCTACTTAGATTACATTTTGTCGCAAAAGTTAAAACATCAACTTTATAAGCTAAATTAAAAATAAAAATTACTATAAAATTGATGAAAATTTAACTTTAAACGTAGCAACAAATATTCAGTTTATTTCTTCCGATAATTTATTATACACAATGTATGCGTTTTCATATAGGTCTTTTTTAATAACTTTAGATTTTTATATGAAAATTTGGTAAAATTGTATGATGTTAGATTAACTAAGGAGGCGTCACGCATGACGAAAGTAACAACTGAGCAAGTTGAACATGTTGCTAATTTAGCTAGACTTGAAGTTTCAGAAGACGAAGTTAAAGAATTCACAAAATCACTCGAGGATATTTTGAATTTTGCAGGACAATTAGATGAAGTTGATACAGAAAATGTTGAACCAACTTTTCATGTATTAGATTTACAAAACGTTCTTAGAGAAGATAAGAGTGAATCAGGAATTCCTCAAGAAGAAGCATTAAAAAATGCTAAAGAAACTGAAGCAGGACAGTTTAAAGTTCCCGCTATTATGAACGAGGAGGACTAAAGAATGACAATTCGTTATGAAACTATTGAAAATTTATCTAAAATGATAAAAAACAAAGAAATCAAACCATCTGAAATTGTGAGAGATATCTTTGATGCAATTGAAGCGGATGATCCAAATATTAAATCTTTCTTAGCGCTTGATAAAGAAGCGGCAATTAAAAAAGCTGAAGAACAAGATAAATTACAAGCTGAAGATAAAATGAATGGAAAACTTTTCGGTATTCCTATGGGAATTAAAGATAACATTATTACTGAAGGTGTTGAAACAACATGTGCTAGTAAAATGTTAGAAGGATTTATTCCTATTTATGAATCTACTGTTATGAACAAATTGAAAAACGAAAATGGTATTTTGATTGGTAAATTAAACATGGATGAATATGCGATGGGTGGTTCAAATGAAAACTCATACTTCAAGAAGACAGTAAATCCATTTGACCATAAAGCAGTACCAGGTGGATCATCTGGTGGTTCAGCAGCAGCTGTTGCTGCAAGTTTAGTACCTTTTGCACTTGGTTCAGATACGGGTGGTTCAATTCGTCAACCAGCATCATATTGTGGTGTTGTGGGAATGAAACCTACATACGGACGTGTATCTCGTTATGGTTTAGTAGCATTCGCATCATCTTTAGATCAAATTGGACCAATTACACGAAGTGTTAAAGATAATGCATTAATATTAGAAACGATATCAGGACATGACGCACATGATTCAACAAGTGCGCCGATTGATGATGTAGATTTTACATCTGAATTAGGACAAGATATAAAAAATCTTAAGATTGCACTTCCAGAAGAATTTTTAGGTGAAGGTGTATCTGAAGATGTTAAGCAATCTGTAACTGAAGCGGTTAAAACACTAGAATCATTAGGTGCTACTGTGGATAGAGTATCATTACCAAACACGAAATATGGTGTTGCTAGTTACTATATTATTGCGTCATCTGAAGCATCAGCTAACTTAGCTCGTTTTGATGGAATACGTTATGGTTTTCATTCAAAATCAGCTCAATCACTAGAAGAGTTATACAAAAAATCACGTGGTGAAGGATTTGGTGACGAAGTTAAACGTCGTATTATGTTAGGTACGTTTGCACTAAGTTCTGGTTATTACGATGCTTACTATAAAAAAGCACAAAAAGTACGTACTTTAATCAAACAAGACTTTGAAAAAGTATTTAAAGATTATGATGTCATTGTTGGACCAACTGCGCCTACAACAGCATTTAATATTGGTGAACAAATAGATGATCCGTTAACTATGTATGCTAATGATATATTAACAATTCCTGTTAACTTAGCAGGTGTACCATCTATATCAATTCCTTGTGGTAAATCAAATGGTCGTCCAATCGGTTTACAAATTGTTGGTAAACCTTTCGATGAAAAAACCATTTATAAGGTTGCTTATCAATATGAAACACAATTTAACTTACATGACGACTATAAAACGATACAAGGAGTGTGAAACTAAATGCATTTTGAAACAATCATAGGTTTAGAAGTACACGTTGAATTAAAAACAGAATCAAAAATGTTCTCTTCATCACCAGCTCATTTTGGTGCTGAACCGAATACAAATACAAATGTAGTAGATTTAGCTTATCCGGGTGTATTACCTGTAGTTAACAAAACTGCAGTGGACTGGGCAATGCGTGCAGCAATGGCATTAAACATGGATATCGCTACAGAATCTAAATTTGATAGAAAAAACTATTTCTATCCAGATAATCCAAAGGCTTACCAAATTTCACAATTTGACCAACCGATTGGTGAAAATGGATGGATTGATATTGAAGTAGATGGTGAAACGAAACGAATCGGCATAACGCGTTTACACATGGAAGAAGATGCTGGGAAATTATCACATAAAGATGGATATTCTTTAGTAGATTTAAACCGTCAAGGAACACCGTTAATTGAGATTGTGTCTGAACCAGATATTAGATCTCCAAAAGAGGCTTATGCTTATTTAGAGAAACTACGTGCTATCATCCAATATACAGGTGTATCAGACTGTAAAATGGAAGAAGGCTCATTACGTTGTGATGCAAATATTTCATTACGTCCATATGGACAAGAAGAGTTTGGTACTAAAGCAGAGCTTAAAAACTTGAACTCATTCAACTACGTACGTAAAGGATTAGAACACGAAGAAAAACGACAAGCAGAAGTATTATTATCTGGTGGAGAAATCTTACAAGAGACACGTCGTTTCAACGAATCAACAGGTGAGACAATCTTAATGCGTATTAAAGAAGGGTCAGATGATTACCGTTATTTCCCTGAACCTGACCTTGTACCATTATATGTTGATGAAGAATGGAAAGAACGTGTTCGTCAAACAATTCCAGATTTACCAGATGTTCGTAAAGAACGTTATGTAAATGAGTTAGGTTTACCAGCATATGACGCTCATGTACTTACATTAACAAAAGAAATGTCTGATTTCTTTGAAGCATCATTAGACCATGGTGCAGATGTGAAATTAACTTCAAACTGGTTAATGGGGGGCGTAAATGAATATTTAAATAAAAATCAAATTGAACTACAAAATACAAAACTTACACCTGAAAATTTAGCTGGTATGATTAAGTTAATTGAAGATGGTACGATGAGTAGCAAAATTGCTAAAAAAGTCTTCCCTGAATTGGCGAAAAATGGTGGGGATGCTCATCAAATAATGAAAGATAAAGGTCTTGTTCAAATTTCTGATGAAGCAACATTATTAGGATTTGTAACAGAAGCGTTGGATAATAATCCGCAATCTGTAGAAGATTTTAAAAATGGTAAAGGTAAAGCAATGGGCTTCTTAGTCGGACAAATTATGAAAATTTCTAAAGGACAAGCAAACCCTCAAGTTGTTAACCAATTACTAAAATCAGAATTAGAAAAAAGATAATAAAAAGTAAATGAATCATAGGTGTCAGGTAGAAATCTTTTTTGTTAAAGATTTCTACCTGACTTTTTTATAAATAATTATTTTTATTGAAATATAGTTATCATTATCTTATCGCTTGCATGGAGCGAGACTTAAAGTAAAATAGAAATTAACAATAATCTTTGGGGGATAAGTTAAATGACACAAATTAAAATTGCGAAGAATGATAATGAAATAAATTTAGAACTAGCTCAAGCAAATAGACACGGATTAATTGCAGGTGCAACTGGTACTGGAAAAACAATTACACTTAAAGTTTTAGCAGAACAATTTTCTAAAGAAGGTGTACCCGTATTTCTATCAGATGTAAAAGGCGATATTTCTAGTTTAGCTGAAGCAGGCGTAATAAATGACAAAATACAAGAAAGATTGGATCAATTAAATATAGAAGATTTTAATCCAAATGCTTATCCTGTAACATTATTTGATGTGTTCCAAAAGAACGGTGTACCAGTAAGAACTACTATTACTGAAATGGGTCCAATGCTAATTGGCAAATTATTAGAATTAAACAGTACGCAATTAGGCGTGTTAGATATTGTCTTTAAAGTAGCAGACGAAAGTGGATTATTATTAATCGATATGAAAGATTTTAAGGCGCTGCTTAAAGAAATAAATGATAATCGTACTACATATACAGAACAATACGGTAATATTTCATCTGCCTCAATAGGCGCAATTCAACGTTCATTATTAAGATTAGAATCAGAAGGTGCGGAATTATTTTTCGGTGAACCAGCACTTGAATTAGAAGATTTTATAAAATTTGATGAATCTGGCAGAGGGATGATTAATGTATTAGATGCTTCGGTTTTATATCAAAAGCCAAAACTGTATGCAACGTTTTTACTATGGTTATTATCTGAGCTGTTTGAAAGTTTACCTGAAGTAGGCGATCCAGATAAACCTAAAATAGTATTCTTCTTTGATGAAGCACATTTACTATTCAATAATAGCACTAAAGAAATTGTTGAAAAAGTAGAACAAGTTGTAAGGTTAATACGTTCAAAAGGTGTAGGAATTTATTTTGTGACTCAAAACCCGATTGATATTCCAGAATCAATATTAGGACAATTAGGTAATAGAGTACAACATGCATTAAGAAGTTATACACCTAAAGACCAGAAAGCAATTAAGAGTGCTGCACAAACATTCCGTCAAAATGATTCTTTCGACACAGCAAAAGTTATCGGAGAACTGAAAACAGGAGAGGCACTCGTGTCATTTTTAAATGAAGAAGGGCAACCAAATATTGTAGAACGTGCATTTATCCGTCCTCCAGAAAGTAAGATTGGTGTCATCGATGAAAAAGTAAAACAAGATTTAATAGTACATGCAGAATTAAATCAAACATACAAAGAGACATTTGATCGTGAAAGTGCGTATGAATTATTACAGAAAAAAGTCGAAAAACAAACAGCACAAGATTCTAATCAAAAACAATCGAAACACACATCTCATAAAGAACCTAAGAAGAAAGAAACAAAGTCGCAATTTCAAAAAGAATCTTCAAAAATACTATCATCTATTGGAAGACAAATTGGACGTGAAATCGTAAGGAATATATTTGGAACGAAGAGACGATAATTATTTATACTTTCTTATCTATGATATTTGCTATAATATAAAGATATAAGAATATACAAGAGGGATCTCAATGAAAAAACGAGCTAGAATCATTTATAATCCTACATCAGGTAGAGAGTTGTTTAAACGTGCATTACCAGATGTATTGATCAAATTAGAACAAGCAGGATATGAAACAAGTGCACATGCCACAACAAGTGCAGGAGACGCAACACAGGCAGCTAAAAAAGCACTAGAATATGATTATGATGTGATTATTGCTGCTGGTGGCGATGGTACTTTAAACGAAGTCATTAATGGTATTGCTGAAGCTAAGAAACGTCCCAAACTTGGTTTAATCCCAATGGGAACAGTAAACGACTTTGGAAGAGCTTTACTCATACCAAATGATATAATGGAAGCTGTCGATACAATTATTAAAGGTGACTTAGTTCCTGTTGATGTCGGTAAGATGAACAATCGTTATTTTATTAATATTGCTGGTGGTGGAAAGATCACTGAAGTGTCTTATGAAGCACCAAGTAAGTTAAAAACGATGGTTGGGCCGTTAGCCTATTATATTAAAGGATTAGAAATGTTACCTCAAATTAAGGCAACGGATATAAGAATAGAATATGATGGCAATGTGTTTCAAGGAGAGGCAATGATGTTTTTAATTGGATTAACAAATTCAATTGGGGGCTTCGAAAAATTAGTTCCAGATGCTGATATTAATGATGGCAATTTCACGCTGCTAATATTAGAGAAAGTTAATTTCGCCGAACTAGGACATATTATGACGTTAGCTTCTAGAGGTGATCATATTCACCATCCTAAAGTGCATTATACTAAAGCGAAAAATATTAACGTATCATCATTTGAGCAAATTCAATTGAATGTTGATGGTGAATTTGGAGGCGTTTTACCTGCTAATTTCCTGAATTTAAAACAACATATACAAGTATTTTCTAAATTAGAACGTATTAAACGTGAGCACGGAATTGAAACTGTTGAAAAAGAAAGAGAAAGACTTCAAGAAGAACAAGTAGAAGAATAAATAAAGGAAAATGGGACATATTAGTGTCCCTTTTTTCTATGTTATACAAGAAAGAGGTAGTTATTATGACAAATGTCGTAAATAAGAATGAGACATATACTGGACAAGTTATAGATTTTACACATGAAGGTCACGGTGTAGTAAAGTTTGATCGATTTCCAATTTTTGTTCCAAACGCAATTAAAGATGAGACGATAGAATTTAAAGTTATTAAAGTCAAAAAACAATTTGCGATAGGTAAACTATTAACAATTAAAGAAAAGTCTCAAGATAGAATTGAGGCACCTTGTGAATATTATAAAGAGTGTGGTGGGTGTCAATTACAACATCTAAGCTACACTGCACAACTTGAAATGAAGAAAGAACAAGTCGTTAACTTGTTTCAACGGAAATCACATTTTGAAGATACTGTTATAAACAATACAATCGGAATGGAAAATCCATGGCACTATAGAAATAAGTCACAAATTCCAGTTCAAAAAAATAGACAAGGTGAAATTGAGCTCGGATTTTATAGACAGAGAAGTCATACATTAGTTGATATAAATCACTGTATGATACAAGACAAAAAACACGATCAAATCATGAATAAACTAAGAACAATGTTAGAACAGTTAAATATGAATATCTATAATGAACAAAAGCATAAAGGCGAACTTAGACATATTATATTAAGAAGCGGTTATTATACAGAAGATACAATGATAATATTCGTTACAAATACGAAACAATTAAGCCATAAGAACAAGATAATCGACTATATTACAAATGAATTTGAGAATGTGGTCAGTATTAAACATAATATTAATCAAGAAAAATCAAATGTCATAATGGGAAAAACATCCTATACCATTTATGGTAAAGACACAATTGAAGATCAATTAGCAGAATACCAATTTAAAATTTCTGATACATCATTTTATCAAATAAATCCCCAGCAGACCGAAAAATTATATAATAAAGCATTAGAATATGCACAACTAGATGGGGAGCAAACCGTAATAGATGCATATTGTGGAATTGGTACTATAGGTACTTATATGTCCCAAAAAGCAAAACATGTATATGGTGTAGAGATTGTAGAAGAAGCTATAAAAAATGCTGAAGAAAATGCGAAAATTAACCATGTAGAAAACGCAACATGGGAAGCAGGTAAAGCAGAAGACATCATATTAAAATGGAAAAAAGAAGGTATCAAACCAGAAGTCGTTATGGTCGACCCACCAAGAAAGGGCTGCGATCAAACATTTATAGAAACACTTATAGAATTATCTCCAAAGCGTATCGTTTATATATCTTGTAACCCAGCAACACAAGTAAGAGATGTAGAGATATTGAAAGAAGCGGGATATAACCTGAAAGAAATTACACCCGTAGATATGTTCCCACATACAACACACGTAGAAACAGTAGCTTTGATAGAAAAAAATTAGTTCAATGGAAAATAATGGGTTTATTTACAATAAAAACAAAAAACACTTGAATAGATTTGTATAATAATATTATAATATTTAGGTATATATAAATTGTTAATTTAAACTAAATGACACCACAGGAGGAATTATGCAGATCATATTATTATTTTCAGTCAGTATTTTGTTATTTACAGTAGATATTCTTTTCTTTAAAGAAAAGAAAATTAAACCCATTTTGAAGAATATTTTAATTTATACGTTTGGTGTACATACAATAGCATTTGTTATCATGAAAGAAATTTTAGATAAGAAAACAATTTATCATGAGTCTGGATTGAATGTTTCATACTTCTTGAAATATTTTATATTTGCGTGTGTTATCGGATTAATTGTGATTTTTGTCAAAGCACTCTTAACGAAAAGCATTACAATTGAACGTAATCAAAAGCGATTAGGATTAGTCAGAGGTATTGTTACATTTATTTCAATTATATTTGTCATCATAGGTAGTTTCTTATATTTTGGAACAGAGTGGTTCATCAATTTCTTTGGAAAACTAACGCCAGAACAGTTTATATTTAACTTTAATTCTCCAATTAAAGGAACAGCTTCTGGCATTACAGGTCAAATTATTAACGGTCCTGTCATTTTATTATTAGGGATTTCAGTACCATTTTTAATAATAATGGTTCTAAATTTTGCGGTTGTAAGAAATGGAAAAACATTATTTACCGATCATATCATTAAATATGTAGGGTGGTTATTGTCGTTAATCATCATCGTATATGGTGTTCAATATAGTATGGAACAACTTCAACTAAAAAAAGTGTATCAAGCATATTATGATGATTCAAATTATATTAAGGATAATTATAAAGCTCCAAAAACAACACAAATAACATTCCCTAAAAAGAAGAAAAATTTAATTCATATTTATTTAGAGTCTTATGAGAATAGTTATTTTGATGAATCTTCAGGTGGTTATATGAAGAAGAATTTAATGCCTGATTTAGAAAAATTGTATGATGAAGGAGTATCTTTCTCTAATACAACAAAGCGCGGTGGCCCTTATCAAACATATGGTTCAAGTTGGTCTGTAGCTTCTATGGTTAATATGAGTACAGGATTACCTTTAAAAATCCCAATGAATGGTAATGGATATGGCAAATCAGGTTATTTCTTACCTGGTGCTGTAGGTATTGGTGATATTTTAAACAAAGAAGGATATAATCAAACGGTTATGTTCGGAGCGGATGCTGACTTTGGTGGTCTGACAACATTCTTTACTACACATGGTAACTATAAAATTTATGATGTGAAACATGCACGTAAAATAAATAAAATCCCTAAAGACTATAAAGTCTGGTGGGGATATGAAGATAAAAAACTATATCAATTTGCAAAAGAAGAAATTACGAGATTGTCTAAAGAAGGTAAACCATTTAACTTTACAATGGAGAATGCAGATACACACTTCCCAGATGGATACATCGAAAAAGATACACCACGTCCATTTGATAAACAATATTCGAATGTAATTTTCCATTCTCAAAAGCAGGTAACTGACTTCGTACGTTGGATACAGCAACAAGATTTCTATGATGACACAGTGATTGTCTTAACTGGTGACCATTTAAGTATGGATAAGAAATATTTTAAAGATTTCAATCCGAAATACCATCGTAGTGTTACAAATTTAATTATTAATGATAAGTTCAAATCTCAAAAACTTAAAACAACGAATCGACATTATGCACCATTTGATATGTATCCGACTATATTATCAAGTATGGGTGTGGATATTAAAGGTTCTAAATTAGGTCTAGGTACAGACTTATCATCCAATGAAAAGACATTGATTGAGCGTGATTCATTGAATAAAGTGAATGAAGAATTATCAAGAAAGAGTAACTACTACAATAAAGAATTTGTATCAGAAAGAAAAGTAAAATAACAGAATAAATGTTCAAAAGCTGATTTCATATATAATATGAGGTCAGCTTTTTAGTTTGTATCATTTTTATCAATTACTTATAATAGTATGTAATTAATTACATAATGTGTTTTTATATCTGACAAAATGTGAATGATATTAATTTAAAAAAGTATCATAGACATACAATAAATAGTATTAATTTTAGTTTTATTTTATAATGTAATTGTATGGGATATTAAGACTTGGTTACATGG
>NZ_PPQZ01000032.1 GCF_002902525.1 Mammaliicoccus stepanovicii
AGTTGATATTGTGTGACATATCCATCGGTCATGCTAACTTTAATACGTTGGTCAGCTACATTATAGAAATAAACAGCACTAGAGACACCATCAGATGGAGCCACATTTTTAGTTTTGCCATAAACATCAAATAATTGTTGTTTACTAACAGCACCCTTTTTAACAGGGAATTTAACTCCTACAGCTTTTCCGTTAGCAAATTTCATAATGTTTTGGTCATAGACATTCATCATTGTTGTATTTTGATGGTTCATAAAATCATCGTAAGAACCATATATTCGATAGCCATTTATTGTCACATTGCTGTAAGTAACTGCATTAAGAAAAGTTTGATCAAGAATAAAGCTACCATCGTGACCAGTGTTACCCGTGTACTTATACCAAGGTTCAGTTGCTGCTTCAGCCTCGTTACCAGTTAAATTAGCAGATATTGCAGTAGTACTAAATATCATCCCGAATGCAAGTGCGCCAGAAGACAAAACTTTGAACGTTTTCTTCATATACCTTACCTCCAATAGATTTAATACCCTGTGCTCCAATGTTACGATTATATTTCATATATTACAGTATTGTTACGAGGAATGCAAATAGGTTGTGGATATACAAAAATATAAAACTTCAAATGAGCAATTATAAATCTAGTATTCTGATAAGAGAAAGGGATAATAGTATAATGTAATAGATTAAGAAATTAAAAAATGATAAAATTCAAATAATTATAAAATCTAAATAAAGAGAGTGGATTTTTATGAAAAAAAGTGAATTAATTAAGAAATTGAATATTCCTCCAGCTAAATTTAATGAATTAATAGAGTTAGGTTTACCAAGTGTTGATGATAAGCAAAAGACCTTTGATTGGGATGAAGTTATTAAATGGAAGAAGACAACAAACCAAGAAAAAATAAAAAAACTAGTGGCTGGTAAAATTTATAAAAATGAAGAATTAGTTGATACATTTGCATGTACTAGCCAAGGTGGAATGAGGCGTTCTCATTATACTAATTCACTAGTTTTAATTACAGCTGAAAAAAAGGCGAACATCATTTATCAAGATAAATGGTTTGGTGACACATTGCATTATACTGGTATGGGTCAAAAAGGAGATCAAAGCTTTGAATATACACAAAACAAAGTGTTAAAAAATAATGACATTAATAAAGTAAATGTATATTTATTTGAATATTTAACTAAAAACAAATATAAATACATAGGTCCAGTAAAATTAAGTAAAAATATCAAACCTTATATAATTAAAGAAATGGATATAGATGGTATAAATAGGAATGTGGTTAAGTTTCCTTTAGAAATTCAAACTGAAAATTATATAATAGAAAAAGACGTCATTAATAAAGAAGAAAAAACACCAAGACAATCAGAAGAGGATATAAAAAAGAAAGCATTTGCGGCGAGTAACTTAAATAAATCAATAAAAGGTGAAACTGCATCTTTTAGAAAAGTAATAACTAGAAGTTATGATAGAAATAAAGATATAAATCTTTACATAAAGAATTTGGCAAATGGTATTTGTCAATTATGTATGAAAGATGCACCATTTAAACAGAAAAATGGTGAACCATTCTTACATGTTCATCATGTTAAATATTTGTCAGAAGGTGGAACTGATACAGTAGATAACTGTATTGCATTATGTCCGAATTGTCATGCGAAAATACATGAACTTGAAGATGAGAATGATAAAAATAAGCTTCTTCATATTATTGAAAATAGAAAAGCGAGTGATTAACATAAAAACTATACATGTCTCAGCAGGAGTTATGGTAAACCAGAATCAAGAATATTTTTGTTGTCAAAGACCGATAAATAAGACAATGGGAGGATATTGGGAATTTCCGGGAGGGAAAATTAAGCAAGATGAAGATCCGGTTAATGCATTAAAAAGAGAAATCAAAGAAGAGTTAGATACAAATATAAATGTTATAAAATTTCTAGGTCAATCTCAATATGATTATGAATTTGGGCGAGTAATTCTTGAGGTGTTTCTTTGTGAGTTAGCAGAAAATAAATATAGCTTAATAGAACATCAAGATAGTAAATGGTTAAGAAAAGAAGAATTAAGTAAATTAGACTTTGCACCTGCAGATATAGAAATTTTAGAATGGTTGTAATAATATCAATCCCATATTTGGAAAAATACTTTAAAAATAACCCCACAATTTTTTTGAGAAATTGTGGGTGTTTTTTTTAGATTTTATATTATTAAAACCAGTTATATCAATACTTCTAAATAAAGAATTTTAAAAATTCGCCTTCTTAATTTCGGTGTAAATAATATAACCCATTATATTCCATAAAATATTTATAAAAATACTTGACATACAATATTCAATTCATATAATAAAGGTGTAGCCTGTATTTGGCACAATTTATATAGGAGGGATATTAATGAACAAGAAACTTTTTGTGGAACTTGCAGATACTTATGCATTTACTACTCAAGGTAAAGGAGGTGTTACAAGAAGGGTAGTATTAGATGTTCAAGATGATGTCAAAGTCATGGATGTTATGGACGATTTGCATGAGCGGTATAATGAGTCACTTAATAGCCCGGATGATCTATTAAACTCTGTTTATATACATGCTTGGCTCCATAAGGAGAAGCACAAACAATGTTTAACAATTTTAAAGCATAATTCGAATGCTGTTAATGCTAGCATTTGTAGAATGAATGAAATTTGCCTATATTTAGGTGAGAAATTCCGTGATGTAACCACCCTCGCTAAATAATAAAGGTTTAGCAAATTCAACATACTTCTTAAATCCTCGTTTTAAATCAAATCTTTTCTAGGATTTTCAGCAAGAGAATATGTGCGTATGAATTTATTCATATATAACTTCTAATATTGTGTTAAATGCAGGTTACATGGATAATCGTTGTGTATAATTATTGGTGAATTGATGAATGTGGTATGGCATACTTTAACAACTCTTAAACTTGAATAGCAACTTTGGGAAGATAAAAGAAATTGTATTTCAATAAATATTTCACAGTCCCATACGGTGAGATGACTATCATTAGAAAAAACTTCTTTAGCAGGATTTTTCAAATCAGTCATCTACTGCCAAATAAGGCAGAGACATTGATTGTTGTCTCTGCCTTATTTTGTGTTGTGTGTTCTAAGTTTTGAGTTAATTATGTTTATTGTCTGCATTCATGATATACCCAACATTCTAAACTTCTCTCTACCACAATTGCTATGATGGCTTTATATTTTTAACATACTTCTAAATCCTCTTGCTGCATAGTAGGAATCTGCGCCGTTATGGTACGTGAAGACAGTGTCGTAACGGAAGTCACAGAACAATGCACCACCTAGACTGCGAATGTTATCGGGTGTTAAGATCCAACTAGATGTTTTGTTATCGAAGTTGCCTAATGTTTGTAAGTGTCTGTATTGTTCTTCTGTTAGGAGTTCGACTTTCATTTCACTTACCATGTCCATAACACTTGTCTCTGGCTTGTGTTTTTTTCTGGATTCTAATGCTGCTCTATCATAGCAAACACTTCTTCTTCCTTTTGGACTTTCTTTAGAGCAATCAACAAAGATGTATTGTCCATCTTCTAATCCTATTACATCAGGTTCTCCTTCAGTTCGTTCCATTTCGTTTAATGACCATAATTTCTCTTGATTTGATAATAATTGTTTTTCAACATCTTCCCATTGTATATCGGGATGTCTTTCAGTAAATGTTTCGAAACGTTTCTTTAAAGTCGTAATGAGCTCTGTTTGTTCTGTTTGTGACAGTTTATAAGATGTCATAACAAGACTCCTTCACTTATTTATTTGTATTCGTTTACTGCCTTTGGTAAATTTTCATTTATAATACTATCCCAGCCGCTATTCATGACTTCGCGTATACGTTCTTTTTCTATTGGCCAGCCTGAATGGATTAAGGTGAATTGAGTGTTTGAATGATCAATTTTTGCCAATTCAAAAGTTAGTGTCCAATCTGTATCCCAACTAAATTGGAATAGATGATGTGGTTCATATTTGTTCACTTTACATTCTGAATCTCCGTAAGGACCAGCATGTAAGACGAAATGGTTATCTAATTCAGGTTCTAGAGTGTTGTCCATCCACCATGACGCGATACCTTCAGATGTTGTAACAACTTCCCAAACTTCTTCGATTGGGGCATTTAAGTTTACTGTTTTAATAATATCTTCAAGTTCATGGTTCATGTTTAATTCCTCCACTTTGAATTGAATGATTTGTTTCTATTTTAAAGTTTTGTGCTGAAAATGTCTAAACATAGCCTATTATATAAATAAAATAAACAATGGTAGAACAATCGAACTAATGAGTGCAGTTAAAATCATACCGATAGAGCTAAAAGCAGCTGATTCTATATCAGTCTCTAATACTTTAGCTGTTCCTATAGCATGAGATGCGTTGCCATATAAGAGACCTTTAGCAATGGATGTTTTGAAATTAGCCATTTTAACTAAATAATTTCCAAGTATACTGCCTATTAAGCCTGTTCCGATGATAAATAATACAGTTAAACTATCAATACCTCCTATTTGTTGCGACACTTGTATACCAACTGCTGCGGTAATTGAACGAGGAAGCAAGGATGCTATCATTTCTTTTGAATATCCGAGTAGGTTTAGCGTTGTGAATATTAGAATGATATTCGTTATAATCCCAACAATGACACTCGTTAATATCACTTTAGAATATTTAATGATCATTTTTCTATATAAATAGAGTGGATAAGCTAAACAAACAACGGTGCAATTTAAGAAGTTGTAAATCCAATGACCACCAACCATATAATCTTTGTAGTCATATCCGAAATAGAGCAGTACAGAAATAATGGCAATTGATGAGACGAGTGCAGGATGTAAAATAGCGATTTTGAATTTTTTCTGAATGAATAATGCGAACAAGTACATGATAACTGTCAAAGCAATCATTAGAATGGCTTTAATAATCATAACTTGTCACTACTTTCTTCTATATAATTATGTTTCATCATTTTTTCGGCGATGTATCCTGATAATAAGGCAACGATACATGTGCTAGCGAGTATTAAAACAATAATGACAAGAAAGCTTGAATTAAACGACTCTACTAAATCCATAGCACCAACAATTGAAGGTATGAAAAAGAAAATCATCGTGCTAAGTAATAAATTTGCGCCATCATTGATCCATTCTGTCTTAATTATTTTGAATTGTAATAACAAGAAAAATAACAAGAGTCCGATTATACTACCTGCTATGGGTAAATCAAATGTTTGTTGAATCCAATTCCCGGTTAATGTAATCAAATAAATTATACATATTTGAAGTACAACCTTTATCCATTTTAATATCATTTAAATCAATCCTTTAAATACTTTATCTTATTAATTATAGAGATTGTATAACAATTTTAAAATGCTAAATTAACAAAAAGTGTATATCGTATCATTTTAAAATTTTTAGAAATAGTGTTTCAATATAAGTAATAAGAATAGGAGGGATAAATATGCCAACTTTAATTTTGTGTAGACATGGACAAAGTGAGTGGAATAAGAAGAATTTATTTACAGGTTGGGCAGATGTCGAATTATCCGAACAAGGTTATGATGAGGCAAGAACTTCTGGCAAAAAGTTACTAGATCAAGGGATTGAAATTGATGTAGCATACACATCGCTTTTGACTAGGGCAATTGAGACTACATACTTGTTATTAAAATATTCACATCAACTTTGGATTCCAGTGTATAAACATTGGAGATTGAATGAACGCCATTATGGTGGGTTACAAGGGAAAAATAAAGACGAAGCACGAGAAGAATATGGTGAAGAACAAGTTCATATTTGGAGACGTTCTTTTGATACAAAACCACCAGAAGCGCAAGAATCGTTACGAGAAGAATACTTGAATGATAGACGATATGCCATGTTGGATCGAAGAATCATGCCAGTATCGGAAAGTTTGAAAGATACTATGGAAAGAGTTATACCATTTTGGATTGATCACGTATCCATTAGTTTATTAAATAATCAAACGACATTGGTTTCAGCGCATGGAAATTCATTAAGAGCATTAATTAAATATTTAGAAGATGTACCCGATGATGAAATCTCACAATTGGAGATTAAAACAGGGGCGCCTCTCGTTTATGAATTAGATAACGATTTGAATGTTATAAATAAATATTATTTGTAATGCTTCATTTACTAAAAAAATTAAAATAAATTAAGACAAAACCTTTACATTTTAAAGAATATAGCGTATAGTAAGTGTCAAGTGATATTTCGAGATTAAATTTATGGTAGTTTTATTCATTGTTAATGAAAGTCCATTTAAGTTTGAAGATTGATTATTGCAAATATATTGTGCATAAGCACTAGGAGGACTTTTATATGAATAAAGGTACAGTAAAATGGTTTAACGCAGAAAAAGGTTACGGATTTATCGAAGGAGAAGATGGAAGCGACGTATTCGTACATTTCTCTTCAATCCAAACTGAAGGTTATAAATCATTAGACGAAGGTGCTTCAGTTACTTTCGAAATCGAAGAAGGTCAACGTGGACCTCAAGCAGTTAACGTTAACAAAAACTAATATTTCTGTTAATAATCTGTTTGGGACGTTATCGTTCTAAATATAAAGCACGAAATCATCAAAAGATGATTTCGTGCTTTTTTAATGTAAATAATTCTGAATGGATATGAAGATTATTTGGAAATATGCAAATGAAAGCCCTTTACTTGATAATAAATTAAAGAGAATAGTAAGATGTGAGTAAGAGGCAAATATGCCTTTTGAATAGTTGATTACATATAGGAGGTATGAAAGATGGTAGTAGCATTTCATAACGAACCTGCAACAGATTTTACGAATCGAGAGAATCAACAAAATTTTAAAGAAGCACTTAAGAAGGTAAAAAAAGAATTTGGAAAAGAAATACCGCTAGTCATTAATGGTGAAAAGATTTATACAGATGATAAATATGTTTCTGTTGATCCGGCAAACCATAAACAAGTTCTGGGTAGTATTTCTAAAGCTTCGAAGGAACAAGTCGATCAAGCAATGGATGCAGCAAAAGAAGCTTATAAGACTTGGAGAAAATGGACACCAAAAGAAAGAGCAGAATTATTAATTAGGGTTTCTGCTATTATTCGAAGAAAGAAAGACGAACTATCAGCTTTAATGGTTTATGAAGCTGGTAAACCTTGGAATGAAGCAGATGGAGATACAAATGAGGGAATTGATTTTATAGAATATTACGCCCGCTCTATGATGGAATTGGCTAATGGTAAACCAGTATTAGATAGAGAAGGCGAACATAATCAATATATTTATAAACCAATAGGTCCTGGCGTAACAATACCACCATGGAACTTCCCGTTTGCAATAATGGCCGGCACTACAGTAGCACCTATTATTGCCGGAAATACAGTATTGTTAAAACCAGCAGAAGATACACCATTAATAGCGTATAAATTAATAGAAATATTAGAAGAAGCAGGTTTACCTAAAGGTGTTGTGAATTTCGTACCCGGAGATCCTAAAGAAATTGGTGACTATTTAGTTGATCACAAAGATACACATTTTGTTACTTTTACTGGATCAAGAGCAACAGGGACAAGAATTTTCGAAAGAGCAGCCAAAGTACAAGAAGGTCAGAACTTCTTGAAACGTGTAATTGCTGAAATGGGTGGTAAAGATGCAATTCTAGTAGATGAGAATACGGATACTGATCTGGCAGCACAATCCATTGTGGATTCAGCATTTGGTTTTTCTGGACAAAAATGTTCAGCATGTTCACGTGCAATTGTGCATAAAGATGTTTATGATGAAGTGTTAGAAAAATCAATTAACCTTACGAAAGAATTAACGATAGGTCATACTGCCGAAGGTTCAGATGTATATATGGGACCGGTTATCAATCAAAAACAATTCGATAAAATTAAAAATTATATTGAAATTGGGTCTAAAGAAGGAAAGGTAGTAGCAGGTGGTAAGACTGACGACAGTATTGGATATTTCGTCCATCCAACTATTATTAAAGACCTGAAGTCTAGAGATCAAATTATGCAAGAAGAAATATTTGGTCCAGTAGTAGGTTTCACGAAGTGCGAGAATTTTGAAGAAATGATGGATGTTGCCAATGATACAGATTATGGCTTAACAGGAGCAGTTATTACGAACAATCGTGAACATTGGAGACAAGCTTGTGAAGACTATGATGTAGGTAACCTTTATTTAAACAGAGGTTGTACATCAGCGGTAGTTGGTTATCACCCATTTGGTGGATTCAAAATGTCCGGTACGGATGCTAAAACGGGTAGTCCAGACTACATGCTAAACTTCTTAGAACAAAAAATATTATCCGAACAGTTTTAATATAAAAAAGTGCCTTTCGAGGCACTTTTTTTATTTTTAGTAAAGTTGAAATGTATTTTTTCTGAAATTATGTGAATATTCATTCTTTCTTATCTTGAGATAATGATTAATTAGATGTAAAGTAAATATGTAAATATTTTGAAGAGGAGATACATATATGAAAAAATTAATTGCAAGTTCGGCATTAGTTGTATTATTGGGTGGGACTTCAGGAGTTGTTAGTACAGAACAAGTATCTGCTAACACAGCAACAAAATCACCACAACAAGAAGAAATAACAAAGAAAAATTTAACAGAACAAAGTGTGATGAGCGTAGCTTGGTATCAAACATCTGCAGAAGCAAAAGCATTATATTTACAAGGATATAATTCAGCTAAAGACAAATTAGATGAAAAGTTAAAACATCACAAAGGTAAGAAGAAACCAGCGATTGTATTAGACTTGGACGAAACAGTACTAGATAATTCTCCATATCAAGCATATGCAATTAAAGAACATATATCATTTCCAGAAGGTTGGCACGAGTGGATTGCAATGGGAAGTGCTAAGCCTGTATACGGAGCCAAAGAATTTTTGAAATATGCTGATAAAAAAGGCGTTGAAATCTTCTATGTAACAGATAGAGATCATAAACAAGATTACAAAGGTACATATAAAAATATGAAAGACCTAGGTATGCCACAAGTTAATAAAGAACACCTGTTACTGAAAAAAGAAGGTGAACACGGTAAAGACGCACGAAGAGCTAAAGTTAGAAAAAATCATGACTTAATAATGCTATTTGGCGATAATATACTTGATTTTGATGAACCAAAAGAAAGTACGTTAAAGTCTAGAACAGAATTTGTTAAAAAACATAAAAAAGACTTCGGAGACAAATATATTATCTTGCCAAACCCAATGTACGGAAGTTGGGAAGCAACATTATATGGCGGTGACTACGGTCAAAGCCCAGAACAATTAGACAAATTAAGAAAACAAGAATTAACATATTTTGATCCAAAAACAAAAACAACTAAAAAATCAGAAATTAAATAAGCATAATAAACAGCAGAGGACTTAATGAATGGTCCTCTGCTGTTTATATATATTTGATATTTTAGCCATTAAATTCTGCAGGATCTGGGCCAATTCTCTTATCTTGATTTAACGCATCGATTTGTTCTATTTGATCGTGAGTTAATTTAAAGTCATATACATTTAAATTTTCTTCTATTCTTGATGGTGTGATTGATTTAGGAATAGTAATAACATCATGATCAATGTTCCATCTAATGATGACTTGTGCTGGAGATTTATTTATTTCCTGAGCAATATTTTTTATAACTGGATTACTTAAAATTTCACCATTCATGAGTGGAGACCATGATTCCATTTTAATATTTTGTTCCTTTAAATAAGTACGTAGTTCTGTTTGGATAAGATTTGGATGAAATTCTACTTGGTTAATAACTGGTTTAATTTGAGCATGGTTTAATAACATTTCTAAATGTTTAATATTAAAGTTACTAACACCAATGTTTTTGACTAATCCTTGATTGTAAAGTGATTCTAGTGATGCCCACGTTTCTAATAATAGCGTTTCGTTTGTTCCTGGCCAGTGCATTAAATATAAGTCTAAATAATCTAGACCTAGTAAGTTTAAAGATTTATGATAAGCATCACTAACATTTTCTTGACCATAATCATCTATCCATAATTTAGATGTAATAAAGAGGTCTTCTCTCTTAATGTTCGCATCTTTAATGCCTTCTGCGATACCTTCGCCGACTTTACTTTCATTCCCATAAATATATGCTGCATCAATACTTCTGTATCCGGAAACAATCGCGTGTTTGACAGCTTCTTTTGCAGTATCGTCATTCTCTACTCTAAATACGCCAAGACCTATAGTAGGCATTTGGTTACCATTATAAAAATTTGTATATGCCATTTTAAGCACTCCTTTAAGTTGATGTATAGAGAATTATAGTAGGTGTATATAGTTTAGGGAAGTACGCACTTTTTTGTGGTGAAGGCACTTATTTGTACCTATAGGAAGTAATAGTTGACTGATTAAGAAAACATTGTATGATAATAAGAAGTCACTTAATAAAAATATTGGAGATGAAATCATGATTAGAACAATGATGAACGGGAAAATTCATCGCGCTAGAGTAACTGAAGCCAATTTAAACTATGTAGGTAGTATAACGATAGATAGAGATATTTTAGATGCTGTAGATATATTGCCAAATGAAAAAGTAGCAATCGTTAATAATAATAATGGCGCTCGTTTGGAAACGTATGTAATAGAAGGAGAACGTGGAAGTGGGAAAATTTGTCTGAATGGCGCAGCAGCACGTTTAGTACAAGTTGACGACGTCATTATCATAATGAACTATGTACAACTTAATGACGAAGAAGCAAGAAACCACTCACCAAAAGTAGCAGTTATGAATGAACGAAATGAAATAGTTGAAATGATTCATGAAAAAGAAAGCGAAATTGTCTTGTAAAGGAGATTCATTATGAATATAATAGCAACTATTTTTGTAGTGATTGTTGCAGTTGAACATTTATACATTATGTTTTTAGAAACATTTGCGACAACTTCAAAGAAAACAGCCCAAACTTTTAAATTAAAACAAAATGTATTAAAAAATAAAAATATTCAAGTACTTTTGAAAAATCAAGGTATATACAATGGGTTAATCGCGCTTGTGCTATTATATAGTGCACTTTTGTCGCATAATTCTAAAGAAATGGTTGTTATATTATTAATATTTATCATTTTAGCATCGATATATGGTGGTATTACTAGTTCGACTTCCATCATTTTAAAGCAAGGTGGACCAGCATTTATTGCATTACTCCTCGTTGTGTTTTTATAAATTATGAAACCTCTCAAGCTTATGATTTGAGAGGTTTTTTTATGGAGAGTAAAGGAGCCGGATATAAATGTACTTTATATAAAGAAACAAATAAGATGTGTGGAGATTAGAATTTAAATAATAGTGTGTAACATTCATTTCTTGCAACTTTGCAAAAGAACTATAATAAAAATATGAGGGCAGATTATGTTAATTGAAAAAACACTTCCCTAATTTTTTCCATTAATATATAATATAATTATCCAAAATATAAAAAGTGGAAAGGAAGTTTATTTATGAAAAATAAAATCATGAATTTTGTTATTTCGTTTTTGTTATTATTTAGTTTATCTTTTAGTTTTATGCCAAATATATCTTTAGCCGAGGTTGATTTTGATCAAGATATAGCGAGTGCAAGAGCTTGGGCGGATAATGCTTTTAAGTTAACGGAGGGATTGTCGAACGACGAGATAAATAACTTAAAGCGTTATACAGGTGCAAAGTATGATGAAGTAAATACATATTTACGTGAGAATAGTGGAAAAGGAACGGATAACAAATTAAATACGTTTGTTGATTCTATAACTACATCAATTTCCAAATCTAAAGCTCCAGATGATTTAGTACTATATAGAAGAGTTACTGAACAACAATTCGGATTAGATTACGGAGATTTAAGACCAACTTCAGGGAATTTTAAGATCAATAAAGATAAATTACAAGAAATTAAAGATAAATATGAGCATCAAATAGTTGATCATCACAACTTTATGAGTACTTCTTTGGCTAGAGACCCACATCAATCTTTTGGAGGAAGGCAAGCTATTTTATTAAAAATAAAAGCGCCTAAAGGCACTGAGATTATGAATGTTTCTAGTATCAGTAAATATCCAGAGCAACTAGAATTATTGGTTAACAGAGGATATAAAATCAGATATAATACTTTTAATATAAAAGAAAATGGCGGTAAAGAATACGTAGAAGTAACAGTTGATATACTTCCAAAAGGTTAAAAAATTAAGCATAAATATTAAATAATGCCATCAGATTCTATTGGATATAAAATAGAATCTGATGGCATTATTTGATTTCAGAATAGTTCATCTTAATAATAAAGTATTCTACAGGCCATAATGGTATGTGATTAGCTAACCAAATCAAACAATAAAAGTAGTCGTATTAAATGACATACGAAATAAATATTTTAGTATCTACAAAACAAATTTATGAGTGTTTTATTGTTTTCACATCAAATACTATGTAGAGAAATATAATTTCAATATTGTCATTAAAAATAATAAATATTGAAATTATATTTCATTAGTGAGATAATGTAAGCGATTCCAATGGGGGTGTGCTGTCATGTTAGGATTTTCTGTGTTTTTGGGTGATTCATTTGATGAAAAGTATATTGAGACAATGTTAAGTGAAGGATTTAAATATGTATTTACTTCTTTGCAAATGCCTGAGGATGATCCACGTATATATTTATCTAAATTGAAAGAACTTGTATCAATTATTGATGGGCGCGCTGAAATTATTGCCGATGTGAATCCGAGTACTTTTGAAAACTTAGGGCTATCCTATAAAGAGCCTAAGAAGTTAAGGGAGATTGGTATCGATTTAATTAGACTGGATATTTCGTTAAATCCAGAAGATATTGCACTATTATTAACAGACATGAAAGTAGTGTGTAATGCTAGTACTGATGCGATCGCTTTACTGAAAGCTTTAAGAGTACAGAATACTAATTTACAAAATGTAATGGTGGCACATAATTATTACCCTAGACCTGAAACGGGGTTAGATGAAGAATTTTTCGTTAAACAGAATGAAAATATTAAAAATGAATTCCCCGAAGTATCTATCATGGCATTTGTTCCAGGTACTTCGATGAGAGGACCAGTATTTAAAGGTCTACCTACACTTGAAAATCACAGAGCAGTCCACCCATTAAAAGCAACATATGATTTATTAAAGTTAGGTGTTGATGATGTATGTATAGGTGATTCAAGCATAGATCAAGAAACGATATTTCAGTTCAACACATACTTTCATGATGGGATCGTGTCGCTTCATGTAGAACATGTGTCAGAGCATTTGGATAAAATGTTAGGTACTGTTTTTCACAATAGACAAGATCAAGCAAGAGATGTAATTAGAGCTGAAGAAGCAAGAAAACATAATCATGATGAGGTTGAACCATACAATGTGATTGATAGAAATAAAGGTAGTATCACCGTTGATAATTCATTATATGGTCGTTATATGAATGAATTACAAATAACAAAAGTAGCATTACCAAGCAATGAAGCAGTGAATGTTATTGGTTACGTAAAGGATCGAGATAAAGATTGTATAGATATGATTGAAGCGGGATGTGCTTTTCAGTTTATCAAGGGGGAAGATTAGATGGATATAAGTAAACTTACTACAGAATCGAGAAATCAAGATTCTCTAAAGCTAGACACGTTAACACCTGAACAATTCGTTGAAGTGATGAATAAAGAAGATCAACAAGTACCAAATATCATTCAACGAGAGAATCAAGCAATTGCAGATTTAATCAAACAAGTCATTAAAGGTTTGAAGAACGGTGGAAGACTCATTTATATGGGGGCAGGCACAAGTGGTAGGTTAGGTGTTCTAGATGCAGCAGAATGTGTGCCTACTTTTGGGGTGACGCCGGATGTAGTAGTTGGTTTAATCGCAGGAGGTCAGCAAGCGATGACAGTAGCTGTTGAAGGTGCAGAAGATGATAATTTCTTAGGAGAGAACGACTTAAAATCTTTGAATATTAATGAACATGATACCGTAATAGGTATTGCAGCAAGTGGTCGTACACCTTATGTTATTGGTGGTTTGAAATATGCACAAAATTTAAATGTACCTACTGGTTGTATTACGTGTAATAAAAATTCTGAAGTAGGAAAATTTGCAGATTATCCAGTTCAAGTAGATGTTGGTCCTGAAGTGTTAACAGGTTCGACTAGGCTTAAAGCAGGGACAGCTCAAAAACTCATACTTAATATGATTTCAACAGGTGCGATGGTTGGAATTGGTAAAGTGTACGAGAACTTAATGATTGATGTGAAACCTACAAATAAAAAACTCGTGCAAAGAGCGATTAATATGATTCAAGAAGTTCTAGAGTGTTCAGATGAAGAAAGTACAAAGTTGTATAAAGAGAGTGATGGTCAAGTTAAGGTAGCAATCGTAATGGGGATGCATAATGTAACTAAAGTTGAAGCTATCGAAAAATTAAAACAAGCAAAAGGGTTTGTGAGAAACACGTAAGATAAGGGGGATGGAAGATGTCTAAAGAGAGAGAAATTGCTGAAGCAATATTAGAACATGTCGGTGGGAAAGAGAATTTAGATAAAGTGATTCACTGTATGACACGTGTAAGAATGTCGATTGTCGATTATGGTAAAGTTGATATTGAAGGATTGAAAAATATTAAAGGTGTAATGGGGATTGTTGAAGATGATATGCTTCAAGTTGTTATTGGTCCTGGAACAGTAAATAAAGTTGCGAATGAGATGAGTGCAATAATTGATGTTCCGCTAGGTGAGCCCATTAAACATAAACAAAGTAGTAAAGAACAAGTTGAACAAGAAGCAAATATATTCAAAGAAAATATGAATAGTAAACATAATACGCCTTTTAAAAGAGTATTAAGATCAATCGCAAACATATTTGTTCCACTTATTCCAGCATTTGTTGGTGCAGGGTTAATTGGTGGTATTTCAGCTGTACTATCTAATTTATTAGTTGCTGGTACGATAGATGGTGCGACTTGGGAACAATTTGTACTTGTTTTTGATATTATTAAAAATGGTATTTTTGCATATTTAGTTATTTTCGTTGGTATTAACGCAGCGAAAGAGTTTGGTGCTACACCTGGATTAGGTGGTGTAATCGGTGGTACGACAATGTTGACAGGTATGGACCTGAAAGCACCTATTCAAAATATCTTTAACGGAGAACCACTTGCTGCAGGGCAAGGTGGTGTTATTGGTGTCATAATTGCTGTGTGGATTTTATCTTTAATAGAGAAACGACTTCATAAAATCATACCCGACGCTATTGATATTATTGTTACACCGACAATCACGTTATTTATCATGGGATTAGCAACAATATTCTTTATTATGCCAATAGCAGGCTTTATTTCAAATGGCTTATTAGGTGTGATTAATTGGGTATTAGATATAGGTGGCGCGTTTAGTGGATTTGTATTAGGTGCAACGTTCTTACCACTTGTAATGTTCGGACTGCATCAAGTATTGACGCCTATTCATATTGAAATGATTAACCAGTCTGGTGCAACATACTTACTTCCAATTCTTGCGATGGCAGGTGCTGGACAAGTTGGTGCTGCATTAGCATTATGGGTTAAATGTAGAAAAAATAAAAAAATTATAAACTTATTAAAAGGTGCATTGCCAGTAGGTATACTTGGAATCGGGGAACCACTTATTTATGGTGTTACACTGCCATTAGGTAGACCCTTCATAACTGCGTGTATAGGTGGTGGTATTGGAGGCGCTGTTATAGGTGGTATTGGTCATATAGGTGCAAAAGCGATTGGCCCAAGTGGTGTTTCACTACTCCCACTTATTTCAGATAATATGTACTTAGGTTATATAGCAGGATTGTTAGCAGCTTATTTAGGCGGATTTGTAGCAACTTATTTATTTGGTACAAATAAAGAAATGACCGCAGCACAAGAATTGGATGAAGATTAATATGACAGATAATCAGCATATACTATTATATATACAAGAAAAGTTAGAAGATCTCACTAAACATGAAAAACGCATAGCACAATATTTTATAGATAATCCGGAAAAAATCATAACTTTAAGTGCTCAAGAATTAGGACGTTTAACAGATACGAGTGCATCATCAGTTATTCGCTGTACACATAAGTTGGATTTTAAAGGTTTTACTGATTTGAAATTGGCTATTTCGAGATATTTACCTCAACATGAAAGTAGTATTTATCAAGAAATAACGCAAGATGAAACTGTAGAATCAATTAGTAAGAAATTAATTGCGAGGGCTACACACACTTTAGCAATGACAGAAGATAAAATTTCATCGAAAAGTGTCAACAAAATAGTACATGAAATATATAAAGCAGAAACGATTATTGTATTCGGGATAGGCGCATCGAGCTTAGTTGCATCAGATTTATGCCAAAAATTCACTAGAATTGGAAAACAAATAATACAATCACAAGATACACACTTTTTAGCTACGGCTATTAGTTCACATTCAGAAGGATGTGTACTGATTGGAATCTCTAATTCTGGAGAAAATGCTGAAATATTATCTTTAGCAAAAGTAGCCCAAAAATATAAAGTGAAAGTGATTGGATTATCACAATCTGAAAACACCTCATTAGGAAAAGAAGCGGATTATATGCTTGTTCATGATGCAAGTTCAGAGGAAAGTTTAAGATTAGCCGCGACAAGTTCGTTAATTTCACAACTGATGACTATAGATATATTATTTTATAGTTATTTATCTAAAGACTATAATAAGCATGTAGAAACAATGAGTAAAACAAGAGATGCAGTAGAATTATTTTTAGAATGATGTATGTGAAATAAGCTTGATATGTATCTTTCTTGAAATCTCTTATTGAAAGAACAACATTAAAAGAGTATAATTTAACTATTCTATAAATTGTAAAATTATGTAATTTGAAATATTCCTAATAAATTAGTAAAATAACAAATGATAGAAATAAGTGAGTAATCTTATAATAATGTTCTTCCAATTTTATGAAATAACATAACAGTCAACTACGTATTCGTCACACACTTCATATATTAAGAATGAAAGAAAGTTAGCGTGAATTATGAAACAAGTAGAAATAATACGAATTTTAGATGACTCTACATTTATTATAAATGCAGGCATTGAAAGAAACATTGAATCAGGGTTATTTATTGATGTATTAGAGAAAGATAAATCGTATAAATACATCGCAAAAGTAGAAGAAGTTTATTCTGGTTTATCTTTATGTAAAAGGTATGGTGAACAAAGATTGTTCTATGGAGATGTCGTAAGAATTAGATATCCAGAAGAACAAGATTATCAAATAACACCTAAAATTATTAAGTCTAAACAATCAAGAAGAAAACATAAAAAGAGAGGATGAGATCGCCGAATCTCATCCTCTTTCCCGTTTAATATGTCTTAAAAAAAATTAAAACAAGTTACGCTATAGATTTATACATCTCACTTTAGCATAAGATGTATAGATTTTCCAGAAATAATATTCAAAGGTGAGTAACGTTCGTTATTTAATAGAAAAGTGTTTAAACAATAAAAAAATTTAAGTGCTTATTGGCAAAATTATATGAATAAATGTATAATAAAGAGAAAAAGAATGGACTGAGAAAACGTGCCAAACCAATATGAACGTTCTGCGAAGAAGCCTAAATCTGCAGCTTTCAAAGTTGTTACTACAATTATTATTATTTTATTAATTGTATTTTTATTGTTCGTTGCATTTTTTGTGTATAAGTTTTTTGCTTTAGGTAACTCCATACATAACCCACTTGGTAGAGATAAATCAGAATTAAGAGATAAAGCGGTTGATACAAATGGAGACCCAATTTCTATTGCTTTATTTGGAATAGACTCTGACTCCACAAGAGCAGCTGAAGGTGGAGGGGAAAGATCGGACTCTATCGTATTATTGTCTATTAATCCAGACAAGAAGAAGACTGTTATGGTCAGTATCCCTAGAGATACAAGAGCTCAAATAGTTGGTCATGATTCAGTAGAGAAGATTAATCATGCATATGCATATGGTGGCCCGAAAATGGCAATTAATTCGTTAGAAAAATTAATGAATGTGCCAGTCGATCATTATGCATCAATTAATATGGATGGTGTTAAAGATTTAGTAAATCACGTAGGTGGCGTTACAGTTAAAAGTAATGCAACATTTACTGTGAAAGATAAATCATACATAAAAGGCCAAAAGTATAAATTAGATGGGGAAGAAGCATTAGCATTTATTAGAAGTAGAAAAGAAGATGGTGCTGGTGGAGACTTCGGAAGACAAGAACGTCAACAATTAGTTATTCAAGCATTAGCGAATGAATTAGTAAGCATTGGATCACTACCAAAAATCAATCAAATTACAGATACACTCGGTGATAATGTTAAAACAGATTTAAAAATTTCTGAAATCAACAATGTTAGATCTAAGTATAGCGATGCCTTAGATAATGTAGACCGCAATCAATTAGAAGGTCAAGATACAATATTAGACGACGGGTTATATTACTTCTTACCAAATGATGCTAGTAAGAAAGAAGTAGTAGATAAATATAGAAGTAACCTAGATTTGGACTAATACTGGTTTTTTGTGTATCATTCTTTAGTTATTCACAAAATAATGGATACAGCGTTTCATTAAACAACATATTATATAAACATTGTATTAAGTAAAGTAAAATGCACTTTTGCATTCCAAAGTGTTGTTAACGGTTAATTAGCAAACAGTTTTGACTTAATTACCACAAACTAGGAAATTTATAACTTTAATGACATTAATTAGGTTATGATGTAATTAGAAAGAAAGTAAAGGAGGTTATTTAAATGGATGTAGTTGGAATTGTAAAAGGCATCGTCGATTTAATCAAATTCTTCGTTGAAAAATTCGCATAATATTAAACATCTTTACAGCATGAATGAAATAATGGTATCCCAAGATTTACTTAACTGTGATTTTAATAATATCAACCCACCGAGAAATATCTCGGTGGGTTCCTTATGTTTTGTATTATAAAAGTCAGGGGAGCTCAGTATGTTATCTTAATTTTTGTATGATGAGCATCTTAATGCCATTCGTCTTAACATAATACGTCTCGTCTACATTTTTTGATTTAAAATCTATCATTTCAATGTCTGGTGAACAATATTTGTCTAACAATTTGGTGTTCAAATAATCTAAGCTTTCATGATTTTGATCGAGTTTTCTTATCGCTTTATAGATATTGCCATTGTCTTGGTCGAAAGTAATTTTTGTTACTCTAAATGCATCGAAAGGTATATCTCGATAGGATAATACGACACCAATATTACTTTGATAATTGATGTCACGTGGATTATAAAGTTCATAATTATAGATTAGCATAAATATTTTGTTATGTTGTTCGAATTTAATATAATTTGACCCTTCGATATATTCATGACCATTAAAGTGGGTCAATATGAATAGTAAATAATTCATAGGACTTTTACAATTATATTTTAAATATAGTGATAATGGTTTTTCTATGGATGCGTAATGTTTAGAAGATTCTTCTATTAACCAAAATCCAAGCCCGGATATATATGATGTTACATGATTTAAATGTTTTAATATGATGGCTGCATTGAAATAGAAATCACTGTTTGTTTTTGTGTCTCCATTTATTATATTCCACTCCATTAAAGCTACGTTTTTGCCGTGGTGTTTTAAATATTTTAAATTATTTATTAGTTTATTAGTGTAGTAGGTCGTAACATTATCAATATCATAGTTATTCATAGTATCTAATTGGTATAGACTATTGAAATCATAATTCACAGCAAAATGATCAACTTCTTGACATAACTCCATATCGATATTTAAATCTTCATAATCGTGATCAAATGGGCATGGTGCATTGATCATAATCTGTATATCGGGTAATCTCTTTCTTGTTTCTTTAACTTGCGAGCGTAAATGTATAAATTCGTTATGATCAATATCGAAGTATAATTCGCCATTCTTGTTCTCAAGATAATTATGTATTACATCGATAAACTGATGCCAATTATCTTTTATTACTTTATCTTGTACATCAAAATCATATAGTTTAATGGATGGTATAATTTTTGTGTTTGATAACATACTTAAACAAAAAGCTAAGTTTTGTTTGTAATTTTTATTAGTATCATCATAAAAGAATGATTTTAAAGAGCAATGGATGACAATGATAGGTGATTTTGAAAGTTTTTCAATAGTTTCAAGATCTGTTCCTAAAAATGGTGTGTAGAAATCATTTACATCACCTAAATGAATATACGTTTTATAGTTTGAGGAGATTTTCTTTAATGCATTATCTTTAAATGACAAATGTTTATATTTATGAACTAAAGATCTGTTATGCATCAATTTTTGTAATTTAGAAATAAGAATAGATTTATCTTCACTCGTTATAACATCTAAGTCTTTATTCATTTTCCCTTGTTGATATTGTAGCCTATATTGTTTAGGTGTTGATTGGAATCGTTCTTTAAATTGACGATTAAAATTATGATAACTAGAGAACCCGTGATAGTGTGCTATTTGTTCTATTTTAAATGGGGTGAACAATAATGCATGGGTTGCTTGGAATAATCGTTTTTCTTTTAAGTAATTTATGAAAGTTACACCCATTTGTCGTGAAAATTCCCTAGACAGATGTTCAGGGGAAATATAAAAATAATCCGCCACTAAATTTAGAGAGAGCTTTTCTTGATAATGTTCTTCTATATATTGTTTAACTTTATAAATAAGAGGGGTAAGTGCTGTATCAGTTTGTCCATAATGGTATGTATTATTTTTAAATCGCTCAAACATAATTTTGAAAATACCAACAACATACTGACTTCTTCTCATTTTGATACCAGTTAAATCCGCCAAAATTGCTCTAATAAATAAATCTTTTATTTCCTGTTTGTATTTATCTAACGGATCAGATGTAGTAGTTTTCACAATTGAATAAAGAAATGAAGATTCACCACTCAAACTTTCCATCATTGAATAACTAATTTGTAAGATAGCAACTAGTCCATCATTTATGATTGGTAGAAAATTATCGTTGTCTTGCAAATAGAACAAATCACCAACGCTATATGTATAATCTTTATTGTTTATCGTTAACAAAGATTGTCCTTCTAATACAAAGCATAAAGCACCGCAGCCGAGTTTTTTAGGGTTTAAAATTTTTTCTTTATGCAATGTAATTTCGTAATTATACAAATTATCACCTCATTCATTATGTAAAAACGATACTAAATATCATAAATCGTCACTTTTATGTTCATTATTACGTAATTATATCAAAAAATACAGTATTTTGTTACCTTTTATATTAATTGAACTTGAAAATATTGGTATAAATCAAGAATAATAATATATTTAATCAAAAATTGTTTAAAAAACAATATACAATTAAAATAAATAAGAGTGTTGAATTGCAAACTATTAAAATTCGGGATAATTTGAAAATGGAGGAATATAAAATGGCGGAAGGGTTTAACGAATCAATACAAGAAATGGTAAATTATGAGAATAAGCTAACAAGCTTAAAAAATGAAAAACGATTATCTTTAGTTGATTTTATAATTTTAGAAGAAATATATAGATCTGAAGAGATTACGATAAGGGAAATTTTAAATGGGAAATTGACAGAACTATACTCAAGACCATCAAATATCGGGACTAATTTAGCGAAATTATATAGAAAAGGATTGCTTAAGAAATATAGAAGCGAATCTGATGAAAGAAAAGTTTATTATTATATGGAAGATAAACAAAAAGAAAACTATGTAGAGATGGTTAAAGATATTTAAAGAATTTAATATGAACACAATTTTCTAGGCTACTCATTTCCTAAGTTATTTAGGATATAAGTAGTCTATTTTTTGATTGAATTTTACGCTTATGCACGCCATCTTAATTAAAGCATAACCTTATGTTTTCAATCATAATTAAAAAGCGAGAAAATCACTTGTTATCATGATTTTCTCGTTTTGATTAAGGATGAAACATATTATGTCTCTTGATCTTCTCAGTTTTTTCAAGACAGTAATAGCTTATTATTTAACGATGAAATGTGTGTTGCGTTCTACATATTGTGCAGAATGAATAGATACTAATTCTCCCTTTGATAAATCAAATATTTTTAACTTTAAGAGATCATTCATTGCTTGTCTCACAGTTTCTTCTGATAAATCATTTTTAGGTTCTTGAATTTGTAGTGTAAACGTTTTGTCGGTTGCAGTTTTAAAAACAAGTTCCAATATTCGCTTCATTAAAATCACCTCCACTTTAAATTTGTTACTATTAATCCTCAATTTGGATTGTTTTGACGATGTACGCATCTTTAAATTTTTCAACTGTTAATGATTCAATGATATTTTTGAAATTTCTAACATGTTCATTAGTAACATTCAAATTGATGGCATTAAACTTTCTATGAACAGTTTTAACTTTGGCGTTTTCGTCGACGTACTGATGCGACAAAATAATAGTAATGTTTTTGATGTTTTCCATGTTATAACCTCCTTTCACTTTATATATCGAAATGACTAAGCAAAATCGACAATAAAAAGTGAAATTCCTTTCATGTTACTCAAATATATATTATTATTAATATGTATCTTAATTAGGAAGGATTGAAAATATTATGCAACAAGTATCTCCAATTAAGAATAAAGATGATATTAGAGCTATGTATGAAGTGTTGAAGTCACATAGTGAAAGAGATTATTTATTATTCAGTTTAGCAATACATACAGGACTTAAAGTGAATCAAATATTAAATTTAACAGTTCAAGAATTGCTGGACGAAGATAATGATATTAAATATAACTGGTCTAACGAAGATAAAGATTTTATTAAAGTTGTGATTCCGCTACATCTAAGATCAAGTTTACTATCATACATTAAATATGAGATGCTTCAGCGTGATGATTTTGTGTTTAGATCTATAAAAACAAAAAAGCAACTTTCTAGACAACAAGCCTATCGCATTATTCATGTTGCGGCCGAAGAGGTTGGTCTTCACAACATTGGCCTATATTCACTTAGGAAAACATTTGCGTATCACGCATTTAAATCAGGCATTTCAGTATCGATTATTCAAAAATATTTAGGACATCAATCGTTACTTGAAACATTAAAGTTTATAGATGTAACAACAATTAAAAAAGAAACAACAATAGAACTTAATATATAAATAGGAAGGGAGTTCTTATATGAATTTGTTGTGGCTGTTTCTTATGATCATTGTCGTAATTTCAATTGTGGTTATGACGATGAATACTAAATTTAGCCGATTTGCTGGCTGGTTAAGTTTAATTGCCCCATTACTAAGTTCCATTTATTTTATAAATCAAATTAAGTATGTATATAAAGGTGAGGCCGTTACTTTTTTTAAAGAATGGATGCCCATTATAGATGTGAATATTGATTTAAGATTAGATGGTCTATCTTTACTTTTCGCGCTGCTTATTTCTGTAATTGGTACAGGCGTCTTCTTATATGCTATTTATTATTTATCACCAGAGAAAGAGAATCTGCCTAGATTTTATGCTTATTTATTAATCTTCATGTTTGCAATGTTAGGTGTTGTGCTTTCAAATAATACCATTTTATTGTATACGTTTTGGGAGTTAACAAGTATCTCTTCATTCTTGCTTATTTCTTATTGGTATCATCGAGAAAAGAGTCAAGAAGGTGCACTTAAATCATTTTTAATCACTGTATTTGGCGGTATGGCGATGCTTGTAGGACTCATTATTCTATATAGCATTACGGGTACGAATACAATTACTGAACAAGTTCAAATGGTCGATCAGGTGTTTCAATCACCTTGGTTTGTACTTGCAGTCATTTTAATCTTACTCGGTGCATTTACTAAATCTGCTCAGTTTCCGTTTCACATTTGGTTGCCTGATGCTATGGAAGCACCAACTCCGGTTAGTGCTTACTTACATTCAGCTACAATGGTTAAAGCAGGTTTGTATTTATTACTTAGATTTACACCAATTATCGGACAAAGCGAATGGGTCGTGTATACGATTGTAACTGTAGGTCTTATTACGATGTTAGTCGGTTCCTTCTTTGCAATTAGTAAGGAAGACTTAAAATCGTTATTAGCATATTCTACGATTAGTCAGCTAGGTATGATTATGACGATGGTAGGCTTAGGAGTGCTGTCTTTAAATAACCAATTTCAAAATCATAATGAAATTTATATTGCGAGTTTGTTTGCTGCATTATTTCACTTGATCAATCATGCAATTTTTAAAAGTGTGTTGTTTATGGGTGTGGGCATTATTGATCACGAAACAGGAACGCGAAATATTAACAAATTAAGCGGATTAAAAAAAGTAATGCCATTCACTGCAATTATGATGACGGTGAGTGCATTATCGATGGCAGGGATTCCATTATTTAATGGATTTTTAAGTAAGGAACAATTTTTAACAAGCTTGGTAGAAACAAGCCAGGTGGATATTTATAATCAAGTGTTTTCAATTGTTATGATTTTAGCTGGTTTTGTAGGTAGTATCTTTACTTTTGTTTATTGTATTAAATTAATTAAAGTTCCGTTTATGGGCGAAATGAAGAAACAATTGTTACCGAAAGTGCCACACCATGATGGTGGAGGAATGTTAATAGCACCAACCATGATTGCATTGTGTATTCCTTTATTCTTCTTTATACCTAATGTGCTTGGTGAATATTTAATTGGTCCAGCAATTCGCGATATATTCCAAACTTCGAACGTAAACGCGTACTTACCACATATATCGGCATGGCATGGATTTACTATCCCGTTATTATTGACGTTAAGTATTTATATAATTGGTACACTGCTCATTCTCTTACCAAAATGGACGGTTATATATACAAAGATATCTAAGAAACTAGAAATAAATACGTATTATGAAAAAACAATGGATATGTTAGATCAATTAAGTGCACAATCTATTCAACTTATTATGAATAATAGATTAAATCAATATTTGCATATCATTTATATTATCTTCTTTGTGATTATAGGGTTTGGTATCTATAAAGTAGGTATTAATGATATTTCTTATTACAACATAACCGAAGTGACACCATTTGAGATAATTATTCTTATCAATATAATCATTACTTCGATTGCATTAATGTTTATTAGAGAAAGAATGACGATGACAATATTAAATGGTGTGATTGGATATTCGATTGCAGTTGTATTTATCTTTATGAAAGCACCAGATTTAGCTTTAACTCAGCTCGTAATTGAGACTATAACAACCGTGTTGTTCTTATTAGTGTTTTATCATTTACCAAATGTTCAAAAAGACAAACCTCACGTATTAGGTGAAATTGTGAAATTAATGATAGCACTACTTATGGCAGTGTTTGTTGTAATCTTTGTCATCATTATGCAACAGGAAAATTTATTCACAAAAATATCTTACTACTATTCAGACGCATACGAATTAGCAGGTGTAAAAAATATTGTAAATGGTATTTTAGGTGATTTCAGAGCACTGGATACGATGTTAGAAGGTATTGTCATACTTATTGCAGGATTAGGTATTTATACATTGGTTAAATTTAAGATAAGAAAGGGTGATCCTAATGAAAGAAAATGATGTTGTATTAGAGACAATATCTAAGATAGCTATTTTTATAATATTAACATTTGGGTTCTATATATTTCTTTCGGGTCATAATAACCCTGGTGGTGGATTTATAGGTGGTTTAGTATTCAGCTCTGCTTTTATCTTGATGTTTTTAGCCTTTGATGTTGAAACGGTAGTCAATTCCTTACCTTTAGATTTTCGAGCGGTTACGATTATAGGGTGTCTCATATCAATAGGTACAGCGGTTATACCGATGTTTTTCGGGCATCCAATGTTGAGCCATGAGGATGGTTATGTTGAAGTCGGATTATTAGGTGAAATACATTTATCAAGTGTTACGCTGTTTGAACTCGGTATTTTATTAACTGTAGTTGGTGCTGTTGTAACAATCATGCTTGCGATAAGTGGTGATAACAGTTGAATTTAATATTAGTGATTATCATTGGCGTACTGACATTTGTAGGGACTTATATGATTTTATCAAAAAATTTAATTAGAATTGTTATCGGTACAGCCATATACACACACGTAGCCAACCTAATGATTTTAGCTATGAGTAGAGCTGGTGGTAAAAATGTACCACTTATTAATAAAGAAGGAAATGACTATGTCGATCCTTTACCTCAAGCACTTGTATTAACAGCTATTGTAATTGGGTTTGCGGTAACGGCATTTTTACTCGTTCTTGTATACAGAACCTTTAAATTAACGAAAGTGAATAGAATAGAGGCGTTACGCGGTGAGGATGAAGATATAGATGAATAATTTAATATTAGTACCTTTACTTGTTCCATTATTAACAGGCTTAATCTTGTTCTTCTTTAAAGAACGTTTGACCTTAACAAGGCGTATCGCCATAACAAGTTTATGTGTAACAACATGTATCACAATTTGGTTGCTTATCGAAGTTACACTTCATAAACCATTAGTTATAAATTTTGGGGACTGGCAACCACCATTTGGAATTCAATTTGTTGGCGATGAACTTGGTTTACTGTTTACAGCTGTTTCGTGCTTTGTCGTGACAGTTATTATATATTTTGGATTCGGTAAGAGAGAAAGAGTAGCCAATCGTTATTTCTTACCATCATTTATATTATTTTTACTGAGTGGGGTAAACGGTAGTTTTTTAACTGCTGATATATTTAATCTCTATGTTATGTTTGAAATTATGTTATTAGCTTCATTTGTATTATTAACACTAGGTCAATCAATTGAACAATTAAGGGCGAGTATTATATATGTAGTTATAAATGTTGTGAGTTCATGGTTTTTCTTAATGGGAGTAGCATATTTATATGGAACGTTAGGAACGTTGAATTTTGGTCATATCGCAATGAGAATTAGTGAGAGTGGGCAACCTCCAACAGTAACATTAGTCGCAATTATTATGATATTTGTGTTTGGTGGTAAAGCTTCCTTAGTCATGTTTATGTGGCTACCAAAAGCCTATGCGGCATTGAATACGGAATTAGCCGCTTTGTTTGCTAGCTTGATGACTAAAGTTGGTGTTTATGCATTGATACGTGTCATGGTTCTCATGTTTGATGAAAAACCTGAAGTTACACATTTCCTATTATATATTATGGCCATTGTCACAATGATAATTGGTTCAATTGGTGTACTTGGGTTTAAAGATATAAAGAAAATAGCAGCATACCAAGTTATTCTTTCAATAGGTATTGCAGTGCTGGGCTTAAGTGCGAATAATAGCGATGGCATAACGGGCGCTATCTTTTATGTTAGTCACGACATGATTATAAAGACATTATTATTTTTAGTAATCGGTACTTTAGTGCTGTTAGCAGGTACGAGGTATTATGATCAATTTGGGGGATTAATTAAATATTATCCAAGATTAGGTATCATCTTCTTTATTACAATTTTATCAATTGGTGGCGTCCCTCCATTTGGAGGATTTCCTGGGAAATTATTAATTATTAAAGGCGCATTAGCGAATGGTTATACGATTGGTGTAATGGTTATGATTATTTCAAGTATCATCGCTATGTATAGTTTGCTTAAAGTATTTTTAGTTATGTACTTTGGAAGAGAAACGGTTCCACAAGCTACCCAACACGTCATACTTACTAAAAACAAACTTTATGCCATGATGATTTTAACTGTAGCTACGATTACTGTAGGTATATTCTCTCAATACATTCTTAATATTTCAGAAGTCGCGGCACATTTTAATATGAATGAAAATACTTATTTCAAGGAAATTATTCCAAATGTAGAAGCGGAGGCTAAAAAATAATGGCACAATTATTATTGAATATTTTAATTGCCTTCTTATGGACATTACTCCAAGATGAAGATACTTTTCATCTATCGACATTTATCGGAGGATATTTAATTGGGATACTTATCGTTTATTTAATGCATCGTTTCTTTGGTCATGTATTCTATTTAAAGAAAGTGTGGGTTATTTTTAAATTTATTTGTGTTTATAATTTTCAACTATTCACTTCAAGCATGACAACAATTAATTATATATTGTTTAAACCGAACAAAGTGAACCCAGGCCTCGTTACGTATGAAACAACTTTAAGACACGATTGGGCCATAACTTTATTGACGCTGTTAATTATGCTTACACCTGGATCAGTCGTACTAAGACTTTCACCAGATGGGCGTCGATTTTTTATACATGCAATTGATGTTACTGAAAAAGAAAAAGAAATTTTGACGAAGCAAATTAAAAAATACGAAAAATTAATCTGGGAGGTACTCAAATGATGTCAGTAATTATACTTACAATTATAAAAACAGCACTTGTCATATATGGAATTGCCATTGTTGTTGTACTCCTTAGAACGATTTTTGGGCCAACAACTGCGGATAGAGTTATAGCATTTGATACGATTGGCGCAATTTTAGTATCAGTTGTTGGTATTTTGAGTATTATATATGGGACGCTGAGTTATTTAGAAGCTAGTTTAATTATTGCGATATTGTCGTTTTTGAGTACTGTTGGCATATCCCATTTTATAGAAGGGGGTCGTGTTTTTGAATCTAAACGAGATCGTTAGTTTAATAGCCGCTATTTCAATACTTTTTGGATCAATTTCGGCGCTCATCAGTGCAGTAGGTATCGTTCGGTTTAGAGATACATTTTTAAGAAGTCATGCTGCTACTAAAAGTTCTACCTTATCCGTATTACTGACATTAACAGGGGTGTTCTTCTATTTTCTTTTTACTGAAGGATATTTTAGTGTTCGAACATTACTAACGATATTATTCTTATATTTAACATCACCAGTAGCTGGACATATGATTATTAGAGCAGCATATAATTCAGGGTCATATATGTATATGAAAGAATTTACTAAAAAAGGAACATCTTTGAATTATAAATACGATAGAGATGAAACTAAAAAAGATAGAAGAAAAAGAGCGGCAAAGAGACAAGTCATGAACGAAGCTTTTGCTAAAAATGACAAAGAAGCTTTCAGCAAATACAATCAAGTTATGAAAAAAGATGATAAATAAACAAGTTAAATATTAAGAAATATGAATAGCTCATATGACTAGAAATAATTCTAGTCATATGAGCTATTTTTTGAGTCATGACAAATGGTTATAAGTTTTAATGATTACTTCATGCTTTCATGTATCATTTTATAGTTATGTTTCATCATATTATAGTAAGAGTTACCATTGGAGTTTTTATTTCCAATTGAATCGGTATAAACTTCGCCTTTAATTTTTAACCCAGTTTCTTCTGCTAATGTTTGCATGCTTTTTTTATCAACACTCGTTTCAACTACTAATGATGATAAATTATGTTTTTTAACAAATTGAATGGCTTGCTTCATTTGTTCTGGCGTTCCTTGTTTTTCCGTATTGATTTCCCAGATATAACCTGGTGTAATATCATACGACTTTGCAAAGTATTTGAAGGCACCTTCACTTGTAATAAATGCACGCTTGTTTTGAGGAATATCATTAAATGATTTGTCCATTTCGACATTCAGCTTTTTCAGTTTTTTAATATACTTTTCGGAATTTGTTTTATATTCTTTTGCGTGTTCTTTATTTAATTTGCTTAAATGGCTTTGAATCGTTTCAACATATGTAATACCATTTTTTAGACTAAGCCAAGCGTGAGGATCTATTTTGTTTTTATTTCCTTCGCCGCCTTTTAAGTAAATAGGTTTAACGTCTTCTGATGCTTGAACAACGTTATCGTCTTTGATGCTTTTTCCTGCCTGTTCTAATGCTTTTTCAAACCAGCCATTACCACTTTCTAAATTGAAACCATTATAGATGATAACATCTGCATCTGTTAATGCTTTTACATCTTTAGGTTTAATTTCGTATTCATGTGGGTCTTGACCTATAGGAACGATGCTTGTGACATTATCCTTTGAACTTGTAACTTGTTTAGTCATATCTGCAAGGATTGAATTGGTAGTAACGACTTTTAAGTTTTGATTGTCGTTTGAACTTTGATTTCCGCAAGCAGCTAAAATAAATACGATAGATATGATGCATAAAATATGTTTAATCATGTTGTCCTCCTAAATCAATTTTAATTTAATTTTGTTTATTATAAAAATGAATGCATAAAAGAAAAAGCAAATTAAAACGATGCTCGCACCACTAGGGAAGTTAAATAAATAACTTACATACATTCCTATTGCTGCACTTATAGCACTCAGTATACTAGCTGTAATCATCATTGATTTTAAAGAGTTTGTTATTAAATAAGCTGTAGAGCTTGGTGTAATGAGTAGTGCGACAACTAATATAATACCTACAGTTTGCAAACTTGCGACAGTTACTAACGCTAATAGCATCATAATAAAATAATGAATCAATTTGATGTTAAGACCACTCATCTTTGCTGCAATTGGGTCGAATGTTGATAAATGTAAAGGTTTGTAAAATATAATGACACTTAAAATGACAATGATACTAACGATACTTGTCGTATAAAATGCATTTGTCGTAATAGCCAATATATTGCCGAACAATATATGATATAAATCTGTTGCCGAGTTTATTTGACTAATCAAAATAATCCCAATTGAAAGAAATGCTGTATAAATAATTCCAATAGCAGCATCATTTTTAGTTTTTGAATGTTGAGAGATATACCCGATGAGAAAGCTTGTTATCATTCCTGTAGTGAGTGCACCAATAAACATAGGAATATTAAATAAAAAGCTTAAAGCGACACCAGGTAATACCGCATGACTCATAGCATCTCCCATTAAGGAAAGTCCCCTTAAGATGATGAGACTTCCAACGACACCACACACGATACCAACGATAATCGAAGTGATAAGCGCTCTACTTAAGAAATTATAATTAACGAGCGAAGAAATGAACTCATTCATTATTGACACCACCATATAAGAAAGTCTGCTTAATGTTTTCTTCTGTAAGTACATCATGACTTGGTCCAAACTGTATTAACGATTGATTGAGGAGGATGATTTTGTCGAAATAACGTTTGGCTTTATGAATGTCATGATGAACAATTAAAATGAGTTTATCTTCTCTTTTTAATTTGTTTAGTAAATTAAGCATAATTTCTTCACTTTTGAAATCTATCCCAACAAATGGTTCATCTAGGCACATTAAGCTACTATCTTTCATCAAGGCTTTCGCTAATAACACTCTTTGTAATTGGCCACCACTTAATTGGTTCAGGGTTTTATGTTTTAAGTTAGTTAATTGTAAATCGTGTAATAATTTTTCCCTTTTGATATATGCTTCTTTCTTTAAAGGTTTAAACCAACCTGATGTTTGATAGTAACCTGTAAGTAATGCGTTGTTCACAGTGATTGGAAAGTCCAAATCAAGTTCGTTTCGTTGGGGTATGTAAGTGATATTCGTTAATTGTTGTTTGATAGGAATCTTATTCCATAGTGCGTCGCCAGTCGCTTTAAATTCTCCCAAAATAGATTTTAAGAAAGAGGATTTACCCGCACCATTTGGACCCATAATGCCTATCATTTCCCCGGTTGTTTCAATATTCAAATGAATATCCTTTAAAATTTGTTGATGCCCAATTAATAAATTTAAACCCTTTATACTTAACATGTCTTCTCCTTTCTAAAAAATAAGTTTAGGCTAACCTAAAACATAATTTGATTATATTATAACTTTTGATAAAGTCAAGAGATAGCGAGTGAAAATAAATCATGGTACAATAAAAATAAGTTAAAAAAAGCGAGGTCAGATGAAATGTTGACTGAAGAACAAGAAGATTATTTAAAAGCAATTTTTGGATTAAACGGCACGACAGATTTCGTATCTAATAAGAATTTAGCTCATGACTTAGGGATAAAACCATCATCAGTAAGTGAAATGATGCTACGTCTTAAAAAGGACGAATATGTAGATATTAGGCCATACAAAGGTGTGAAGTTAACACCAAAGGGTTTACAACATACAACGAATATTATTAAACGTCACCGACTTATTGAACGGTTTTTAATTGAAGAACTTGAATATGCTTGGGACGAAGTGCATGAGGAAGCGGAAATTTTAGAACATCGTGTTTCAGATCGCTTTATAAATAAAATTGATAAAATGATGGGGTATCCTGATACATGTCCGCATGGTGGTATCATTCCGAGAGAAAATCAAGTTGAAGAAATTTATACGATACCTCTAAACACATATGAGGTTGGAGATAATGTAGAAATTAAACGCGTTATGGATTATGTTATTTTATTAGATTATTTAAGTAGCGAAGCATTACAAATTGGAGACACAGTTAAAATCACTAAAAAAGATAGTCTAAATCAATTGATAGAGTTAACTGTTCATGATAAAACAGTTATGATCAGTGATACGAATGCATCATATATATTTGGAATAAAGAAATAGAAAATAATAGCGCAACTTAGAAAGTAGATGTTCAGTCTAACTTCTAAGTTGCGCTATTTATTTATGGCCATAATATAGTGAATGTATACATAACGGCATATACATTGATAACTATCCATAATGTACTAAAGCATATTGTAGGTATTTTAGTGAGTTGTCTTAACTGGCTACCGTCCCATTCATTACGATCTCTCGAGAAGGTCAATAAGAATATTGTAATACTAGATTGAGCAACTTCACCTAGTAAAGTACCTAAACTTAAATGATAAATATATGTTGTGATTTGAGCAAAATCATGAACATTTGGTGCAGACATAATTTCGTATAAGGCACATATGATTACAGCTAGAATGATAATTGGAATAAATTTCTTTGAAGTTATCATGACATAAAATAAAAACATAATAAGTAAAATAATGATGAATACAGGTCCAAAAGTATGATGCTTCATCCAAACACCAATCATAAGCATTAGCGGAGGCATGATGTATCCAAATAATGTGGTAACAAATTGGTTTAATCTAGATTTGGAACCTGTAATGGCATAACCTTGTCTACCAGTTTCTACACGTTCTTTTCTACGCCATACAACCACGAGATCCTTCGGTTTGCCCCCTGACAATTTATTCGCTATAACATGTCCCATTTCATGTATTAAAATTGGGAAATAACCTAAAATAATATCAATTAAACTCAATATAGGATTGTGCCTTCTATGGTGGACAAAAACATATAATAAAGCAATCATAACAATGACTGTTAATGATAAATTTAATGGTTCTGATAAAAAATTCGGTAAGTATTGAATCAAAAAACGTCACCTCATGTACTATAGATTATCTCTATTGTACACGAGTGTGACGTTTTTGTTGTCGGGCTTAAGACTTACAATTATTTAGATTTTTTTCTTTGTTGGATTAACCAAGTTATTAATAGCAAAATACCTATTAATAAAATGACGCTTGCTGTAATTGCAATTGGTCTATTATCTTTATTTGTTATTTTTTCTTTAGTTTGATTGAATTTATGCTTTGAAGGTGTTTCTACATCAACTGATGGTGGCCCATAACTATCATTAATAAATGAACGGTTATATTCAATATGCGCTTTACCATCTTTTAGAACAACTTTGTATTTTTCACCTTTTCTAACAACATCATAAAGGTCTTGTGTTACGTAATATTTTTTGCCGTTAATTTTTTGTGATCCTTTAGATAGAACTTTCTTCCATTCATATTCGTTAAATGATTTTTCCATTAAACTATTACCAATCATATTACGTTCTTTTTCGCCACCGACACTATTGTAGTCACCAGCTCCGAAGATGATTTGGTTGATTCTTAAACCATTTCTTTTAGTTGATAAACTATGATTATAATCAGCGGTGTCACTTGACCCTGTCTTGAGACCATCAGTACCTTTTAGGGCCATATCAGCACCTTCTAAAGAATGATTATAAGTATAATAAGTAATGTTATGTACTGTAGGTGCTACTAGTTTTGTATATTCCAAAATATCAGGATATTGCTTAACAAGATGTTGCGTTAATATAGCATAATCACGAGAAGTTGAATAATTATCTTCATCTGACTGATATCTCTTAGCTTTGTATTCTAATAATAAGTTGTTAGATGCACCGTTCGAATTATAGAATTTGGTATTTGTCATACCAAGCTTTTTAGCAGTTTCATTCATATAATCAACAAAATCAGAGTCTAAATCTTGTTTTTGTTTTTTAGATGCCGTATTTTTGTCTGAATCTTTATCTTTTTTATCAATTTTCTTAGCTGAAGCAAGGTTTTCAGCTTTCATCGTTTCTCTTCCTAAAATCATGGCCCCAGCATTTGAAGAATTAGATACAGTGATTTGCATAATTTCAGAAATTGTATAAACATCACCTGGATATAGTTTTGTATTACTTAATTCAGGTAGTGTAGATAAGCGATATTCTTCGTTTGTCATTTTTACTTTTGCATTTTTATTTAATTTGCCACTATTGATGGCTTTTTCAGTTAAATAAAGTGTCATTAACTTTGACATGCTGGCAGGGTACCATTTTGCGTCTATTTTATATTCATACATAATTTGACCAGTTTCAGAACTATAATTGATAGCACCTTCTGGTTCATATATTTCACCTAATCCATACCCAGCGTCATTAGCAACTTGAGTTGGTGATTTTGGGTTATCAGCCGCATAGATTCCTTGGCTAAATGGAATACTTAGAAGTAATATTGTGAATAGCGATAATAGACATTTTCTCATTAAAAAGACCTCTTTGTTTTTAGATTGAAATTAACTTTATCATTTTAACATAAAATACCCACTTATCGAAGAATTATAATACAAATGTAAATAGTTAAAAGATGGAAAGTCATGTAATTTGGAGAAATTTAGGATATAATAATATATGAAGCTAGCGAAATTATTTAGATGAGAGGTAGGAATATGAAGAAAGAAAACCCTTTATTCTATTTACTTAAAAAGGTAGACTGGCCAAAAAGATTGTTATTTGTTGCAATGACTCTTTCAATTTTAGGTAGTCTTAGTGGATTGCTCGTACCATTATTTACCGGTAAATTAGTAGATACATTTAATACGAAAAGTTTAGATTTGAAGATGGTATGGGTATTTCTTGGGATATTTTTAGCAAATGCTATATTAAGTGGTTTTGGTTCATACTTACTAAGTAAAATTGGTGAAAAAACAATTTATTCTATCCGTGCTAAATTATGGAAACATCTCATTAAACTGAATATGAGCTTTTTTGATAAAAGTGAAAGTGGACAATTGATGAGTAGAATCACTGATGATACGAATGTGATTAATCTATTCATATCTGAAAAGGCGCCAAGTGTGCTTCCTTCTTTATTAACGTTAATAGGGTCTATTATCATGCTGTTCATACTAGATTGGCAAATGACTTTAATTACTTTTATTATTTTACCAATATTTATCATAATAATGATACCGCTTGGAAAACAAATGGGTAAAATCTCAAAAGAAACACAAACAGAAATCGCTAAATTCAGTGGTTTATTAGGTAGAGTCTTAACTGAAATGCGTTTAGTAAAAGTCACAGCATCAGAAGAAAATGAATTAGATAAAACAAAAATAACATTACTTGATATATATAAACTGGGGTTAAGAGAAGCGAAAATTAGAGCGATTATTTCTCCTTTATCTGGCATTATCATGATGCTTACCGTAGCAATTATATTAGGGTTTGGTGGCATTCGCGTATCTAGTGGTGCGATTACAGCGGGTACTTTAGTGGCAATGGTTTTCTACGTTGTTCAACTTTCAGGACCGATTATTAGCTTTTCAATGTTTATTACAGATTACAAAAAAGCTGTCGGTGCTAGTGAACGAATTTATGAAATTTATCATGAAGATGTTGAACCTACAGGAAATGACGATAATAAACCAGTTTCAACAAATCAAGATATTATCTTTAAAAATGTTTCTTTTGGCTACGATAAAGAAACAATCATCAAAGATTTGTCACTGTCTATTCATTCTGGAGAGGTTACAGCATTTGTTGGCCCTTCAGGATCGGGAAAGAGTACATTGTTCAGTTTGATAGAACGTTTATATCCGCTGCAACAAGGTGAAATCCTATATGGTGACCAACCAATTAATGATATTTCCCTGAAATTTTGGAGACAAAAAATAGGATATGTTATGCAGTCGAATGCGATGATGTCAGGAACAATAAGAGATAATCTAACTTATGGAATTAATGAAAGAGTGAGTGACGAAACGCTTGTTCATTACACTAAGATGGCTCATTGTTATGATTTTATAATGGACTTCCCACAAGGATTTGATACTGAAATAGGAGAAAGAGGTACTAAGCTTTCGGGTGGACAAAGACAAAGAATTGATATCGCGAGGAGCTTTATCAAAAATCCTGACATTCTATTATTAGATGAGGCAACTGCGAATTTAGATAGTGAAAGTGAGTTCTACATACAAGAGGCTCTAAATGAATTAATGAAGGATCGAACAACTGTTGTGATTGCACATAGATTAGCCACAATTAAAAAAGCAAGTCAAATTATCTTCATAGATAAAGGTGTTGTAACCGGAATTGGCACACATCAAGAACTATTAGAAAATCACGATAAATATAGACACTTTGTAAAAACACAAAGTTTAAATGAATAAGAGAAGGTGAGGCTTGGACATATTAATGTCTAGGCCTCATTTTTATATATTTAGACATATATTATAGTCCAGATGACAAATAGATTTATAATGAGGAAAAAACGTATATTCATTAAAATAAATATTAAAAATTTATGTAAACGCAACCAAATTGATTATATCAACAATATCAAAAAATTATAAAAAACATACTAAAATTTTATGTGAAATATTTCACATAAAATCGTGAAACGCTATTGACCACGCGAATAACGGGTGTTATATTTTAAGTGTGAAATACATCACAAACTTTAAAGATGCGCATCTTAAAATAAAAGAAGAAAGAAGTTGTTTATTGTGGTAATAAATAATATTAATCCATTTGACAACATTGCACTTTCTGCAATTGTTGCAAGTATTCCAATCATATTGTTTTTATTATGTTTAACTCTTTTTAAAATGAAAGGTATTTACGCATCGATTACGACACTTGTTGTTACACTTGTCATTGCTTTATTTATATTCAAGTTACCACAAACTGTTGCAGTCGGAGCAACGATAGAAGGATTCTTTCAAGGAGTTTTACCAATTGGCTATATTGTCGTAATGGCTGTTTGGTTATATAAAGTTACAAATAGTACAGGACAATTTAGCATTATACAAGATAGTATTTCTGGTATTTCTCAAGATCAACGCATTCAGTTATTATTAATTGGTTTTAGTTTTAATGCATTTTTAGAAGGTGCGGCTGGTTTTGGAGTACCCATTGCAATTTGTAGTGTGTTACTTATTCAAATAGGATTTAAACCACTTCAAGCTGCGATGTTATGTTTAATTGCTAATGGCGCAGCCGGTGCATTTGGTGCAATAGGTATACCGGTTGGTATCATTAATAGTTTAGGGTTACATGGTGATATAACTGCTTTAGAAGTATCACAGTTATCAACATTAACTTTACCAATTATGAACTTTGTCATTCCATTTATATTGATTATGATTTTAGATGGTATTAAAGGTGTCAAAGAAATATTACCGATGATATTGGTCGTGAGTATAACTTATTCAGGATTACAATTGTTAATCACATATTTCCAAGGTCCTGAATTAGCCGATATTATTCCACCATTATTATCAATGGTTGCAATTGCGATATTCTCTAAATATTATCAACCTAAACATATTTACAGAGTGTCTGATTCAGAAGTAGTACAACCTAAACAACAAAATATTAAAACTATATTATACGCATGGAGTCCTTTCTATATACTAACTTTCTTTGTCATGATTTGGAGCGCACCATTCTTTAAAGCATTGTTTGCTGAAGGCGGAGCATTATCTAAGTTAGTGTGGCATATCAGTATACCAGGGACTTTAAATGAAATAACACATAAACTGATTACTTTAAAAGTAGATGTGTTTAGTGCAACAGGGACTGCGATACTTCTATCAGTATTGATTACAATTTTTCTGTCAAAAGAATTCAGATTTAGTGAGGCAATTCGTTTGTTAGGCATAACAATTAAAGAATTGTGGATACCGATATTAACAATTTGTTTCATATTAGCTATTGCGAAGATAACGACTTATGGAGGTTTAACTCAAGCAATGGGGCAAGGAATTGCGAAAGCTGGAAATGTATTTCCACTGCTTTCACCGATACTTGGTTGGATTGGCGTGTTTATGACTGGTTCTGTAGTTAATAACAATACGCTGTTTGCGCCAATACAAGCAACTGTAGCTAGCCAAATTGGTACAAGTGGACCATTATTAGTAGCTGCAAACACTGCGGGTGGTGTAGCAGCAAAATTAATTTCACCACAATCAATTGCAATAGCGACTGCGGCAGTTGGAGAAGTTGGTAAAGAATCTGAATTACTAAAAATGACATTGAAATATAGCATTGGATTTTTAGTATTCATTTGTGTTTGGACATTTATATTAACATTAATTTTATAATAAAAGGGAGAGATAATAATGAATAAATTTAAAGGTAAAAAAGTAGCGTTAGTAGGTAATGGATTAGTAGGATCTAGTTATGCTTTTTCAATGATAAATCAAGGTATTTGTGATGAATTTGTCATCATTGACTTAGATAAAAAGAAAGTTATTGGCGATGTAATGGATTTAAACCACGGTACTTTATATGGGGCATCTCCAATTAAAGTGAAAGCTGGAGAATACGAAGATTGTAAAGATGCAGATTTAGTTGTTATCTGTGCAGGAGCAGCTCAAAAACCAGGTGAAACAAGATTAGATTTAGTAGCTAAAAATATGAAAATATTTAAATCTATTGTTACTAAAGTTATGGAATCTGGTTTTGATGGTATTTTCTTGATTGCTACAAATCCAGTTGACGTATTGTCATACGCAACTATGAAATTCTCAGGATTACCAAAAGAACGCGTAATCGGTTCTGGTACAATTTTAGATACAGCGAGATTTAGATATTTATTAAGTGAAGAATTTAACGTGGCACCACAGAGTGTTCATGCAAATATTATAGGAGAACATGGTGATTCAGAACTACCAGTTTGGTCACATGCCAATATATCAGGTAAACCACTTCGAAGCATCATTGAGAATGATGAATCTAGAAAACATAGAGTTGAAGAAATTTTTGTAGAAACAAGAGATGCAGCTTATCAAATTATTGAATCAAAAGGTGCAACATATTATGGTGTAGCAATGGGCTTAATGCGCATTACAAAAGCAATATTAAACAATCAAGATGTTGTATTAACAGTTTCCGCTTACCTTGAGGGAGAATATGGAAATGAAGGTGTTTATATAGGTGTTCCAGCACTTATAAATAGAACAGGTATCAAAGAAATTATTGAAATGCCTTTAAATGAAGAAGAAAAATCATTGTTCGACCGATCTGTATTGGTATTGAAGGATATCCAGGCGCCATTTGAAGAAGAATTAGCGAATAAGTAATCTTAAAATATAAATTGTTAATGTGTGGACTGTCGACATAGTTATGTAAATCTATGTTGGCAGTCTTTGTTATGTATTTATTTCATAAATTTCTAGAAAACCTTTAAACATCAAAGTAATAAGTTTACTTCTGAATTTATATTATTTCGCCTTGTAAATGCATGTTGAGGGGATTTCGCTATTATGATAGTATCAATATGTCTGTTGATAAAAATAAAAGGGGGTAAGGTCATGAAGAATAGATTATTAAGAGATATGCTTTTAATAATGTTAGGATCATTTATATTCGCAGTTGGCGTCAACGCCTTTGTTATTTCTGCTAACTTAGGTGAAGGTGGCGTTACAGGTCTATCGTTAATCCTACTTTATGCATTTGATATATCACCAGCTTGGTCAACATTTATATTAAACGCAGTATTGATCACGTTAGGTTATAAATTTCTTAGTAAGAGAAGCACAATATACACAATAATAGCGGTGATTGCTATTTCGGTATTCCTAGGACTAACTGAATCTTGGGCAGTAGAAACACATGAAATTTTAATTAACACTATTTTTGGTGGATTTATGGTCGGATTAGGAATTGGATTAATTGTATTGTCAGGTGGCACGACTGCAGGTACCACGATATTAGCAAGAATTGCACATAAGTATTTAGATGTGAATACTTCATACGCTTTATTATTCTTTGACCTTATCGTTGTTATTATTTCATTATCTGTAATGCCTTTAGAAAAAGCGTTATTAACTGTTATTTCATTGTACGTAGGTACTAAAGTTATGGACTTTGTAATTGAAGGTTTAAATCCTAAAAAAGCAGTTACCATTATTTCGCAAAGCCCAGACCAAATAGCTAAGATGATTGATGAACAAATTGGAAGAGGTTGTACTATATTAAATGGTCGAGGATACTATTCAAAAAAAGATACTGATGTATTATATGTTGTGATAGCAAAAACACAGTTATCAAGAACAAAACGAATGATTAAAAAATTCGATGAAAATGCATTTGTAGTCGTCCATGATGTAAGAGATGTGTTGGGGAATGGATTTTTAGTAGACGATTAAGTGAATAAGCTATATAACAAAGTCTTTTGTGCTCGTAATCTATTAGGAATGTGAGACAGAGGACTTTTTGTTTTGATATTGAGTACAAAACTTGAGTGTAATTTATTGCTATAATTAAATTTTTACAAATGTGAAATCAAAGTGAAAATATTAGCAATATTATAGAAAAAAACAATATAAAATGATATAATACGTAAGTATCAGTGATGATAATGATTATCATTTACTTAAAAATTCAATTACTCAGTTATATATAGATTGATTAATAGCGAAAAGAGGGTTCTTTATGAATCGATTAACGGGAGAAGCTATCTCAATAGGTTATGGTGAAAAGTTAATAGTTAATGATTTAAATTTAGAAATTCCTGATGGGAAAGTAACGTCTATCATCGGGCCAAATGGGTGCGGTAAATCAACATTGCTTAAAGCACTCAGTCGTATATTAAATGTTCAAACAGGTGAAGTCATATTAGATGGTAAGAACTTACACTCAACTTCGACGAAAGAAATAGCAAAGAAAATTGCGATATTACCACAATCACCTGAAGTGTCTGATGGATTAACTGTTGGTGAACTTGTATCATACGGACGATTCCCACACCAAAAAGGCTTCGGTAGATTATCAAAGCAAGATAAAGAAGAAATTGAATGGGCTATGAAAGTTACCGGGACACATGAATTCAAATATAGATCTATCAATGATTTAAGTGGTGGACAAAGACAACGTGTTTGGATTGCAATGGCACTTGCTCAAAAAACAGATATTATTTTCTTAGATGAACCGACAACTTATTTAGACATTTCACATCAATTAGAAATTTTAGAACTTGTTCAAGAATTAAACAGAGAGCAAGGTTGTACGATTATCATGGTTTTACATGATATTAACCAAGCAATTCGTTTTTCTGATCATTTGATCGCTATGAAAGGCGGAGATATTGTTGCTCAAGGTGAGACTGAAGAAGTGCTTACTAATGAAATACTTGAACAAGTATTCAATATTGACGCTGAACTATCTACTGATCCAAGAACAGGCAAACCAATGCTCGTAACATATAATTTATTGTGCAAGCATTATACAAAGTTATAAAAGGATGGCAACGATGACATATCAAAAAACTGTTAAAGAAAATCGCTATCCTATCATCCTAACAGTTACAATTATTTTACTTGTAGCTGTTTTACTTCTGTCTTTTTTATTTGGAGCGAAAGAAACGTCGATTCAAGTAGTTTATGATGCGATATTTAACTATAACCCCAAAATAGAAGCGCATAATATATTAAGAGAAATAAGAATACCTAGAGAAATTGGTGCTGTTGTTGTAGGTATGGCTTTAGCAGTTTCAGGTGCGGTGATGCAAGGTGTCACAAGAAATGGACTAGCAGACCCGGGTTTACTTGGTTTGAATGCAGGAGCGAGTATGATGCTTGCATTAACACTTGCCGTTATACCTAATGCTGGATACTTCACGTTAATGTTAGCTGGATTTATTGGTGCTGGAATTGGTGGCATACTTGTGATGAGTATTGGCTCCTCTAAAAGAGGCGGTTTTAGCCCTATGAGGCTCGTTCTTGCCGGCGCTGCGGTTTCAGCAATGTTAACAGCTGCTAGTGAAGGTATTGCACTTATATTTAAATTAAATCAGACATTAACATTCTGGAGCGTTGGTGGTGTTAGTGGCACGTCTTGGAAACAAATTTTTATCGCAATGCCAATTGTTGTTGTTATTTTAATCATGTTAATTGTGATGAGTAGACAGCTCACAATTTTAAGTTTAGGTGACACACTTTCAAAAGGCCTTGGTCAAAACAGCACAGTTATTAGATATACGAGTCTCATATTGACTATGTTCTTAGCGGGTATCGCCGTTTCAATAGTCGGCCAAATTGCTTTTGTTGGTTTAATGGTACCTCATATTGTGAGGTTTATGGTTGGCACGGATTATAAACGTGTTATACCTTTGTCAGCCGTATTAGGTGGGTTTGTATTACTATTTGCGGATATGATTGCCAGATTGTTAGGTGAAGCACCGATCGGAGCAGTTATTTCAATTATAGGTGTACCGTTTTTCCTTTATCTTGTGAGAAGGGATGGTAAGATATTATGATACATCCCAAAATAATAAAAAAACAACGTATTACATTTGTTGTATTGATTGTAGTCCTTATTGCATCGATGGGACTTGCTATGACAACTGGCGAATTTAAAATGTCATTTATTCAGTTTTTCAAAACACTAATAGGTAATGGTAACGAACTAGATACTATGGTGCTATTTGAATTTAGAATGCCAAGAATGCTTATCACAATATTAGCAGGTGCGAGTTTAGCATTAAGTGGGGCTATACTACAAAGTGTGACAAAGAATCCACTAGCCGAACCAGGCATATTAGGTATAAATGCCGGAAGCGGATTTATGATTACACTATTCCTAGTAATAGGTACAATTAAGGCTGGGGATTTTGTTTATGTATTACCTATTGTAAGTATGATAGGTGGTATTGCAACTGCCATGGTTATCTTTATGTTTAGTTACAAAAAAGGTGAAGGTATAAATCCAGTACGTATGGTACTAATTGGTGTAGGTTTATCTACAGCCCTTTCTGGTGGCTCCATAACCATTATGTCTACATTTGACCAAGAACAGATGGAATTTATAGCTAGATGGTTCGCTGGGAATATTTGGGGTGATGAATGGCCATTCGTATTTGCATTTGTACCTTGGTTAGTGATTGTTATGCCGTTTTTATTTTATAAAGCAAATGTATTAAATGTATTAAGTACAAACGAACAAATATCAGTATCCTTTGGAATAAATAGTAACAAAGAGCGTATCGTGCTTGTGTTCTTAGCAGTTGTATTATCATCTGCAGCAGTATCAGTAGCAGGTGGTATTGGATTTGTAGGCTTGATGGGTCCGCATATTGCAAGAAGTATTGTAGGACCGAGACATCAACTTTACTTACCAATTGCTGTATTAAATGGTGCAATATTACTTGTACTTGCAGATACGATTGGGAAAATTGTGCTGGAACCTAATGGGCTACCAGCTGGTATTATTGTAGCAATTGTTGGGGCACCGTATTTCTTATATTTAATGCAAAAATCAACACATATTTAAAACTCAAACATGATGATTGTCATGTTTGAGTTTTTTAATTTTTATAATGAAAATCAGTACATAAGGTTATTTTAGAATAAATATTTAACAAGATAGGTTTTTTTATTTACTTTAGGGGTATACCTATTAATAGTAATATAATTTTACATAGGAGGTGCAGTTGCCAGTGAGAAGGTTAAAGAATTTTATCCTAGGCTTGTTCATTATTGTAGTAGTAGGCACACTTCTTTTTATGTATTTGGATATTAGCCAGATTGCCAGTTATCAACAAAAATTATTGAAATATAGTTGGTTCGAACCAACGTTGATTACTTGTGCTGGTGTATTAATATTCTTTGGTTTATTGATGTTCTTCGCAACATTTAAACCAACACATAAGAAACCCGGCTTACATCGAGATTATGAAGATGGACATATTTACATTACAAGAAATTCAGTTGAGAAATGTGTTTACCGTACAATACAAAAATACGATGAGGTAAGACAACCGAATGTAATTGCTAAATTGTATAATAAGAAAAATAAATCTTATGCAACGATAAAAGCAGATTTCTTTGTAGTATCAGATACAAACGGGGTACAGACATTAACAGATCGAATCAAATCAGATATTAAAGAAAATGTTGAACATTTTTCAGAAATACCGGTTAAAAATATCGAGATTAATGTCAAAGATCAAAAAACAAGTAATACAAGAGTATTATAAGATCCAAGGATAGGAGGTTCCGAACATGCCAAATGAAAATCAAGATCCTAATCAATTCATTAATTTTATTAAAGAATATAAATGGAGAATCGTTGGTTTTATCGCAATGTTAATTTTAGCAGTTTTATTCTTATCAATTGGTTTTTGGAAAACCGTTTTAATTCTTGTTTTATGTTTAATTGGAATTGGACTTGGGTATATTAAAGACTGTACTCAGCAGTTTTTAAATTTCTTAAACCGAATAAGTTAAACTGCTTAATTAGTAATACAAAACATATAAAAAACTATTAAATAACAAACACACAAGGGAGAGAATTTATTATGGCAAATGTAGACAACAATAAAGCAAAAACAAGTTATAACGAACAAACTGGAGTAAATGAACAAGCACGTGAAGCGCAACAACAAGAATCACTAGAACAACAATTTTCAAACACATTATCTTTCTCAGATGAAGTAGTTGAAAAAATCGCTGGTATCGCTGCAAGAGAAGTAAGAGGTATCCTAGATATGAAAGGCGGATTTGCTTCAAGCCTAACAGATCGTTTTACTTCTGGTAACAATGTAACACAAGGTGTAACAGTAGAAGTTGGGGAAAAACAAGCTGCTGTTGACTTGAAAGTTGTATTAGAATATGGCGAATCAGCTCCAAGAATCTTCAAAAAAGTTGCTGATTTAGTTAAAGAGCAAGTTAAACATATGACTGGCTTAGAAGTTGTTGAAGTTAACATGCACGTTGACGATGTAATGAGCAAAAAAGAATACGAACAAAAAAATGCTGCATCTAAAGAGGAAGACCAAGGTAAAAGTGGTAAAGAATTACAATAAGTAAGAGGAAGAAATTGAGAGATTATCATCCCTCAAATATAACGGGTTTTGGATATAAATCATCCATTCTCAAATTTAAAGAGCTAATCCATAATTTTTTGGATTAGCTCTTTTTTCTATATACTAAGTTGCTAGATTCATCAGTCTGGCAACTTAGCGTGCGAACTTGTCATGTAGAGGTCCAGGATGACAAATAAGATATGTAAAAAGCCAAAAGTCCGCGACTTTTGGCTTTTGTTTCATCATGCTATGATGTTTTGGGTTGTTTTTTTAAGGTTAAACATATTAATAATGCTAAGAAACTTAAAGTTCCTGCTACATACAAACTTGAGACAACATCGAAGTAAGTAACAAATATACCGCCAAGTAGTGATCCTGCACCTATTCCAGCGTTTAAACTAGACATATTCCAACTCATTGCGGCACTTGTATCACCTTCTAATTGAGATATTATACCTATTTGAATTGGTGGGTTAGAGCCCCATTGTACGATATTCCATGCAAATACTCCGATGAGTGTTATAACAAGTATGGGTAAAAATGATTGAAAGACGAACATTAAAACAGTATAGGTACTTAATGAAATAAGCAACCATTTTTTACTACCTAATGCATCAGTAATATAACCACCTAGAGAAGTTCCTAAAATAGCACCTAAACCTGCTACTAATAGAACAAGTGACACGATATTTAAGTCATACCCATATACAGAAAGTAGTGGGCTGATATAAGTTACGACGACATAATTTGCTGCAAGGATTAGGAATGTAATGCTTAAATATTTCACGACTTCAAGTGGTCTTAATACTTTATAACTACTGTGATCTGCTTCAGATTTGATAGTATCTAATTTGTCACTAGAAACATTAAAGATAATTAATATAAAAGCAAGAACGCCGACAAGACAAATAAATACGAATGTCATTCTCCATCCTACTAAGTCACCAATTTTAGTGCCTAATGGAACGCCCAAAACGTTTGCTGCACTAAATCCTGTATAAACTAGGCCAATCATTTTCCCGCGTTGATTTGGCTTTGAGTAAACTACAGTAAGTGATAATATTTTGACTACAATAATTGCTGCAGCGGCTGAAGATAGAATTCTTCCTAATACGAGTACTGTAAAGTTCGGTGAGATTGCAATAATGCCATTCCCGATGACAAATAACACCATACTTATTAGTAAAGTAATTTTTGGAGAAACGTTTTTAGTTAATTTGACTAGAATAGGACCGCTTATTGCAAAAGTTATTGCATATACAGTTACAAGTTGCCCGATAATTGCTTCTGATATATTTAAATCAGCACTCATCAATGTAAGTATACCTGCAATCATTAATTCAACCATACCGACAACGAATACACTTAACATAAATGTAATTAAACGTGATTTTGACATCTAATAACTCCTTCTTTTTTTCATATAATCATGATTATAACAGTGCAATTTGTAAAAATACAGATAAAAATTAATTCACGAACGATAGATTTCTACCTATAAAAATTGACTGTAAAATTATTGTAATTCCGCTTGATATGTTGAAGAACATCCGTAAATACAGTAGTTATAAGAATATTTAAAAAGTTAAAATTGTTTATGATTAATATTTTTAATCTATTTATTTATAATATTATCTCTGTTGTTGTGAATTTATAATGACAGCGCTTACAATAAATTATATAATATAATTAGTAAAGAATAGTATTGAATAATTATTAATTATTGTGTATAGTTAGTCTTGCGAAAAGGAGCATACATATGAAAGAAACGAGTATATTAGTAGGTAGATTGAAGTTTATTATATTATCAATTTTAGGTATTTATTTATTTTTAGTTCCTATAACAGTTACGAATGAAGAAGGTAAAACTCAAACGAGTTTACCTGTAGCATTTTTAGCAAATAAAACATTAGATTTGATAGGTGATTCAGCTGGTTTAATCATCATGTTATTGATTGTCATTTCTGCTGTAATGACGCTTATATTTTCAACTGTATTTAGCGCGTCTACTAAACGATCTATTACAAACGAATTATTCAATGTGAACTGGATATGGGTAGTTATAAGATTAATAGGTGCTATCTTTGCGGTATGCATATACTTTAATCTTGGACCTGGAATAGTAGTAAACGAAAATACAGGTTTAATGGTATACAATGATCTACTCCCAACATTATTAGCAGTATTTTTCTTTGCAGGATTATTCTTACCATTGTTGATGGATTTTGGGTTACTTGAATTTTTAGGACCTATGTTCGCACCAATTATGAGACCTTTATTTAAACTACCTGGGAGATCTACAGTAGACAATTTAGCATCATTTATAGGTGATGGTACTGTTGGTGTTATGATAACAAGTCAGCAGTATGAGCAAGGATTCTACACGAGAAGAGAAGCGACCGTCATTGCAACAACTTTCTCAGTTGTTTCAATAACTTTTGCAATCGTAATTGCTCAAACGATAGGTTTATTAGATTTCTTCTTTAAATTTTATTTTTCAGTTATTTTAGCATGTTTAGTGGCAGCATTTGTGATGCCGAGAATTTGGCCGCTTAAACAAATTCCAGATCAATATTCAAATGGAAGTACTGAAACTTTAAATGAAAAAATTCCTAAAACACATAATCCAATAACTTGGGGCTTTGAAAAAGCAACTGAAAAAGCTGTTAAATCACCAAATCTTAAACAATTTTTTATAAATGGTATTAAAACAGTATTAGATATGTGGTTAGCTGTTTTGCCAGTCGTTATGACAATAGGTACTTTAGCAACGATTGTTGCAGAATATACACCACTATTTAGTATTTTAGGTGCACCTTTTGTACCTTTACTAGAACTTATGCAAATACCATATGCAAAAGAAGCATCTGAAACTTTACTTATTGGATTTGCTGATATGTTCTTACCTTCATTACTGATAAGCGATGTACCGAGTGATATGACAAGATTTATTGTCGGTGCGCTTAGTATTTCACAATTAATCTACTTATCTGAGGTAGGGGGCGTAATATTAGGTTCAAAAATCCCAGTAAGTTTGGGTAAATTATTTATGATTTATTTTATTAGAACAATCATTACATTACCGATAATCGTGATTATGGCACATATATTCTTCTAACAATATTGTAGTTATGATCTACATACAAAAACAGTCATGCCTCGCACTTACTCATAAAGAGTAGTCGTAGCATGACTGTTTTATATTATATAATTACTATGAATGTATATTATTCAGTAGTTGTTTCAACTTTAGCAACAACAATTTCTGAACCTAACATTGGTGATTCACCTTGATCTTTACTAGAATCGCCTCTATTATGCGCTTGTTTGAAAGCATCACTATTTTTCCATACTTCAAAGTCTTCTAAAGTTTCCCACCACATGTTAACATGTAATTCGTCATTGTCTTCGATGTCTTGTATATTCCAAGTTTCTACTTTAATAAAACCTTTCATCTCTTGTAAAGCGCCACCTTTAGTGAACATTGGTGCAAATTTCTCGGCAAAACCTTTTTTCATTTTAATTCTATTTGTAACGATATACATATTGATTCACTCCTATTGTTTTGGTGTTGGATTTGTTGCCCAAATTTGAGCAGTTTTCATAAATGTTCTTGGTTGTAATTTAAGTTGTGCAATCACGACATCAGCGACATCTTCAGGATGTGTCATTGTATCTTCCTCTAATGGTGTTTCTCCAATTAAGTCTGTTAGCACTGCAGAAGGTGTTAAGTAAGAAACACGTATATTATGCTTTCTCATTTCTTGCATAATACCTTCTGTCATGCCAATAACGGCATATTTAGTTGCTGCATAAATACTACTATTTGCATTTGCTTTAAGTCCTGACATTGAAGCAATATTAATGACATCACCACTATTTTGTTTAACTAAATAAGGTAGTGATTCCTGTAAGACATAGTAAATACCTTTCACATTCGTTTCAAATAATTGATCAAATTCAGATTCACTAACATCTAGAAAAGGATTATTTTTCATAATGCCAGCATTATTAATAACAATATCAATTGAACCTAGTGCATGATAAGAATCTTCTATGAATTTTTGAACATCTTGTTGATGTGCGATATTCGTGTCTTTATAAAAAACTTTAACGTTATATTGTTTTAATTCATTTGCTGTTTCTTCTAATAAATCAAGACTTCGACTTGCAATTGCTACATTAACGCCTTCTTGAGCTAATGCAATAGCAATAGATTTGCCAATTCCTTTTGAACCACCTGTAATGATTGCATTTAAACCAGTTAATTCCCTTAACATATATGACATCACTCCTTCTCTTACATCTTAGCATGCTATGAAAATGTAGCATAATCATTTAAATCGATAATCAGTAAAGAAATAAAAATACACCTGCCACAATATTCTAAGTGTCAGGTGTACTTTATTATTAACATAATTTACTTAATAAATTTATTTAGTTAACTCGTTATAAACTTTTTTGTCAGCATGTGTATAAATAATGTATTCTTTGTCATTTGTATCAATTATTACACGGTTTGTTTTACCAAATGTTGATCCGATTCTTACGATGTTGTCTTGATCTTCATTAGCTAACGCGTGAATTTCTTGATCTTCTCTAATGTCTTTAATTTCATTATTTGGAATTGTAATGTCAGCTACTCTCCATTGAATATGAACTTGATTATCATCTTTAGAAACTCTCATTGCCATATCTAACACATCCTTTTGTTTGATAGGTACATCATAACGTATTATGAATCCGTTTTCAACCGATAAAATGAAAAATGTGTTATATTTTTAAACTAAATGTGTCATACTATTTATGTCGGTATTTTTATGCAATATATTGTATAACTATTTACAAAAGTTTTGTTGTGTAGTAGTATTATGATTATAAAAATTAAGGAGTTGGTTTCGTTGGGACGAAGTTATCTATACTAAAAGATTTATCTCAGAAAAGCTTTTTAAAAGAAGTAGACTTTACTAAGAATGAATTAGAATCCATCATTGAGTTATCGGAAGAGTTAAAATTTAAAGAGCGTCATCAACTACCACATCGTTACTTAAATGGTAAACATCTTGCATTACTATTTGAAAAACAATCTACTAGAACGCGTTCAGCATTTACTGTAGCAGCTACAAAAATGGGCGCACATGTATCGTATCTTGGAAAAAATGATTTGCAACTAGGTAAGAAAGAATCAGTACAAGATACTGCAGTCGTATTAGGATCTATGTTTGATGGAATTGCTTTTAGAGGATTTGAACAGAAAACAGTGGAGGAATTAGCACAGTATTCAAATGTGCCGGTTTGGAATGGTTTAACAAATGAATGGCATCCAACACAAATGCTCGCTGACTTTTTAACAATAAAAGAGCACTTTGGAACATACGAAGGAAAAACAGTTACCTTTATTGGAGATGGACGTAATAATGTTGCGCATTCATTGTTGGTAACAAGTGCTATTTTAGGTGTGAATGTACATATCGTTTCACCTAAATCATTACAACCTGATGAAGAAGTACAAAAAATGGCTTTATCCATAAGTAAAACATCAGGGAGTGAAGTCGTCGTAACGGATAATATTCAAGAAGGAATCTATTCAAGTGATGTCATCTATACTGATGTTTGGTGCTCTATGGGTGAGGAAGATCAGTTAGAAAAGCGTTTTGAGTTATTAAAAGATTACCAAGTAAACCAACATTTAATCAATTTAACAGGTAAAAATAATACACTATTTCTACATTGCTTACCTGCAATACATGATTTAAACACAGAAATGGGTCAATTATGTTTTGAGAAATTCGGTGTCACATGCATGGAAGTTACAGATGACGTGTTTAAGTCAGATTATTCAAAAGTATTTCAACAAGCAGAAAATAGAATGCATACAATAAAAGCATTATTAGCTATCACATGTGGTGAACTATTTTAAAGTAAAACACAAGTACAATAAAAAAAGTATCCTCATTTAATTTCATTCAAATGAGGATACTTTTTTTATTATAAGTTGATAATTTATTACTCACTACATATAAATAAGATTCTGAGATATAGACTTCTGATAGCTTACTTAATGAGTTTTTTTCTATTATGTGAAAGTTCGATATATTTTGAGTAGCTATAAATAATAATACCTGCCCAAATAAATAGAAATGTTATCAATTGCTGTATATCAAAATGTTCATTTAGTAAGAATACGCCTAAAATAAACATAATAGTAGGTCCAATATATTGGATGAATCCTGTAAGTGATAACGGAATCCTTCTAGCGCCAGCACTGAAAAGTATAAGTGGTACGGCTGTCACAACGCCTGATAATAATAACCAGCCACTTGATGCATTCATACCAAATGTGACTGAATCTGTTTCGGATAAATAATAAATATAAATCAAAGCAGCTGGTAATGTGACAATACATTCAATGGTTATACTACTAAATGCATCAATATCCACGACTTTCTTAATTAATCCATAAAGTGCAAAGGATGAGGCTAATAGGATGGATGTATAAGGGAATACGCCAACTTGTAATGTCATATACATAACGCCTACAAATGCGAGGAATATCGCAATCCATTGTAATTTTGAAAATCTTTCCCCTAAAAAGATAAAGGCTAGGAATATACTCATCAACGGATTGATATAATATCCGAGGCTTGCTTGAAGGACATGGTGATTATTTACTGCCCATATAAATGTACCCCAATTGATCGTTATGATATAAGCAGCAGCAATAATAGCTATAAACATTTTTTTATTTTTAAAGAGTTTAATCGTCGCATTTTTAAACATTGTCAATTGCCCTGTGAAAGTAAGTAGCAGCAGCATAAAAACTGCAGACCAAATAATACGATGAGCAAGTATTTCAAATGGTCCTATTTCATTTACGATGTTCCAATAAAGTGGGAGCACACCCCAAAGTACATATGCTAATGATGCATAAATTATGCCTTTTTTAGTTTCTTGTATCATTTAAAACTCCATCTGTGATTGTATGACTTCGGCTTGATCGTGATAAACATTTGATGCAAGGTTAGCTAAAAGTCTTGATGTCCGATTATCAATATCAAATCTTGGTGATAATTCGGCAATACTTAAACTAGCACTTTTATTTGATTGAGTGACAAGTTGTAAAATTGTCTGAACAATGTGAGGTTGTAGTCCCATAATGCAAGGTGCACTTACAGCTGGAGCATAACTCACATCAATAGAATCGGTGCAAAGTGTTATTAGAATTTCATCGTATTCTTCAATAAAGGCATTAATTGATGTAATGGTTTCAATCGACAAATGGCTTCTTAGTTGATCTTCCATAATATAATGTACACCATATTGATCCGCTCTATCAAAAAGTGCTTTAGTATTTCCATTTTTCTGTATACCTAATACAAAATAACCTACTTGGTCATCTTGATCTAATATTTGTTTGAACATTGTTCCTGAAGAAGGTTTTTCGTCATAATCACGCATATCAAAATGAGCGTCTATATTTATAATGCCGATTTTTTTATTCTTGTTTGCTTTTCGAACACCAAGATAGTGACCATAAAGGACTTCGTGACCACCACCTATAATGACAGTGAATTGATTATGTAATAAAATTTGTGACAATTTATCTCCTAGTTCTTCCTGAGCAGCTTCTAGTTTTGTTTGATTACAGACTACATTACCATAATCAGTTAAATGTAAATATTCATTATGAATAGGAAGAGGGCTTAATGATTTTCTGAATTGTTTTGGACCATCAACAGCACCCGTTCTACCATTATTTCTAGCAACACCTTCGTCACATTCAAATCCTATAAGTGCCATGTTTATTTGATTATCAAATTCTTGTTTAGGTTGTATGTTTTGTTTTTTAAAATCTATTGTATCTACAACTTGATGGAATCTAAACGCTGATCGCAAAGTTGCACTATCAGTTCTACCAGTCCATTCATCCTTTTGAACATCTTTATACATATATAATACCTCCTCAATAAATACATTAATTTTTACTAATAATAGTTTATCATGTATGATATCCTTATGTTTTAATAATTGCTTAACTTTTATAGGAAAGAAGTGTCTTTTAATGAATAGAAAGAAAAATAAAGCAAAAAGGCCAAGGAGTGATTCAATGAAAAAGGTATATGGTCTCTTAGCAATTTGCTTATTATTTCTAGTAGCATGTGATTATCAGACTTCTAAGAGTACTGGAAGTGAAACGAATAAAGATTCTTCTGAATCGAAGATATCTAAGAAGAAAACAACTGAAACCACGACAGAAGAGCGCAAAAGTACAAATAATAAAAACAACAAGCAATCACAAGATAATAGTAATGAAACGAGTAAAGGTGAAACATCAGAAGAAATACCAGTAGAAGAAAATGTGAATAGCGTTAAACCTAATAAAAATTATGATCCGAATGAAATTGATCCGAGAACATATACTATAGCAAGAAATTGTTTGCTGAATCAAGGTAATTCACAGACGGAATGTAATGAGGTAGAGAATACGATAGAATTTACTAGAGCTTGGCAAAACTTAAGTCATGATGGTTATTTATGTGATGATACAGGATGCAGTTTGCCTGAAGAAAATCAACATCAAACACAAGATAACACAACTAAGGAAACGCCTCATAACAATACTCAATCAAATTCAAATGAAATCTCTACAGAGGAGAATACAATAGAAAATCAAAATAATAAGCGTGAGCCGCAACAAAATAATAATCAAAATCAACCTTCTAAAAATGAACAATACAATGATAAGGCTCAGCAAAATATAAATAAAGAAGCAAGTTAACCAAAAAGCGTTCGTCTAAAATAGACGAACGCTTTTTAGTGTGAAATAAGGGGGTTATTTCAACAATGGTATAGGGTTATGTTTAATATGACTTACAATGTCATTTTAACAGGTGTGTTAAACAAATCAATACTTTTGTGATTACTTTCACATTTTTGTCATCTGAGGTTTGTTCGCGTGACTTTAATCACGTTGATGTCACAATATGTTCGTGTCTATGTTCGTCTTTTGTGGTAAAATAAAAATAATTAAAAATAAGAAAAGAGGCACACCTTATATGACTGGGAAAACACATCTAGCTTGCGGTATATTCATCGGGTCATCATTAAGTATTTATTATGGAGAGGACATTTTTACGACATTTACAATAATCAGTTTATGTGGCGTTTCAAGTTTAGTGCCAGATATATGCCATTTCAAAAGTAATCTTGGGAAGAAAATATTTCCAATAAGCTTTATTATTCGATTGATTTTTGGACATCGGACGTTTACACATTCGATACTGTTTTTATTTCTTATATATTTAGGTTTAAATTCAATCAGTGCGCCAGAGCCATATCTTGTCTCAATTTTGTTGGGGATGCTTTCTCATATCGTTTTAGATATGTTAACACCTAGAGGCGTTAAATTGTTTTATCCTATAAATAAATCTGTGAAATTACCAATTGTATTTAAAACAGGGGGAGTAGTTGATTTAAGTTTGTCCACTGCTTTTACTGTTATCACAATTGTGATTTGGTGGAAAGACATATATTCCATGTTTATATAAATATAATTTGGACATAATTTATTTATAAACGTGAAATGCGGTCCAGATAAATGATTATGTGGTCCGCATTTTCACTTTTATTCAATCTCGTTATTCTGCTATTCTAAACTTACTTCTAATCAAAAATAGACACCCTTATCAAATCTTACGATTTTAAGGGTGTCATCATTTTTGTACGAAGTCAAAAACGCTTTTGTTCAGCTTCGTTATTATTTACCGAATTTACCTTTTAAATCTTCGCCTTTGTCTTTAGCGAAATCTTTACCTTTTTCAGTATACTCGTCTTTATTTTCGTTTACGTGATCCTTACCTTTTTCTACTGCTTTGTCTTTTGCGTCGTTAAATTTGTCTCCTAAACTCATAATAAAATCCTCCTTGGCCTATTAGAAATAGGAATATTTGTGCTTTTAATCAACACATTATTACTTTTACCCTTTAAAATTATTAATAATCATTTAAATTTAATTATTTTTGTGATATTTTTAGACAAATCATGCTAAAGTCGTATAATGAGAATGAAACAAATATTCGGAGGTATTATAATGTTGGACGAAACAATTTTGAAAAATCATGGTCAAGAACACTTATTAGAGTATTGTAAATTGATGAGTCAAAGTGAAAAAGAACAATTAGAATTGGATATAAATAGATTAGATTTAGATGAAATTGATGCTTTGTATAAAGAAGTATATTTGAATAGAAAACCAATTGAAGTGGCAGAAGATGTTGAGCAAGTCAATTATGATAAAAAAGAAAATTTAGATGACAAAACTTTAAAAGAATATAAATCTCTAGGCATTAATGCGATTAAAGAAGGTAAATTTGCAGTATTGCTCATGGCAGGTGGCCAAGGAACTAGATTAGGTCATAAAGGTCCGAAAGGGACGTTTACTTTTAATGATAAAAGTTTATTTGAACGTCAAGCTGAACAGCTTCGACAACTAGTTGAAGAAACAGGAACACCAATTCATTGGTACATTATGACTAGTGATGTAAACCATAAAGATACGCTTGCTTATTTCTTAGAAAAAAATTATTTTGATTATGATGAATCATATATTCATTTCTTTAAGCAAGATCACATCGTAGCACTAACTACAGAAGGTAAGTTGATCTTAGATACAGACAAACATATTATGCATACACCAAATGGAAATGGTGGTGTGTTTAAATCACTAGAAAATAATAAAATATTATCAGAAATTAAAGAACTGGGCATTGAATATTTATTCCTTAATAATATTGATAATGCTTTAGTGAAAGTTTTGGATCCTGAATTTGTAGGATACACAGTGGAACACAATGCGGATGTAACAACGAAGTCAATCCAAGCACATCCAGGTGAAAAAGTGGGCAGACTTGTTTCTATAGATGGTAAGAAACAAGTTCTAGAATATTCAGAGTTATCCTCTGAAGATGTAGATCGACTTCAAAATGCAAATATTGGCATCCATGTATTCAAAGTTGACTTTCTAATCGAATCAGCTTCGAAAGCATTGCCATATCATTTAGCAATTAAAAAATTAAAACAACTTGATGAAGATTTTAGTGTTGTTGAAGTAGAATCATTGAAATTTGAATTATTCTATTTTGATATTTTCCAATATGCTCAATCATTCTCGACTTTACAAGTAGATAGAAATAAAGAGTTCAGTCCATTAAAGAATAAAGAAGGACAAGATAGTATTGAAACAGCTAAAAGAGATTTAGAAATTAATCATTTATTATAAAAGAGGTACTTGAATGGATCAAATTAAAAATGCACAATCACATCAAGGAAAATCAGAAAAAGTAAAAGAAGCGTTCAAAGATATTATGCCACTATCTTTTGGAGAAGAAGTGGGTAATGCTGTGTCTCATGGTATACCAGCGTTTATCTTGTTATTCTTCTTACCGTATGCAGCAGTTGAAAGTTATATACAAGATGGTGCGCTTAAATCGACAAGTGTTTCAATATATATAATTAGTATTATGCTTATGTTTTTATCATCAGCAATTTATCACTCGATGTCGTCATCTTCACCTCAGAAATATATATTGAGAATTATTGATCATAGTATGATTTATATAGCAATTTGTGGGACATACACGCCAATTGCCTTATCGTTAGTAGGCGGCTGGTTAGGCTGGGTTATAATGGCTGTCCAATGGGGAATTACAATTTGGGGTATCATTTATAAATCTACAGCTAAAAATGTTAATCATAAATTAAGTTTAGCTATGTATCTCATCATGGGGTGGATGTGTGTATTGATGTTACCATCAATATTTAATAAAGCTTCAATTATATTTATGGTATTTATATTATTAGGTGGTATCAGCTATACAGTTGGAGCATGGTTCTATGCTCAAAAAGATAGAAAATATTTTCATATGATTTGGCATTTCTTTATTTTGATTGCTTCTATATTCCATTTTCTCGCAATTATGTACTTTATGTAGGAGGTAGCATATGAACTATCGATTATATAATATGGTTCTAGTTGTTCTTATTTTAATTCAAGGTTATTTCTTTTATTACTTTGTTTTTGGTGAAGGTAAACAAGGTGGCTTGCAATTTATGGGCATTGTTTCTTTAATATTTGGACTGTGCTTAATCTATATTTTGATTTTACTAAGAAGACATAAACAAAGAAATGATCAACAAACATTCAATGAACACTTGAAAAATGGAGAGCATAGAAGGTTGAAATAAATATTAAATATACTAAAAATAATACGTCCTATAAACGCCAACAAGGTCACTGACTTTGTTGGTATTTTTTATGAATGAAACGTTCTCTTTAATTTAACTTATTTATAACATTACTTTTTAGTAAATAGGGTAAAGATAAGCATCATGTATTATTCAAATTAAAGGGGGATTTAAGATGTCTGAAGATAAAAACAATCAAGCTTTTAATCGTGAATCGTTAAATAAGGAAGATGAATTGCATGGAGATAAGGTAGAAGAGAGATTTGGAAATGAAAATGTAAATCAAGCAGATGATCGTTTCTTAGATATGTCACAAGACGAAGTTAAAGGTAAAAATCAAATTGAAGAAAAATTGTTTAAAGCTATTGATGACATCAAGAAGAATGGTGCGACGTTAGAAAAACAACGAAATGTTACGGAATTTCACAAAGAATGGTTAACGTATAGTTGGCCAAATTATACTGAAGAAAAACATCTCGAGATGATAAATATGTATGAAGCAGATACGCGCTACCGTGAATATTTTGGCGAAGAAGGATCCGAAATCTTAATTGTTGCTGTTAAGCATATTTTAACCTAATTTTATTTATAAAGGATTTCGTGTTTATCAATAAATTGAAAGACATCGGTTTAATCGGTGTCTTTTTTAGTTTTAAATATGTAAAATTAACTAAAGTCATTTTTACGAGGAGAAGTCACTATGAAAAAGTTATTTAAAAATGGAACGATTTATACAATGTTGAATAAGGAAGATACATATAGTGGCGTTATTGTTGAGAATGGTAAAGTGTTAAATGTTCTAAATAATGAAACGCTCAAAGAATTAAACGAACAAGACTTTGAAGTAATAGACTTAGAAGGTAACGTGATGTTTCCAGGATTTGTAGATACACATATTCACGTGATGGGGACGGGTGTATGGTTATCATCTGTTATTCTAAATGGAGAAACAGATATCGAAGTAGTCAAAAATAAAATCAAACGAAAATCACAAGAATTAAATAAAGGTGATTGGCTAATTGCTGAAGGATATGATGAGAATTTACTTGGTGGTGTACGATTAAACAAATCTGACTTAGATAGAATTTGTGAAGACCATCCAGTTATGATTTATAGAGTATGTAGACATGCTGCCATCGTTAATTCTAAAGCGTTAGCACTTTTGAACATACAAAATGATGTTGAGAATCCTGATGGTGGATCTTATGAGAAAGTAAATGGAGAACTTACGGGATGGGTATATGATACGGCTATGGAACCGTTTGATGAATTAGCGAGTAACGAAGATGAGCAATCTTTAACATATCATTTAGCCAATTCTATAGATTATTTATATCAATTTGGACTTACTGGCGCACATACAGAAGACTTAGGTTATTACAATGACTATAAAGATGTCTTAAATGCATATAAGACGGTTGTAGGTGACAAAGAGCATCAAAAACCTTTTAGAGTAAGGTTGTTAAGACACTTTAGTGTTTATGAACAAATGATTAAAGACAATGCTACATTTATAGATGGATGGATTGAGCCAGATGCGATGAAATTATATGCGGATGGTGCATATGGTGGTAGCACTGCATTACTCAAAGAACCATATTCAAATGATCCAAACCAGAAAAATTATGGTATAGCTATTTATACACAAGAAGAATTAGAAGAAAAAGTGAAAATGGCAAGAAAACATGATGGTGCGATTGCAGTACATATAATTGGTGATAAAGCTTGTGAAATGGTATTAGACGCAATAACTAACAACCCAACGCCAGTAGGTTTAAGAGATCGACTCATTCATATTAGTACATTGAATGAATCTTTAATAGAGCGTGTATCAAAGTTATCAGTAATATGTGATGTACAACCACAATTTATAACAAGTGACTTTCCATGGGTTCAGGATAAAGTAGGAGAAAAAAGAGCAAGATATTTATATCCATTTAAATCGATGCTAGATCGAGGAATTGTTTTGGGTGGGGGTTCTGATGCGCCAATTGAAGTGCCGAATCCAATGGTTGGCGTACATGCAGCAGTGAATAGACAAGTTTATGGTGAAGAAGAAGCGTATTTCACAGAAGAGTCACTATCCGTTTATGAAGCACTGAAACTGTATACGACGCAAGCAAGTGATATTGCTCAAACCACTGATAGAACTGGGTTTATTAAAGAAGGATATGAAGCGGATTTTACGGTATTAAATAAAAATCCATTTAAAATAGATAAAAGAGAGTTAGCTACTGTTCAAGCAGTAAAAACAGTAGTAAATGGAAAAATAGTATATGAAAGTGAGTAAAATATGAATAAAAATAAAGGAATTGTACTAGCGCTTGTCCTCATTATGTTTATGAGTGCAATAGAAACTTCAATCGTTTCACTCGCAACGCCTACTATGCAGAAAGACTTGAATATAGGTACAGAAGTTGCGTTGATTTTTACTGCTTATTTAATAGCAGTTGTGTTTATGACACCAATCGTTGGTGAACTTGTCAAAAGATTTAACATAAAATTTGTAGTACTACTAGGTATTTCGACGTTTATTATAGGTAGTGTGTTATGTGGGTTAAGTGAAGTTGCACATAGTTTTTCACTACTTATTGGATCTAGAATCATACAAGGTATGGGTGCAGGTGTCATGATGACATTGGGCCAAGTCGTACCTAAGCTTGCTTTTCCAATACCTCAAAGATATAAAGTTATGGGTGTAGTAGGTAGTGTATGGGGAATTTCAAGTATTGTTGGTCCATTATTAGGTGGGGCAATATTAGAATCATTAAATTGGAGTTTCCTGTTTTATATCAACGTCCCAATAGCACTTGCAGCTATATGGCTTGTCATAAAATATTTTAATTTTGAAAAAGCAACCGTAGAAAAAACTAAACTTGATTATAAAGGGTTATTTATTTTTTATGCTATGGTCGCAACTTTCTTATTATTGGTGTCGGGACAAATCCCATTCATCTACAGATTAGTTTGCATTATATTGCTAATTGTAATTGTCACGATACTTTATAAAGTAGAAACAAAAGTTAAAAACCCCTTTGTCCCAATAGAAGCTTTTAATAGGAAAATTATACTCGTCCTCTTTACTGATTTAATATATTCTACAATGCTTATGGGATATACTATATTTATGCCGATATATTTACAAAATGAACAAGGCTTCTCACCATTACAAAGTGGTTTATTAATTTTCCCTATGTCTGTTGGTTGGCTAGTCATTACATTTGTACTTGGTAAATTAGATAATTTGAAATTGAAATTTATATATATGTTAGCATTTTTAGCGATGTTCGCTGGAAGCTTTGCAATTTTAACTGGTGTAGAATGGATGTTTATTATTCCGTTTGCAGTATTTGTAATGGGAACATCATTTGGTACTGTCTATACAAAAGATGTTGTGATAGTTCAAGAAGAAGCACCAGATCATCAATTAGGTGCTATGATGTCTATTTATACTTTATTTAAAACGATAGGTAGCACAACAGGTTCATTAGTCGTTACTGTAATTTTTGCAATGAACGTGCCATTATTAGAATATGGTATTCAAAATATCATGTTATACATTATCATTATCGCAATAATCTTATCTGTAGTTTGGTCTATTGTATTTAAAGAAATTAAAAACTAAGTGTTCTAGAATGATGAAACAAACATAAATAAAGGGGTAACATAGTATGAAAAGAAATAATAAACGCTTTGATATTTATCAAATGTTAACATTTTTAATCATAGTTAGTATTTTCACGCTGTCTGGTGCAATATTCATTGTACTGTTATCCTTTGGTATGTTTGGTCTAAGTAGAATCTTGATTTTTTATAGATTAGCTGAATTTAACTATAATAAGAGTATGATAGATAATTTATTCTATTATGGTAGTTATATTCTATTCGGTTACTTCACTTTAATAGCAATAGAGTTCGTGTTGGATAGATTTAAACTTAAACTTAATGACAATCCTTATTTTTCAGGAATGACCTTTCATTTAATGACGATAGCTTTGAGTACAGTTATGTTCTACTTTACTGTTCATATTTACTATACTCAGATAAAAATAGACTTCTGGGTGATTTTAGTTATCATAACGATACTGTATATTTGTACGGAAATTTTTTACCCGGATAGTGAGAACTTAAATAGATAAAACGTTTGTTTTGATTTCATCAATTTATTAGTTCATAATAGCTAAGGTATATTTTAAGAGGAGATGAAACCATGGACGTTCAGGATATTTCGAAAGGAAAGAGAAATTTAGTTGTTGCGGTAATGTTAGTGAGTGCCTTTGTTGCAATTTTAAACCAGACACTTTTAAATACAGCAATACCTGAAATCATGGTACATTTAAAAATTGATGCGAATCAAGGCCAGTGGTTAATGACAGGATTTATGTTAGTTAACGGTGTCATGATTCCATCAACTGCATTTTTAATGGATAAGTTTAATACACGGCCATTATATTTGATGGCTATGACATTCTTTACAGTAGGAACGTTAATTGCTGCATTAGCACCTAATTTTGGAATATTAATGTTAGCAAGAGTATTACAAGCTATGGGCGCAGGCGTGATGATGCCACTTATGCAATTTGTACTATTCAATTTATTCCCTAAAGAAAAACGTGGGTTTGCAATGGGTATGGCTGGTTTAGTTATTTCATTTGCACCAGCATTAGGGCCAACATTATCAGGTTATTTGGTTGATAACTTTAGTTGGAGAAGTCCATTCTATACAATCATTCCATTTGCAGTAGTGGCTTTATCATTCGGTGCAAAATATTTAACGAATATTTCAAAACCAAAAGATGTTCATTTAGATGTACCATCAATTATACTATCAACACTTGGATTTGGAGCATTATTATACGGATTTAGTAGTGCTGGATCTTCAGGATTCACATCACTAACTGTTATTATTTCATTACTTATCGGTATCGTAACGATTACTATATTTGTATTTAGACAATTGAAAATTGAATCACCAATATTGAATATTAGAATATTTAAATACAAAACATTTGCGTTAACAACAATAATAAGTGTATTTTCAATGGTTTCATTAATTGGACCATCATTATTAATGCCAATGTATATGCAAGATGCGAGAGGTTTTTCTGCACTTATCTCAGGACTTCTACTACTACCAGGGGCTATTATTACAGGTATTATGTCTCTTGTAACGGGTAGATTATTTGATAAATATGGTGCTAAATGGTTGGCGATTACTGGTTTTTCAATCATTACCATTACGACGCTTATGCTAGCATTTTTAAGTATAGACACAGCATTACCATATTTAATCATCGTATATACAATTAGAATGTTCGGTGTTTCAATGATTATGATGCCTGTAAATACAGCAGGATTAAATGCAATTCCAAATGAATTATTATCACATGGTACAGCCATGATGAATACACTAAGAACGATTTCAGGTTCTATAGGTACAGGCATACTTGTAACGATTATGTCTATCGGCGCTAAAAATTTCACACCATCTAAAGAACAATTAGAAACAGCTAGTGCCGGTAATAAAGCAGAGATTTTACAATCTCAAGCTATGATTCACGGTATAAACATAGCGTTCTTAATCTTAACTTTAATCGTATTCTTTGGTGTAGTACTATCGATATTTATTAAGACAGAGAATAAACATACGAATACACGAAGTGCTTAAACAATTACTAAGCATGCCAAGAGCCAAGGACTATCCATTATGTCCGTGGCTCTTTTTTGTAAGATTGATTTGAATAGCTTTATAGTTTTCAAACTCATTTAACTTCTAGAATAATGCTAAATGAAAAATTATTGATGTATGGATTTTTTTGAACAATATTTCAACATTAAGTAAAAGAATTTTGTTACACTTAACATGATATGAAAAGATTAACTTGAAGAAGGGAAGTCGTTGAATTGTTATCAGTTGAACAGGTTAAAGAACTTGTAGGAGAATTAAATGATCCTATCTTAGAAGTACCACTTAAAGAAACGGGTGGCATTGTCGAAGTAAAAATAAAAGAAGAAAAAGAACATGTAAGTGTGAAAATTGCAATAGCTAAACTTGGGGGTCAACCACAATTAGACTTGCAAATGGAAGTAGTCGAAATATTGAAAGAGAATGGTGCTAAAACAGTAGGGATTAGATTCGATGAATTACCTGAAGAAGCATTAGAAAAATTTAAAGGTGTAATGGAAGAACAGACGATTGAAGGATTATTATCTAAAGACAATCCTGTTGAATTTATAGCTATTGCTTCAGGTAAAGGCGGAGTTGGTAAATCAACTGTAGCAGTCAACTTAGCAGTTTCGTTAGCAAGACAAGGCAAGAAAGTTGGATTAGTTGATGCTGATATCTATGGTTTTAGTGTACCTGATATGATGGGGATACAAGAAAAACCAGAAGTAGAAGGTGAGCAAATAATTCCAGTGGAACGCCAAGGGGTAAAAGTCATTTCAATGGCATTCTTTGTAGAAGAAAATGCGCCTGTCATTTGGAGAGGTCCAATGCTAGGTAAGATGATTACAAGTTTCTTTACAGAAGTGAAATGGGGCGAACTAGATTATTTAATCTTGGATTTACCTCCAGGTACTGGCGACGTAGCACTTGATGTACATACGATGTTACCATCTAGTAAAGAAATAATTGTAACAACGCCACACCCTACAGCTGCATTTGTAGCGGCAAGAGCTGGTGCAATGGCGAAACATACAAAACATTCAATTTTAGGTGTAATTGAAAACATGTCTTATTTCCAAAGTAAAGAGACGGGGAATAAAGAATATGTATTTGGTAAAGGTGGCGGTGCTAAACTAGCACAAGAATTAAATACACCGTTATTAGGTGAGCTTCCTTTAAGCCAACCAGAATGGAATGAGAATAATTTCTCTCCATCAGTTTATGGTGAACAAGAGCAACTTGGTCAAATTTATGACCAAATTGCGCAAAATGTAATCGAAGCTACTAAAGAACAGTAATGTGGAGGTAAATCAGTGACCTTAAAATATTTAATCCAATTTTATAGAAACACTTTGTTAATAGGTGTAATTGTTACGTACATTGCTTCACTTATATTTGGTTACAGTAAATTAACAAAATACTTAATCGGTGGTGAACTAGGGGAATTCGTTGCTGCATCTATTTGGTTTATAGTTGTAGGACTACTAGTAGCAACCATTAGCCAGTTATCATACTTTATATATTTATTCATTAACCAACTCGGAATAGGTATATTTGGCAAAATATGGCCACATGTTCAAATAATTGTTACAGTATTTGCGATTTTTGATCTTGTTTACTTTAGATTTTTGAGATTTGGCGGTACGGATCAAATATTAAGTTTCATTTGGTTACCTATCGTGGTTATCATATTTGCATTGATTACTAGTAATATGAAGAATAAGCAATCAACTAAAAACCTCTGGATTCCATCTATGTTCTTTATGGTTGTCATGACAACTGTGGGACTGATTCCGTTTTTAAGAGTAGAAGACACGAGCTGGATATACTTAACGATCTTTGGATTATTGATTTGTAATATGTATCAATTAATTACCTTGCCAAAATATAATGCACTTTCGTTAGAAGAAAGAAAAAGAAAATCCAAAACAAAATAGCATTTGAATAGTACTATTTAGGATAAAAACACAAATTTAAAGATTAATTTCAATCTGAATTTGTGTTTTTATATTTTTTTCAAAAAAGCATCCAATATTGTTGACTTTTAAAACCCTACTTGCTATTATATAAAAGTCGCTGAAAACAATAGCACAACACAAAAAAATATTTCGAGAAAAACTTTTAGAAAGTGTAAAATTGGCTCTTGCTTAGAAGTTCTGAATGAGATATATTTATAAACGTGTTAAAAAACAGCAAAGATAAATGTTGTAAATAAACAGTAATTTTAGTACAATGATGTTTAGACATTTATAAATGAACATTGAAAACTGAATGACAATATGTCAACGTTAATTCCAATAATTTGAGTACTAATAGTACTTCAAAGAGTGATTGGCTTAACCAATCA
>NZ_PPQZ01000033.1 GCF_002902525.1 Mammaliicoccus stepanovicii
TTATATATCTTATAAACACAATAATAAAAATGTATAAAAAATAATTTTTCTTTCTTAATTGTATTGATTATATAATTTAATTAATAACGATTGTTAAGAATGTCTAGAGTAAAAAGTCTAAAACATAAGGTTTCAGAAACTTAAAAGACGAAACTCACTTTTTATCGTGAATTTCGTCTTTTATTTGAGTTTCCGAAACTTTATGTCTCAGGCCCAATAAGACAATTTTATTATTTAGTTGTCTACTTGACAGGGACAGTTCCCAACTCAAGCGAGTTCTTTTTTTATGATTGATTCAAGAATTTTTCTTTTATTCTATACCCAAAATATCATGATGCTTAAATACTTTTTTAGCATTGTTTATACTTCTAATTCCATTTATATATGAAATTTTAAATTCATTAACTAAATTATCACATTTTTTTGTATACATTTAAACTCTCCCTTTATCTATAAATATATTCACTAACTGAATTAGAATCCCTAACACCACTACTATAAATAAGTATATTTATATGCAAACCTTGCGCTAGCAGAATACCTCCTAATGCTGCTCCCAAAGTACTTCCTAAATAATTTAATGAACTATTTAAAGCCACTGAAGCACTTCCATGTTTTTCATGATTTTTTAATAGTATATGTTGTTGTGGTGCTTGAGTTGCCCATCCCATAGCTCCCCACAATAAAAAAGGGAGGACTGATAATATTGGTGTTTTAATCAAAATAGGTATAAACAATATACTCAATGTCAAAACGAATAAAATTGACAGCATTAAATATCTAGTATTTTTGAATTTATCAATTATAAATCCAACACCAAAACTACCAATTAATCCTCCAACGCCCCAAAAAGTTAAGAATAAACTAATATAATTCGTAGAAAGATATTCGCTAATAACTTACGATAAATAAGTATACAAACCTAAACTAGCTATTGCAGCACATATAGTTACAGAAACTACTCTTAAAACATGAGGATTTATGAACAGTGAGAATCTCTCTTTTAAACTTGGTGTTGCTGGTAATTTAAAATTAGGAAGTAGAAAATAAACACTTATAAATGCGATAATGCTTATTAATACGATTACGCCAATTAAATAAATTCGCTAATTGTAAGCCCACAGGTACACCAACAACAGTACCTACACTCATACCTCCTACAATAAATGCTAAAGCTTTTCCTTTATACTTTTGTTCGACCAAATAACCACCGGAACTCACTGCCATAGGTGAAAAAAGTCCCGCCCCTAATCCAGCTATACATCTTGACAATATATAAAAATAGTAATTCATAGAAAGCATAGTCATCTTATTAGCTACCCCAAAAGTTAATAATGCTATTAATAGTATTTTCTTTACAGAATACTTTGCTAATATTGTCGAAAAAACAGGTGCTGACAAAGCAAAGAACAAAGTGAAGACTGTGACACCCTGACCTATCTGAGCACTGTTTTTATGAAAAGTACTACCCATATCAGGCAATAATCCTGCAACTATATATGTATCCATTCCTAAAGCAAACATACCTAACGTTAATATCCAAATTCTCTTCATTTTTAACCAATCCTATCAAAATTATTTAAGTCTTTTGTTAAAATATCAGACTCCTGAAAGTAATCATATTTCTCACCTTTATTTGTTGATATATTTTCGTAGTAATATGATATGCTTAGTCAGGGAATAATCATTACCTTAAGACAGGTATTAAGCAAATATGAATAGGAGTAATTTTATGAATATTGATTATATAGAAGATTTTATTAAAGTTGCTGAAACTAAAAGTATTAACAATGCTTCAAAATTACTACACATCAGTCCGCCAGCACTTAGTATGCGAATAAAGCAAATTGAAAATTATTTTGATTGTGACTTATTTTATAGAACATCAAGAGGAATATTTCTTACTAAAAATGGAGATATTGTTTTAGATGAACTTATAGAGATTAGTCAGACTTTGAAAAAATTAAAGTTAAAGACTAATACTGTTAATACCTCTAAAATACGAATGGGTATGTTGCCTAGTTTTTCTTTATACAGAATAAAAGATACTAAAGATAAATTAGTTCACGCTAATGTAGATGTAAAAATAGAAAATAACACTCAAGTCCTCCTAAACCACTTATATAATGGAGATATAGATATTATTACTGGGGATATATCTTCTTCCAATAGTACAAAATTATTTTATGAAACATTGTACCGTGAAGAATATATGATAGTCTTTCAAAAAAATAATAATCTTATTTTCAACTCAAATGTGTATATAGAGGATTTATTAAATTATAAAATATTTTTATTATCCCCTCCTTGTGACACCCTTGCATTTATCAAATCAAATTTTTCAAATATGAAACTAAACATTGAATGTAAAGAAAATCTTGAATCAATTTTTGCTAGCGTTAAAACTGGGCAAGGCATCACAATAATTCCAAAATCTTTAGCAACTAGAGTAGAAAGTATGGATCTTGTTTCAAAAAAACTATCAGATTACTATAGAGAAGTTGGATTAATATCTTATAATCGCAAAACTATTGATAGAGTATTAAATATATTACCTGAATCATTTATAGTTTAAAAAATATATTGAAATTCGCGTCACGAAGTGGATAATATGCTGTAATGTAGTTCTGAAGAATCATGTTTGAACTACATAAAAAAACTGAAGACTGTTATCCTTAGATTAGTCCTCAGCTTTCTCTGTTATTTATTTAAGAACTTATCTTTTAAATATTCAGCAACCCCATTATCTGAATTGGTATGAGCTGTTACTTCTTTGCTTAATGCTTTAATATGATCTGGTGTATTTTTCATGACGATGGGATAATCAACGTATTCAAGCATTTGTCGATCATTATCACTATCTCCAACCGCATAAGTAACAGCATCATCCATCATATTTAAATACTTCAATACTTCTTGAATGGCTGTAGCTTTGTTAACACCTTTAGGCATTGTTTCTAAATTACAAGTTGATGAATGTGAAATAGAAATGTTAAGTTCTTCTTTCATTGGTTCAAGCTTGTCTTGCCATTTTCTAATTTCTGCTTCTTTCTTATTTACAAAGTAAAATTTAGAATATGCATCATTAGGAACAGTATCCACCCAGTCTATTTTTTCAGCTAAGGCTTCTATACGTGATTTCATTTCATGTGTTGTTATTTCTCCAATTTCGTCACCATAAATTTCTGCTTCTAAATATGCTTTATCCCGTTTTAACGCTATTCTATTTTTATAATATGGGAATAGTTCATAATAGATATGATCTTCTTCAGCTAATTCGAGTAATTTATGCACTGTTTCCATTGGAAGTTGATGTTTAAATATTTCCTTATCACCAACATAGCCTACTGCACCATTTGATGCTATAACGCCATCAACTTCGAAATTATCAGGGATTAAATAACTAATTTCATCAAATGCTCTACCAGTCGCTATAAATACTTTTATGCCTTTTTGACGAACTTGGTTGATAATATCACATGTATATTCCGTAACTCTATTATTTTCATTTAAAATTGTTCCATCCATATCTAAAAATACTACTTCACTTGTCATGTTGCTTCCTCCAAAATTTATTTAACTAAACTATTATTTCACGATGGTTTCATAAAGGCAATTCTTTAGTTTTTATTACATTTTCGATAATATTGGGCGTTCATTGTTGAACGTTACATTGACATTCATGTTAAATAAACGACTCATATTCTCTGAATTAACGATGTCGTGTATCTTTCCAGATTCAAATACTTTTCCATTATTCAGTAATAAAATATGCTTAAATACGGGTAACACTTCTTCTAAATGGTGCGTGACGTATATCATGGTTGGTCCATTCACATCTTTGCCTATTTCTTCGATTCGTTCTAATAAATCTTCACGCGCTACAAAATCTAAGCCATTTGTAGGTTCATCCAAAATGAGCAACCTAGGTTCAGACATCAATGCTCGTCCTATAAGTACACGCGTTTGTTCACCTTGAGATAATGTTGAAAAACGTCTATTAATATAAGGTGTAATACCTAACGTGTCTGCGATTTCTTTAGCTTTATCTTTAGTTTCTTCACTCGGGTCTTCATATACACCAATCGAAGCATAAGCACCACTTATAATCGTAGTAAATGCATTATCTTCTTGTCTCATTTTTTTGAATAATGAAGATGATACATACCCAATTTGTTTACGTATACTATCTGCAGAATAGCCTTTCTTTCCTTGCTTCATATCTAATATTTCAAAGTTCCCAGATGAAGGTGCAGTGTAAGCATTGATAATATCTAATATCGTCGACTTACCTGCACCATTTAATCCATATAATACCCAATGTTGACCATCATTTATTTCCCAAGAAATATCTTTTAATATAAACTTACCTTCTCTAATCCAATTAATATGTTCTAAATTAAGTAACAATGTTTATCCCTCTTATCTATCAAAATTTTCTTAATATTCACTTATTGTACATGATAGATACGTTATATTAAAGATAAGTCTCACTAAGGTACTTTAATCTTATTATTGTTTATTTATATCGAAGGGTAACCCTTCTGGTGAGATTAAAGTTTGTTTCTTTAAATTAGGTACTTGCATTGATATTCTTGAAATACCATAACTGGCTTCACTATTTTCTAGTTTTTTATGAGATTGCCATGTGTTGATTGCAATATGATGATGATAATCTTTCGATGACATAAACAAAGCTTTCGGGAAATTGCCAACGACCACATCTAAATTTAATATGTTTAAATAAAATGGCTTTGCTTCTTCTATATCATGCGTTTTTAAATGCAAATGTCCTAACACAGCACCATTCGGCATACGATTCCAGCCATTATTTGATGATGCTTGTATTAAATTTTCTATATTTAATTCGACTGTGTCCATTTTAACTTGACCATTTTTCCAATTCCAACTTTGACTATCGCGATCACAATATACTTCTATTCCATTACCTTCAGGATCATTTAAATATAATGCTTCACTGACAATATGATCTCCTGCACCAATTTGTACATTTAATCTTGAAACATGCACTAAAAAATTTGCAAGGTCAGAACGTGTCGGCAATAATAGCGCAACATGAAACAAACCTGCTTCTCTCATACTAGGTGTACGGCCATCTAACAATGATTTCAATGTTATAGTATGCTCTGATTTACCTATACGAAACTGAATATGCTCATGATCTTGTTCAATAATATCTAACCCCAATACACTTTCATAAAATACTTTCATTTTTTCTAAATCTCGAACGTTCAATATAATTCCCGTAACTAATGTGGCATCTTTATTATGAAACATGCTATTTACCTCTTTTTAAGTATATTTTTTATATCACATAAAATATACCACTTTATAATAAAAAGGCAACCTAAAAGGTTACCTTAATAAGTCTATTTCTAAATGAACCATATCTTTACATCGAATACCATTTTCATAAATGGGTTCAGCATAATGTTTTAAGAAATAATCTGTATCGATTGATTTCATTCTAAATCCTTCTTGCTGATACAATTTCAATTGTCCAATGCCTGAATTTCCAGTTCCTACAGTAACAGTGTGACAATTTGATGCTTTGGCTGTCTCAATAATGAAACGAATCATTTCTCGACCTATTCCTTTTCCTTGTTGTTCAGGATCAACCGCAAGATTAACCAATTCTAGTGTATTTGGACGTGTCATAATACTCACTGCAACACCAACAACTTCGCTATCTAATATAAATTCATATACATTACCTCTTTGTGTATAATCATTGATAGCCATTTTGTTATCATCTGCTAATGACATCAAGACTTCATGTTTTTCTGTAAGTCGCTCACATAATCGAATCATATATACACCCCTTATGTGTATTATTTTTTCTTTTTAACAAACCATACTATAAATATAATCACGCCTAATGCAATGATTATGTACATCACATTTGAATAGATATCCATATAGTTCACAATTTGATGCCAGTTACTTCCAACTTTTGCACCAATTAATACTAATACTAAATTCCATATTAATGTTCCTAGTGTCGTCAAAGATAAAAATACCCATTGATTCATTCCACTCATACCAGCAGGAATAGAGATCAAACTTCTAATAAGTGGAATAAATCGACAAAAGAATACTGTCCAAGGACCATACTTATCAAACCAAGCATCTGCCTTTCTAACATCTTCTTTCGTTAATCTTAAATACTTACCCCACTTTTCAACTATACGTTCAATTCTTTCAACATTTAATATGCGACCAATCCAATATAGAATAAATGCACCTACGACAGATCCAATAGTAGATGCTACTACAACACCAAACACAGTTAAATCAGACTTTGTCGTCATAAATCCACCAAATGTTAATATTACTTCAGATGGAATAGGCGGGAAAACATTCTCTATTAAAATTAATAAGGCAATACCAAAATAGCCAAATTGTTCCATTATATTTGTAATCCAACTCTCCATTAATTTGCTCCTTTAAATTGTAATTTTCATTTTAATACCTTCATATGATTGAAGCTAAACATAAAAAATTCATATATTAATTATATAGCAAATCTTATTAAAGAGAGTCAGACCTAAGGATGAACATTATAATTATTTATTTATCACATCATAACCTTGGTCTTCAATTGCTTCATTCATTTGTTCAATTTCAATATTATTTTCGTCAAATGTAACGGTTACATTCCCTTGTTCTAAATCAACAGTTGCTTGATTTACGCCGTTTAATTTATTGAGCGCACCTTCTACAGCTGATTTACAATGTTCACATGTCATACCTTCTACTTGAATTGTTTTTTCCATCATTAACATCTCCTTATATTATAGTTTTACTTTTTTAAGTCTTAATGCATTTGTAACAACACTTACTGAACTTAATGCCATAGCTGCACCTGCTACCCATGGTGCTAGTAACCCTAAAGCTGCAATTGGAATGCCTGCTGTATTATAACCAAAAGCCCAGAAGAGGTTCTGTTTAATATTTTTTATAGTTGCGTGGCTAATCTTTATCGCTTTAGGTATTAATAATAGTTCTCCACCCAAAATAGTGACATCAGCAGCTTCTATTGCCACTTCTGTTCCAGTTCCTATTGCTATTCCTATGTCTGCGATCGCTAACGCTGGTGCATCATTTACACCGTCTCCTACCATTGCTACTTTCTTTCTTTGCGATTGTAATTCTTTAATCTTCTCTGCCTTTTCTTCAGGTAATACTTCAGCAATAACTGAATCTACACCTACTTGTCTTGCTATTGCTTTTGCAGTACGCGTATTATCACCAGTTAACATAATCACTTCTAGTCCTTCGTCTTGAATTAATTTAATTGCTTCAGCAGCTGTTTCTTTTATAGTATCTGCAACTGCTACAATACCTTCAAAACGTTGATCTATAGCAATCATCATCGCTGTTTTACCTTCTGCTTCATACTCTGATAAACTTCCTTCTTCCCCATTTATATCAACGTTATATCCATCTAATAGTTTTCTATTTCCAACTAATATTTCTTTATTTTGTATGATGGCTTTTATGCCTTGACCTGGAATAGCATCAAAACTGGTTACTTCTAACAAGTTAATATCCTGTTCAGTAGCATATGCTACTATTGCTTCTGCTAATGGATGCTCTGAACCTTTTTCAGCACTTGCTAATAGTCGTAAAATTTCATTATCACCAGTAAAATCAGTTACTTCTGGTTTACCTTTCGTGATAGTCCCTGTCTTATCTAATACAATTGTATTTAACTGGTGTGTCTGCTCTAAATGCTCTCCACCTTTAAATAATATGCCATTTTCTGCCGCTTTACCTGTACCAACCATAATGGAAGTTGGGGTAGCTAATCCGAGAGCACATGGACATGCAATAACTAAAACTGCTATTGATGCAATTAACGCATCTTCAAATTGTCCTGGTTGCACGAATACAAACCAGATTATAAATGTAATAACGGCTAACCCTACTACGATAGGTACAAAGTATCCTGAAATAATGTCTGCTAATCTTTGTATTGGTGCTTTAGAACCTTGTGCATCTTCTACAACTTTAACGATAGAAGCTAAAGCTGTATCTTTTCCTACTTTTGTAGCCTCCACTTCAATAAGGCCATTTTTATTAATTGTAGAGCCAATTACATTTTCATTTATCGTTTTTTCAACTGGGATGGATTCACCTGTAATCATTGATTCATCAATTGAAGTTCTACCTTTTAATATTTTACCGTCTACAGGAATTTTCTCTCCAGGTTTAATCACCATCCTATCGCCAACAACAAGATCCTCAGTTGCAATCATCATTTCTACATTATTTCTAATAACTCTTGCTTCTTTCACTTGAAGTTTTAATAAAGAAGATATCGCATTAGTCGTTTGACTTTTGGCATTTTGCTCTAAAAATTTACCAAATAATATTAAAGTTATTAAAACTGCACTCGTTTCAAAATACAAGTGTGGTATATATTCAGGATTTCCAATTGTTTTTATCGCTTCATATAAACTATAGAAATAAGCTGCGCTTGTACCTAAAGCAACAAGTACATCCATATTTGCTCCACCATTTTTCAGATTTTTGTATGCACCTACATAAAATTGCCATCCGATTATAAATTGTACAGGTGTAGCTAAAGTAAATTGGAACCACGGATTCATAAATATACTTGGTAGTGACATATTAAATAAATGTACAAACATAGTCACGATCAAAGGTAATGAAAGAATAGCAGAAATAGTTAATTTTGTTTTCATTTTCTTTATTGTTTTTTCTTTATGTGTTGCTTTTTCTTCATTACCTACTTTAGATTGGGCATCATAGCCTAAATTTTTAATCTTGTTAATTATTTCATTTAAGTTAATCATTTCGGGATTGTATGCTATATTGGCTTCTTCAGTAGCTAAATTAACTATAGCTTTATCTATACCTTCTTGGCGGTTCAATACTTTTTCGATTCGACTTGAACAAGCTGCACATGTCATCCCAAAAATATCTAATTCCACACTCTCAATTAAAACGCCATAACCTAAATTTTCAATTTTATTGTTTATATCATTTACGGTTATCTTCTCTGGATCATATTTGATTGACGCTTTTTCTGTTGAAAGGTTAACTATAGCATCGGCTCCATCCATTCTATTTAATACTTTTTCGATACGGCTTGAACAAGCTGCACATGTCATTCCTGTTATACCTATAGTCGTATTCTTGATTTCACCCATTTATAATCACCTCATCTTATTTAGAAAATTGTTTAAGCACTGTTAATAATTCATCTATCATTTCTTCGCCATCACCATTTTGGATAGCATCAGAAACACAATGTTGCATATGACGTTCAGTAACAGCAAAACCTACATTTTTAAGTGCTGATTGAATCGCGCTAATTTGTACAAGTACATCTAAACAATAGCGATCATCTTCAACCATATTTTGAATACCTCTTACTTGACCTTCTATTCTTTTAAGTCTGTTTATGACTTTATCTTTCTCTTCTCTAGTTCTCGGAGTTGGTGGATGTTCATGTTTAAATTCTTCCATTTCTTCACGTCCTTTCTTTATTACAATATACCCCTATAGGGTATGAATTTCAAGTTATTTGTTTTGTTTAAATTATGTTTTTATCTACAAATAAAAACAGAAACATTCCCTAAAATTAATAGGAATTGTTTCTGTTTTGTTCGATTAAATATTATATTGATTATCGTTCATTATTCAACTGTAACTGATTTAGCTAAGTTACGTGGTTTATCTACATCACAGCCTCTGTGTAATGCTGCATAGTATGAGATTAATTGTAATGTAACAACTGAAACTAATGGTGATAGCATTTCATGTACAACTGGAATGACATAAGTATCATTATCATGTTCTAAGCCTTCCATAGAAATAATACAAGGGTTAGCACCACGCGCTACTACTTCTTTAACATTACCACGAATAGATAAATTAACTTTTTCTTGAGTAGCTAAAGCAATAATCGGTGTGCCTTCTTCTATTAATGCGATTGTACCGTGTTTCAATTCTCCACCAGCAAAACCTTCAGCTTGAATATAAGAGATTTCTTTAAGTTTTAGTGCTCCTTCAAGTCCTACATAATAATCCATAGTACGACCAATAAAGAATGCATTACGTGTTGTTTCTAAGAAATCTTTCGCAATTTGTTCCATTTTTGGTGCGTCATCAACGATTGCTGTAATAGCAGTTGTTACTTTACCAAGTTCAGGGATTATATCAACACCAGTGTCTTTACCATGTGCAGTCGCAACAACTTGCGAAAGAATAGCTAATACTGCTATTTGTGCTGTATATGCTTTTGTAGATGCAACAGCAATTTCTGGTCCTGCATGTAAGATTAAAGTATGATCCGCTTCACGAGACAATGTAGAACCTGGAACGTTTGTGATTGTTAATGATTTATGTCCTAAACGTTTAGCTTCAACTAATACTGCACGGCTATCGGCAGTTTCACCTGATTGTGAAATAAAGATAAATAATGGTTTTTCTGATAATAAAGGCATATTGTATACAAATTCAGATGCAACATGTACTTCTGTTGGAACGCCTGCCCATTTTTCAATGAACTCTTTACCTACTAAACCAGCATGGTAGCTTGTACCACATGCAACGATATAGATTCTATCTGCTTTTGCAACATCATCAATAATCGCTTTATCTATTTTCAATTCACCATTATCATCTTGATAATTTTGAATGATATTTCTCATTACACCAGGTTGTTCATGAATTTCTTTAAGCATGTAGTGATCATAAGTACCTTTTTCTACATCAGATGCATCAATTTCTGCTTTATAGCTATCACGCTCAACTACTTGACCATCTTGGTCTTTGATGATAACTTCATCTCTTTTAACGATTACAATTTCATTATCTACTAATTCTTTATAAGTATCTGTAACAGCTAACATTGCAATTGCATCTGAAGCAATTACATTAAATCCGTCACCAATTCCAACTAATAATGGTGATTTGTTTTTGGCTACATAAATTTTTTCTGAATCTTGTTCATCTAATAAGCCTAAAGCATAAGAACCATGTAATAATGATAAAACTTTATTAAATGCATCTTCTGTTGTTAATCCTTCATTTGAGAAATATTCAATAAGTTCTACAATTACTTCAGTATCTGTATCAGATTTAAATGTAATATTAGATAAAAATTCTTTTTTAAGTTGTTCGTAATTTTCAATTACACCATTATGAACTAATGTAAAACGACCAGAAGTTGATTGATGAGGATGTGCATTTTCGTAGTTAGGTACGCCATGCGTTGCCCAACGTGTATGCCCAATACCAACATTGCCATCAAATTCAGATTCTGATGCTTTACGTAATTCGGCAATTCTACCTTTTGCTTTAAATACTTTAATTTCTTCTTCGTTACGTACAGCAATACCAGCTGAATCGTACCCTCTATATTCTAATTTCTCTAATCCTCTTAATAATAATTCTTTAGCATTTGCTGTTCCAATATATCCTACTATTCCACACATAAATAAATTCCTCCAATTTTAAATAAGCGGTTAGACAATTTCAAAATTTGCCCAGTCGCTTTCTATACATCATACATTTCTTGGCTATTTCAATGGCTTTGGACATACAGTTACCTATATGCTTTAAACATTGAACTTTCGAATGGGCCACATCCGGGATAGCATCCGCCGATAATTCGATAACTATCCTCCTCGTCAACAAAGACAACAACAATCTCTCAACATGTATCTGATTATACATGTATCATAAATCATGCGTATACTTTGTTCAGGCGCTATAAGTTTCCTATATCTAATGTACCTCACATTCCTCCTTTTATAAACTCTCTCTATTCTACAATGAAATGTAATGTTGTGCAATTATAATACCATTATGTACTACATTAATTTACGTTATAATGTTAATATTTATTAATAATAATTAACACCTAAAAATAAAAGCAGTCATTTTGCACACTTATAATTTAAAGTGCGAACAAAATGACTGCTTTCTCATAGCTAGTTATGATCTAAATTTCTTAATTTAATCCCATTTCTTGTTGTACTACTTCAGCAATACTATTAACAAATCTTTCTGCTTCTTCTTCTGTCTTTGCTTCTACCATTACACGTACTAATGGTTCAGTTCCTGATGGTCTCACTAATATACGACCTTCACCGTTCATTTCGACCTCAACTTTAGTTATAATTTCAGCTACTTTAGCATTTTCTTCTACACCATATTTATCTGAAACTTTTACATTCACTAATCTTTGAGGGTATTTTTTCATTTGACTAGCTAATTCACTTAAGTTTTTACCTGTTCTCTTAACAATACTAGCTAAATGTGCACCCGTTAATAAACCATCACCAGTAGTATTATAATCCATTAATACTATATGACCAGATTGTTCTCCACCTAGACTATAAGAACCTCTTCTCATTTCTTCTACAACATATCTGTCGCCAACTTTGGTTTTATTAGATTTGATTCCTTCATTATCAAGTGCTTTGTAAAAGCCTAAATTACTCATAACAGTTGATACGACCATATTATCTTTTAATTCACCATTTTTAGCCATATCTTGAGCTAATATAAACATAATTTGGTCACCATCGACTATTTGACCTTTTTCGTCAACAGCTATAATTCTGTCGCCATCACCATCAAATGCTAATCCAAAATCAGCTTCATGTTCTAATACTGCTTCAGCTAAAGTTTCTGGATGAGTAGATCCTACATTTAAATTAATGTTATATCCGTCTGGTTTACATCCTATTGTTTCACTTGTTGCTTCTAAATCACCAAATAAATATGGAGCGAGAGAATAAGTAGCGCCATGTGCACCATCCAAAACAATATTAAGTCCATCTAAATCTCCATCTACTGTAGATTTAATATAGCTTATATATTTTTGAGCACCTTCAAAATAATCTGATGTATGGTTCAAGTCTTTACCTGTCGGACGTGGTAAATTATCTTCAGTTGAGTCTAATAGTTTTTCTATTTCATTCTCTTCATCATCTGTTAACTTAAATCCATCAGGACCAAAGAATTTAATACCATTATCAGCAACTGGGTTATGTGATGCACTTATCATTACACCTAAATCCGCATCCATTACTCTTGTTAAGTAAGCAACGCCTGGTGTAGATATAACGCCTAATCTCATGACTTCTGCGCCAATTGAAGAAAGTCCAGCAATTAAAGCTGATTCTAACATCTCACCAGAGACGCGCGTATCTCTACCTACTAATACTTTTGGATTCTCACTACCATGTTTCTTCGCTAATACGTATCCGCCAAATCTGCCTAATCTAAAGGCTATTTCTGGTGTTAATTCTGAATTAGCTACACCTCTTACACCGTCAGTTCCAAAATATTTACCCATATTGTAATTCTCCTTTAATTCTTTTAGTTTTTAGAAGCATTAATTTTTGCCTCAACATTTTTAAATTCAGCATCATCTATACCATTCGGTAATTTTAAATCTACTGTTTTCGTTGTATTTTCTTCAACTTTTGAAACATCGACTGGAACATCAATAGAATCAATTCCATCTAAGACATTCCTTGGTCCATAAACTTTCACTTCAGATTTATTTAATTGAATATCATTAATATTAACATCTTTACTAATTGATCCTTTTGTAACTGGATTCAATCTTACTTTTTTGCTAGATTTCTGAACTTTAATTTTAACATTTACTGTATCAGGTCTAATTTGTACATCTAATTTATTAAGATTACTATCTAATACACTTATACCTGCTTTTTCAGTTGTATCTTCTGATAATTGTTTCGTATCATCTAATGTTGCTTTCACATATGCAATTTTGTTTAATTCATCTTGGCCACCTGTAATCGTAACTTGTGATGGATTCACTGTCTCACCAATCAACTCATAGCCAGAAGCTATTCTACTTTGATTAATTTCTGCTTCTATTGGATATTTTTTAGAAACTTTTTCTTGTAGTGAAACATTTGCACGTTTAGGAATTACTTCGTATTTTAAATCATCACTCAATCCTTTTACTTTAAAATTCTGCTTATATTGACCAACTGATTTGTTTTTCAAATCAAGTTCAACTTTAAAGTTAAGTAATTTTTCTGCTCTTAATATAGTTGATTGTGGTCCAGACACTTTAACATCTACTGTCTTTGGTGCGCCAGATAAGTACAATTCTTTAGAATCATACACCGTATCAACCGGAACATCTTCAATGATTTGATTAGAATTCTTTAATGCATTTTCAGAGAATAAACTTCCAAATACATTATTAACAGACAAGAACATGAGTAACGCGAGTATTAATGCTACAAACCTAAGTCCCCATTTCGACTCTAGCATCTAATTCACACCCTTTCTGTTTGGTACAGAACCGAACCAGTGCTCTACTAATAGCTCTCTAAATGCATCACTTGAAATATCTTTACGCAGTCTACCATCAATCGTAACAGAAATCGAACCTGTTTCTTCTGACACAATAACTGTAAATGCATCAGAAACTTCTGAAATACCTACAGCTGCTCTATGTCTAGTACCGAGACTTTTGGATATTTTTTGGCTATCCGATAATGGTAAGTAACTAGCTGCTGTTGCAATTTTTTGTTCTTGTATAATCATTGCACCATCATGTAACGGAGTGTTAGGAATAAAGATATTAGTTAATAATTCTTGTGAAATATCTGCATTTATAGGTATACCTGTTTCTATGTAATCTTGTAAACCTGTTTCTTTCTCAAATACAATGAGAGCACCGATACGTCGTTTTGCCATATATTGTACAGCTTTATCAACACTGTCAGTCAATCTTTCTTGTTCTGCAGACGTTGTTATATTTACACGCTTAAATAAGCTACCACGCCCTAGTTGCTCTAAAGCTCTCCTGAACTCTGGTTGGAAAATTACAATGATCGCTAAAAATCCCCACTGTAATACAAAATCAAATAATACCGTTGTTGTCGTTAAATCTAAAAAATTACTTATTGTTCTGCCAATTATGATGAAAAATATGCCTTTTAATAATTGTATAGCTTTTGTACCTTTAACTACTGTAATAACTAAGTACAATACATACCACACAATTATTAAATCGAGTATTCCTGTTATTACTTTAATGGCACTCAATTCACCAAATATGTCAGGTAACTGCATAGTATCTCCTCCGCGTTTCATATACCTATTCATTATTATATCAATTTTTTATACTTAATGTTAAGTTTATTATTCTTTAAATTAAAAAAGAGACTCCTAAATATAGAAGCCTCTTCATTTATAATAATTTTATATAAAATTGTCAATTATAATAACTTCTCACCAAAGAAAGAACCCATTAATCCTATAGCTTGATATGCGGTTTTATTATATTCATCAATGAGCGGATTTACTTCAACCAAATCAGCAGAGACAATTAATTTAGATTCATGTAATAATTCCATCGCCAAATGACTTTCTCTATATGTAACTCCACCAGGGACAGTAGTACCTGTACCAGGCGTTTCTACAGGGTCTAATGCATCAACATCTAATGAAAGATGTATGCCATCAGTTTTATCTTTTAAGTAATCAATTGTCTCATGAATAACTTTATCCATACCGAGTTTATCAATATCCGCCATCGTATAAGTATGTATGCCGACTTCTTTGATATATTGTTTTTCACCATCATCTAAATCTCTCATACCAATTAGTACAATATTTTCAGGCTTAACTTTATTTTTATAACCACCAATATTAACTAGCTGTTCATCACCATCACCAATCAATGCCCTTAATGGCATACCATGAATATTACCACTTGGTGAGGAATCTAATGTATTCAAATCACCATGTGCATCATACCAAATAACACCTAAATTCTCATAATGCTTACTAATGCCTGCAATTGAGCCTATTGATAGAGAATGATCACCACCAAGTATCAGTGGAAAATTACCTCTTTCTTTAGTTTCATTAACTGCTTCATATAAATTATTAGAAAAAGTAATAACTTCATCTAAATTTCTCAAACCTTCTTGTTCACCTTTGTATTTTTTCATGTTTAATTCTGGTGATTCTACATTACCTTTATCTATTACTTCATGACCAATGTCTTCGATTCTTTCAATTAATCCAGCATACCTTAATGCATCTGGACCAAAATTGACACCTAATTTACGTTGACCAAATGCAGTTGGCGCACCAATTATTTCTATTTGTTTATTCATCTAATAAAAACCCCCTAATTGTCATTACTATTATATTCTAGTATATGTAAACCCTTACATCAAGCTATATAAAGGTGTGTGATTAATATTAATATATTCCAAATATTTATACATACATGTATATTATAAATGCATGAATCATGCATAACATTTTAATTGCAAATAAAAAAAGAAACGATAGTGTAATTACTATCGTTTCTAAATATGAGCCATAGAGGATTCGAACCTCTGACCCTCTGATTAAAAGTCAGATGCTCTACCAACTGAGCTAATGGCTCTAATGGCTGGGCTAGCTGGATTCGAACCAGCGGGTGACGGAGTCAAAGTCCGTTGCCTTACCGCTTGGCTATAGCCCAACAATGGTGGAGGGGGGCAGATTCGAACTGCCGAACCCGAAGGAGCGGATTTACAGTCCGCCGCGTTTAGCCACTTCGCTACCCCTCCAGCTTATTAAAGAAAATGGTGGAGAATGACGGGTTCGAACCGCCGACCCTCTGCTTGTAAGGCAGATGCTCTCCCAGCTGAGCTAATTCTCCATAAAAATGACCCCTACGGGACTCGAACCCGTGTTACCGCCGTGAAAGGGCGGTGTCTTAACCGCTTGACCAAGGGGCCATGGCTCCACAGGTAGGACTCGAACCTACGACCGATCGGTTAACAGCCGATAGCTCTACCACTGAGCTACTGTGGAATAATAAAACTAATTGCCCGGCAACGTCCTACTCTCGCGGAACGTAAGCCCAACTACCATCGGCGCTAAAGAGCTTAACTTCTGTGTTCGGCATGGGAACAGGTGTGAC
>NZ_PPQZ01000034.1 GCF_002902525.1 Mammaliicoccus stepanovicii
GAAAAGAACTTCTTCAAATACATATTTCCACTGATATCGTAATACTCTTCATATATTTTATTTCTAGAAAAAGGAGAATAATTTGTTATTTTATGAAGCGTACCTTTTAAGGTATATTCCCTTCTTTCTAATTTTTGCTTAGATATTGGAGACATAAAATCTTCAAATTGTAACACTTTCGTATTTTTATAAAATCTTCTGAACAATACATATTGCCCGTCAATATAGTACCTTGTTACATTCTCACTATTTTTAGTTTCATAATTTTTAAATGGGACTTTTAATTCTTCTTTTCTCTTTAAATAATGTCTTTTCTTTCTAGTTTTTTCAAAAAGATTATGATTAGATAACCATTCATACATATTATATATTTTTAAATTTTCACTAATGATATGTCGTTTTTCAAAACTATCATATACACTTAGATAGTTTGGATTATAATTCGTTGTAAATATAGCATTTTCTTCCCCTAATGACTCTTCTAAGAACTTTATTCTATTTAATAATGACTTTGTTCTTCCACCATGTATTTCAGGTAATGTAGTAGTTATAGTACAAATCACAATATCCCCTCACTTCCGTTACTAAAATTATAACAGAAGTTTAACACTTAATCCCATATTTAATAAAAGAAAATAATATTTTATAAATAATATCAATAACATTGACTTATGAATAAAAATGAATTATTAAACAAAATAATATAAGAACCTATTATAGATTCAATATATATAAATATTAATAAAAACAGCAATATAAAGCCGTAAACTCAATGTTTACGGCATACATAATTTTATTATTCAAATTATAAGTAATATATACGTACAAATAAATTTGTTAATCTTGTTTATTTAACATTTCTATTATTTTGATTGCAACTGCCTGACCTGATTGTGGATTTTGACCAGTAACTAACCTATCATCTTGAACAGCATAAGATGACCAATTTGCTTCTTTAACATACTTTGCACCTCGATTTTTAAGTTCATCTTCTGTTAAATAAGGAACATGTTGATCAAGACCTGCCTCTATTTCTTCACTATTAGAAAATCCAGTTAGTTCTTTTCCATTAATGAGAAAATTATCTTCGCTATCTTTTATATTTAGTAACCCTATAGCACCATGACATACTGAAGAAACAATACCATGATTCGTATATACTTTATGCGATATTTCTTGAAGATTTTTATCATCTTTGAAATCCCAAATTACACCATGCCCACCTGCATAATAAATAACATCATATAAGTCAGGATTTATTTCTGATGCTTTTAAAGTATTTCCTAGTTTATTCATGAATTCAGTGTCCTGATAATATTTCCAATCCAATTCTGTCATAACTTCAGCTTTCAAACTTTCAGGATCTATTGGGGTATAACCACCTTTAGGACTTACAAAATCAATTTCATATCCATTTTTATAAAATTCATCTGCAAAGTGTACAGCCTCACCTAACCATAAACCTGTTGCTCTATCTAATTCTGGATATTTTGAAACACTCGTAACTGCTATTAAAATTTTTGACATTTATATACACTCCATTCTTTATTTTTGATAATATCATAGTATCATTTAAACTAAGGTTTAAGGAAAGGAAAATATATATGGAATTATTAACAATTAATGAAGTATCTAATATTTTAAGGACAAATTCAAGTAGAATTAGATATTATGAAAAACATGGTTTAATTCAAAACTTTTATAGAGATTCAAATAATCATCGCTTGTATACACAAAGGGATATAGAAATACTTAAATTCATATTATGCTTACGAACTTTGAACATGCCCATTAAAGAGATAAAAAACAAAATATCAGCCTTCTACCAAAATGATTTAAGTAAAAAAGATATCCTTATTGAACATAAAAAATATTTAGAACTAAAAAGAAATGAATATATGAATTATATTTACGAAATTGATGAAAAGATTAAAGATTCAAACCAAAATGATTTCTAAATGATACAATATTCATTATTGGTAAAGAATTGAAGACAAACAAAAAAGCCGTAAACTCAATGTTTACGACCTAAATGTTTCTAATAGAAATGATAATAAGTACCGGTGGTCGGGTTCGAACCGACACGTCCTCAACGGACACGGGATTTTGAGTCCCGCGTGTCTGCCAATTCCACCACACCGGCATAATTAAACTCTACAAAAAAATCTTCCCAATGGAAGAAATAATGGAGCGGAAGATAGGACTTACACCTATATCTCATTCCGGGAAGGAATGTATTCTAAAAGTTGAAATACTCCCGCATTTTAAAATAATTAAAAAACAATAATGGAGCGGAAGATAGGATTTACACCTATATCTCATTCCGGGAAGGAATGTATTCTAAGAGTTGAAATACTCCCGCAAAATATTAATGGAGGCGGCAACCGGATTTGAACCGGTGAATAGAGGTTTTGCAGACCTATGCCTTACCACTTGGCTATGCCGCCTAAGACAAACTGGGCTAGCTGGATTCGAACCAGCGCGTGACGGAGTCAAAGTCCGTTGCCTTACCGCTTGGCTATAGCCCATTAATATTAAAATAAGGGCGGCTGATGGGAATCGAACCCACGAATGTCGGAACCACAATCCGATGCGTTAACCACTTCGCCACAACCGCCATGGCAGGGGCAGTAGGAATCGAACCCACACCAAAGGTTTTGGAGACCTCTATTCTACCGTTGAACTATGCCCCTATTAAATTAAGAATGGTGGAGGGGGGCAGATTCGAACTGCCGAACCCGAAGGAGCGGATTTACAGTCCGCCGCGTTTAGCCACTTCGCTACCCCTCCGATAGATGGTGCCGGCCAGAGGACTTGAACCCCCAACCTACTGATTACAAGTCAGTTGCTCTACCAATTGAGCTAGGCCGGCATAATGATAAAAATGGCTCAGGACGGAATCGAACCGCCGACACAAGGATTTTCAGTCCTTTGCTCTACCGACTGAGCTACTGAGCCATACATCAAATTTTTAAAAATGGCGGTCCCGACGGGAATCGAACCCGCGATCTCCTGCGTGACAGGCAGGCATGTTAACCGCTACACCACGGGACCTAAAATAATAATTGCGGGAGGCGGATTTGAACCACCGACCTTCGGGTTATGAGCCCGACGAGCTACCGAACTGCTCCATCCCGCGATAATAATAAATAATATTTACAAATATAATGGCGGAGGAAGAGGGATTCGAACCCCCGCGAGCCGTTAAGCCCCTGTCGGTTTTCAAGACCGATCCCTTCAGCCGGACTTGGGTATTCCTCCAATATATAAGTATGGACCTTGCAGGACTCGAACCTGCGACCCAACGGTTATGAGCCGTTTGCTCTGACCAACTGAGCTAAAGGTCCAAAATCAAAAATATGTAAACATATTAAAAATTTAATGGCGGCAGAGGGGATCGAACCCCCGACCTCACGGGTATGAACCGTACGCTCTAGCCAGCTGAGCTACGCCGCCATGATAATATTAATACTCTTTAAATGGTGGAGACTAGCGGGATCGAACCGCTGACCTCCTGCGTGCAAAGCAGGCGCTCTCCCATCTGAGCTAAGCCCCCATTTAAATAATAATTTTTTAAAGAAGTCGGGAAGACAGGATTCGAACCTGCGACCCCTTGGTCCCAAACCAAGTGCTCTACCAAGCTGAGCTACTTCCCGTAACCATAATAAATGGCTTTACGCGCCCGAGAGGAGTCGAACCCCTAGCCTCTTGATCCGTAGTCAAACGCTCTATCCAATTGAGCTACGGGCGCTTAATAATATGGTGCCGAGGACCGGAATCGAACCGGTACGGTAATCACTTACCGCAGGATTTTAAGTCCTGTGCGTCTGCCAGTTCCGCCACCCCGGCAAATAATGGAGCAGAAGACGGGATTCGAACCCGCGACCCCAACCTTGGCAAGGTTGTATTCTACCGCTGAACTACTTCTGCTTATTAAATGCTTGAATCATATTATTAAAAATAATGCGGGTGAAGGGAGTCGAACCCCCACGCCCGAAGGCGCTAGATCCTAAGTCTAGTGCGTCTGCCAATTCCGCCACACCCGCTAAATGGTGAGCCATAGAGGATTCGAACCTCTGACCCTCTGATTAAAAGTCAGATGCTCTACCAACTGAGCTAATGGCTCTAAAACATGGTGCCGGCCAGAGGACTTGAACCCCCAACCTACTGATTACAAGTCAGTTGCTCTACCAGTTGAGCTAGGCCGGCTAAAAATGGTGGAGAATGACGGGTTCGAACCGCCGACCCTCTGCTTGTAAGGCAGATGCTCTCCCAGCTGAGCTAATTCTCCATTTTATATGTATAAGTAATTTATTACTTGCCCGGCAACGTCCTACTCTCGCGGAACGTAAGCCCAACTACCATCGGCGCTAAAGAGCTTAACTTCTGTGTTCGGCATGGGAACA
>NZ_PPQZ01000035.1 GCF_002902525.1 Mammaliicoccus stepanovicii
AAGCAAAAAACCGAGTGAATTTTTAACGAAATTCAACAAGCTTAATAATCGCGCGTCGTCTTTTTAGACGACATCACAGATTAATAACATTTATTTCTTTAAACATTATGTATAAGGAAATATTAGATTAAGTTATTAAGGGCGCACGGTGGATGCCTTGGCACTAGAAGCCGAAGAAGGACGTTACTAACGACGATATGCTTTGGGGAGCTGTAAGTACGCTTTGATCCAGAGATTTCCGAATGGGGAAACCCAGCATGAGTTATGTCATGTTATCTGCATATGAATACATAGTATGTAAGAAGGCACACCCGGAGAACTGAAACATCTTAGTACCCGGAGGAAGAGAAAGAAAACTCGATTCCCTGAGTAGCGGCGAGCGAAACGGGAATAGCCCAAACCAACAGGCTTGCCTGTTGGGGTTGTAGGACACTCAACACGGAGTTACAAAGGAAATAATTAGACGAATGGTTTTGGAAAAACCAACCATAGAAGGTAAAAGTCCTGTAGTCGAAAGTTATTTCTCTCCTGAGTGGATCCTGAGTACGGCGGAACACGTGAAATTCCGTCGGAATCTGGGAGGACCATCTCCCAAGGCTAAATACTCTCTAGTGACCGATAGTGAACCAGTACCGTGAGGGAAAGGTGAAAAGCACCCCGGAAGGGGAGTGAAATAGAACCTGAAACCGTGTGCTTACAAATAGTCAGAGCCCGTTAATGGGTGATGGCGTGCCTTTTGTAGAATGAACCGGCGAGTTACGATTTGATGCAAGGTTAAGCAGTAAATGTGGAGCCGTAGCGAAAGCGAGTCTGAATAGGGCGAATGAGTATCTGGTCGTAGACCCGAAACCAAGTGATCTACCCATGTCCAGGTTGAAGTTCAGGTAACACTGAATGGAGGACCGAACCGACTTACGTTGAAAAGTGAGCGGATGAGGTGTGGGTAGCGGAGAAATTCCAATCGAACTTGGAGATAGCTGGTTCTCTCCGAAATAGCTTTAGGGCTAGCCTCAAGTGATGATTATTGGAGGTAGAGCACTGTTTGGACGAGGGGCCCCTCTAGGGTTACCGAATTCAGACAAACTCCGAATGCCAAATAATTTAACTTGGGAGTCAGACTATGGGTGATAAGGTCCATAGTCGAAAGGGAAACAGCCCAGACCACCAGCTAAGGTCCCAAAATATATGTTAAGTGGAAAAGGATGTGGCGTTGCCCAGACAACTAGGATGTTGGCTTAGAAGCAGCCATCATTTAAAGAGTGCGTAATAGCTCACTAGTCGAGTGACACTGCGCCGAAAATGTACCGGGGCTAAACATATTACCGAAGCTGTGGATTATCCGTAAGGATAATGGTAGGAGAGCGTTCTAAACGTGTCGAAGCATGATCGTAAGGACATGTGGAATGTTTAGAAGTGAGAATGCCGGTGTGAGTAGCGAAAGATGGGTGAGAATCCCATCCACCGATTGACTAAGGTTTCCAGAGGAAGGCTCGTCCGCTCTGGGTTAGTCGGGACCTAAGCCGAGGCCGATAGGCGTAGGCGATGGACAACAGGTAGATATTCCTGTACCACCTATTTTTGTTTGAACGATGGGGGGACGCAGTAGGATAGGCGAAGCGTGCTGTTGGAGTGCACGTCCAAGCAACAAGACTGAGTGTTAGGCAAATCCGGCACTCTTAAGGTTGAGTTGTGATGGGGAGCTGGATCATGTATCCGGCGAGTCGTTGATTTCACACTGCCAAGAAAAGCCTCTAGTTAGAAATTAGGTGCCCGTACCGCAAACCGACACAGGTAGTCAAGATGAGAATTCTAAGGTGAGCGAGCGAACTCTCGTTAAGGAACTCGGCAAAATGACCCCGTAACTTCGGGAGAAGGGGTGCTTTTTAGGGTGCAAGCCTTGAAGAGCCGCAGTGAATAGGCCCAAGCGACTGTTTATCAAAAACACAGGTCTCTGCTAAACCGTAAGGTGATGTATAGGGGCTGACGCCTGCCCGGTGCTGGAAGGTTAAGAGGAGTGGTTAGCTTCTGGCGAAGCTACGAATCGAAGCCCCAGTAAACGGCGGCCGTAACTATAACGGTCCTAAGGTAGCGAAATTCCTTGTCGGGTAAGTTCCGACCCGCACGAAAGGCGTAACGATTTGGGCACTGTCTCAACGAGAGACTCGGTGAAATCATAGT
>NZ_PPQZ01000036.1 GCF_002902525.1 Mammaliicoccus stepanovicii
TTTATCCGTTACCATTGTGCCGTTTGGATCAGATTCGTCTTTATTTGGAATACCATCATTATCCGCATCTTCATCCCCGTCTGGTGTACCATTTCCATCAGAATCAGGATTCATTGGGTCCGTACCGGCAGCTTCTTCATCTTTATTATTGATACCATCGCCATCGAGATCAGGATCTTGGTCATCAGGAATGCCGTCGCCATCAGTGTCATTCACCTTAGGTGTCGTGATATCAGGTTTACCA
>NZ_PPQZ01000037.1 GCF_002902525.1 Mammaliicoccus stepanovicii
ACTTACCCTCACCTTTTAAACTTTATTTATACTTAAAATGGATTGATAGTTTGTAATCAATGTATTAAAATTAAAATTGTATTAAAATTAAAATTGTATTAAAAAGAAATTTAGATAAAAAACAAGCTTAATGATATCTCTTATAAATGACATGGTAATTTATTAGGTATATCTAATAATTGGGTAATATTAATTGCTAGAGAATTATCATAAATACAAGATTAGAAGTACTATGCGAGGAACTCTCTCATCACGATATTATAAATAAAGACGTTATGAATCAAACTGATCTGTTATATATAAATTATATGCCCGTCAACATGGTTATGAGAAACTAATCATGTTAGGCGGTATTATTTCAGCCTTTTAAAATAGTGCTTGCAATATTTTTTCACTAACCAAATAATTTTAACTAACTGAATAGCGCGTAATTTATAAATTAGAACATTATAGAATTAAACATGGTTTATCTACTCAATATGGTAATTATGTGATTAATTTCGAACCGTTAAGAGTATTTGAATATATAAATTTAGAAAAAAGGGAGAAATGTAGAATGGCAAATGAACGTAAAGATTTAACAAATGAGGAGTTATTAGAAAGACAGCAACAACAATTCGAGAATTACAAACAAGAACAAAAAAAGAAATCTAAAAAGAAATGGTTGTTTGGTTGTGGAGGTTGTTTAGGACTCGTTATTATAATTGCAATTATATTCACTGCGTGTTCTGCAACTATGGTAAATGAAGTAGATAAAGAAATTAATAAAGATACTTCAGAGGTCAAAAAAGATGATAACTCAACTTCTGAACAAAACGCAGCTTTAAATTCAGCAAAAACATATGCTGATACAATGCACATGTCTAAAGATGCTATTTATAACCAACTAACTTCAGACGCTGGTGATAAATTTTCAGATGAAGATGCACAATATGCCGTTGATCATTTAAAAGCTAACTACAAAGAAAACGCTTTGAAATCTGCAGAGTCTTATATGAAAGACCAAAATATGTCAAAAGACGCTATTTATGATCAATTAATTTCTGGATGCTGGTGATAAGTTTACAGAAGAACAAGCACAATACGCTGTCGACAACTTACAATAATTTAACTAACCTCACTTAGTGTGAGGTTTTCTTATAGGGATTGATAATTAATGATTGTCAAAAAATCAAATGATAACTAGAGATATTATTTGGGGCATGAAGAAAAGTGTTATAGAAAACAAAGATTTAAAGGGCTATTTTGACCGATTAGGTGTTAAGCAGATTACCACACTTGCTACTAGTCATACACATTGCTCTTATTTATTACCTAATGATGTTTCCATTCATTATATTTCAAAAAGATTAGGTCACAAGCGCAGCAAAGTGACATTAGAAGTTTATTCACACTTATAAGAAGAAAGTTTAGCAGAAGAGAATAAAAAGGCAGTTGTAGCCTTAAAAATTTTATAGATTTCTGTAGTTACATATTATAACGAGGTATATCTATATACAACGGAAAATTGGTAATCCATGTCCTAGGAAAGATTCCTCAAATCTCCAAATACCAGTAATTAAAAGTGTTTGGTTGTATGTCATTGACGTAAAATTTTAATATAGAAAAAACGACTTATAATTATGGATTATACTGCGAACATTAAGGAATTTAAAATTGTAAAAAAACAATTTTTAGATATACATTTAAATAGCAATTAACATAATTT
>NZ_PPQZ01000038.1 GCF_002902525.1 Mammaliicoccus stepanovicii
AGATGTGTATAAGAGACAGACCTAAAGCTGTTCCAGCAAATAGCGTTATGACAAATAGTACTAAATTTTCTAATTGAAATATTTTGAATACTTCTCGTTTCGTCATACCAATCAATTGATATAAACCCATTTCGCGAGATCGTCTCTTTATAAATAATTGGTTTGCATACAATAAGAATATAATGATAATGCAAGTTAATAATGTAACACCAACTTTAATCCCCGCTTCTGGTTTCACTCCTGATTGAATACCATTTAAATCATCTGAGTACTTTAATGTAACAAATCCAAAAAACAATATTACACTCATCGTAATTGAGAATATATACATACCATAGTGTCGTATATTGCGTTTTAAATTTTTAACAACGATTTGATTAAAGTTCATTTACTACACCACCTAACACACTTTGTGTTTTGATGATTTCTTTATAGAATGATTCTCTATCATCGTCTCCTTTATATAGTTCCGAATAGACTTTTCCATCTTTGATAAAAATAACACGATTCGAGTAACTCGCTGCAACTGAATCATGTGTAACCATTACAATTGTTGCCTTCGTTGATTGATTCATATGATCTAATTTATTTAGTAAATCAGATGCTGATTTAGAATCTAATGCTCCTGTTGGCTCATCTGCAAAAATGATAGATGGTTGTGCAATAAAGGCGCGCGCAGCAGATGTACGTTGTTTTTGACCACCGGAAATTTCATTAGGATATTTATTCTGAATATCCATGATACCTAATGCGTTACTTATTTCTTCGAATCTCTTTTGCGCTTCTCTTCTTGAAACTTTCTGTATTGTCAGTGGCAACATAATATTTTCTTGTACTGTTAATGTATTCAACAAATTATATTCTTGAAATATAAATCCTAATTCTTTCTTTCTGAATTCGGACATTTGTTTGTTATTCATGTTTTGTAATTTATGACCATTAATTTCAATTTGACCACTCGTCGCATAATCAATTGAACTCAGTACATTTAACAATGTAGTCTTACCAGATCCTGACGGGCCCATAATACTTACAAACTCACCTTCATCTACTGATATGTTGATATTTCTCAAAACTTCTTGTTGATTTTTTTTTGAACCATAAACTTTAATAAGTTGCTCTGTTTTTAATATGCTCATGTTTAAAAACTCCTTTGTAATGTGTTTATGATTCTATCTTAATATGTATCTTGAATTATATCCTTTGAATGGTGATACAATTTGAACTCACAAAGTGACAGTTTTGTCACTTTGCGAGTTCAATTGAAGTATATTCATTTGGGTTAGAGAATATAATAAGCACGGTTGTCCCTTCACCGAATTCAGATTTTATGTTTACCGTTATTCCTAATCCTTTAGAAATTTGTTTAACAAGATAAAGTCCCATTCCTGTAGCTGTAGATTCACGTTTTGACGTAGTTGATGTGAAGCCTCGATCAAATATACGTGGTAAGTCTCTAGTTTGTATGCCTCTACCTTCATCCTTAATTTCTAAGTAAATTTTTTCTTTCAACTTATATGTGCGAATACTGATGTCACCATTATCAGTATATTTCAATGCATTACTAATAATTTGTCTTAGTATCGTTCTGAACCATTTTTCATCAGTATATACATTGTACGCATCAATATCTAAGTCATATCCAATCCCTTTAGCGATACTTATATTTCTCGCATATTGAATTTCATTGATAACCATATTTCTCAAATTATAATGACCAAAATAAAAATCATTTGATTTAGAAGACAATCGTTTAATGTAAAGTTGCTGATCTAATAAATAATCAATGCGACTCCATTCATATAATATATCTTGTTTCAGCTTGATATCATCTATTTGGTCTGTTAACAATTTCATTGCGGTAATAGGTGTTTTCACTTCATGAATCCAATCCAGCAAATCATCTTTCATAATGGTTATTTCTTTATTCTGTTCGTGTATGGTTTTACGTGTTTGTTCTTCATAACCTTGAATATAATCAAATATTAGTTTTTCATAAACTGAATGATTAAGTTCTTTATGTTCTATTTCTTTTAGCGGTGTATTATTTACTAAAGCTTTATAAAATCTCGTTTCTCTTGTATATATCATGAATACAAAAACAAACAATAATAAGCAATTTAAACCAATTAAATAAATTGCACCGTTAATGGACATACCTACATCTAACCAGCTCGTAATGAAAATAATCATCTGCATACTTATGAACAATGTAAACCACGGCCATCTTTCTATTAAAAATTGTTTAATCATACTATCCCTCCGGCTCGTGAGCTATATAGCCTTTACCTACTTTTGTTTCTATATAGTCATTAAGACCAATTTCCGAAAGTTTTTTTCTTAAACGATTAACATTCACTGTGAGTGTATTATCACTTACAAATTGCTCATCATCCCATAAAGCTGTAATGATAGTATCTCTATTCACGATTTCATTCTTATGATTAAGTAATATTTCAAAAATAAACATTTCATTTTTAGTAAGTGAAATTTCAATGTTATCTTTTTCAACGATATGTTTACCGTAATCAATTCTTGCTTTATTCCATACTTTCACACGTGGTTCATCTTTATTATATTGATAAACTCTTCTATAAATTGCTTGTAATTTAGCTAACAGCACTTCTGTATGAAATGGTTTTTGTATGAAATCATCTGCACCAAGTTCCATACTCATCACTTGGTCCATCGGATGATCTCTAGAAGATAAAAATACAATCGGCAAATTAGATTGTTTCCTAATTGCTCGACACCAATAAAAACCATCATATTTTAGTAGTTGTATATCAATAATCACCATTTCAGGATTAATTGTTTCATATTCTTCTAACACTAAATTAAAGTCATTAATCCCATATACTTCCCAACCCCATTTTTCTAGTTGTTGTTGCATCGCTTTAAAGAGTGTTTCGTCATCTTCTATAATTAATAGTTTCATACTAACTCCTTATTTTGTATATTTTTTTTGGCCTTCTGTTTCTGATCGGAATTGAAAAACTTTAATTCGACAGTCTACTTCGAAACCTTTCATCGTTACATTATGAATAGGTGCTTGTGATAAATAATATAACGTCCAAGGTAATCTTGGAATATAGTTAAACAAATGTACTATAAATTCATTAGAGTGTTTTAATTTTCTAAATTCAAGGACACCTTTATCTTCATATTTAATAACTGATAATGTCCCACCAACAACATCAAATTGAATGATATCATGCCCTATACTTGGTTTAACTTCTTTCAACTCTAGTAATGGCTTTCGGCCATTTTTCAAAAACACTTTATACGTATCACCAGTAAGTTCTGTATTTACTAGTGTGCCACTTGTATCTTGTAACCAATCAAAATAATACTTAACAACATTTTCTAAATTCCACTGATAAGGCAACGGCATTCTATCGATACTTCTTACATCATCATATTTCGATTTTTGTAATTCAATAGAAACTGCTGGCCTCTTTATAGATTGTGCCGTTACTTCGACATCGATACCCGTAGAATTCAGAATTTGAATCGTCTCATGGTCAAAAGGAGAACCAGAAATATATATAATTTTCTTAACATGATTAGCTTTACATGCTCTTGCCATATTATCACTCGCAATAATATTTAGGTTTCGAGCAGTACTTTGTGTAAGTTTGGCTGATTTTTTATTTGGATCTAAGTAGTAAATCGCAATATCTATATTTTCTAATGATTTGATCATATCTTTCAGAACATAAATATCACATTTTCTCCATATCACATCATTATCTACCATATCTTCCTCGTATTTTGTAATAGCATAAATATTACCTAAGTCTTTCAAAGTTTCGGTTAAATGCTTACCAATATAACCCGAGCCACCTGATATTAAAATATTCGATTTCATGTTTGTCACTCCTTTCATTGAGCACTACTTATATGTGTTATACTAATAATAACTTAAATGAGATTTACAATAAATATACCACTGTTTGTAATTTATAAATAGAAATAGGAGAATTTTTATGAAAGAAATCATACGTGAAATTAGAATAAATGATGTTGAAAACTTTAACCACCTGTTAGATAGTGTCATTAACCAGTCAGAATACTTGTTATTTAATCCAGGGGAACATCAATTTTCAATACAACACCAAACTTCCTTTCTTGAAGAGATGATCACAACAAGTAATTCTACTATCATAGTAGCAGAACTAAACGATACGTTAATAGGCTACGTCACGATTCAAGGTGGAAAAACTAAACGAAATAAACATGCTGCCAAAATAGCAATGGGACTACTACCATCATTTCGAAACAAAGGAATTGGTTATAAATTATTACAAGAAACAGAAGCATGGGCAATTAGAAGACAATTGCATAGGCTTGAATTAACAGTGGTAACAGAGAATGAACCTGCTTATAGATTATATGAAAAATTCGGTTTTAAAATTGAAGGTAAAAAAGATGAAACACTTTACTTCAATGACAAGTATTACGATGAATTTATGATGGCGAAGATCTTATAACATAAAAGCGTATTGATAACAGAAAAATCGTAACAGTTCTCTACTAAATATAGGACTGTTACGATTTTTTATTTCTATTTTGCTAGATTCAATAGTCTGGCCTCTTAGATGATATACTTCAATTGTCACCTAGTCATCCTACTTGAAGGTAATGTTTAATTTTATATCTTCTTATTGTTCTTAATCTTACATATATCAAAAACCAACCTAGGACTCATCAAATATGTCCTAGGTTGGTTAAACTTTATATACAACATGCTCTATTTATCTTTCTTTATGACTGATTCTGATTCTTGTTTAGTATTGTTTTCATATGGAGATTGTTTTGTGTTTGCTCCTAAGAACATCATGACGCTGTTGTACGTTTTCTTAGATTCTTTCAAGTTCATATGAAATTGGTATTGATGACGTAGGTTATGTGTTCCATCAAAGAATGAAGTTGTCGTATCAACACCATATTCATTTAGTACTTGATTGAACTCTCTATTTTGTGGATCAAATGGGTCTGCATCTCCTACTGTTAGAAATGTAGGTGGATATTTCTTTGTCACTTGTTCAACAGTAGATAGTTGATTAATTTGTGCAAAATTCTTCTCCCAATGTTCAGATCCTGTATAACTTGTCATAAACAAATCAATTCTAGGAAATTGTGTACTTCTCACCGTTTGCATATTGTATAAGCCACCAAATAAAATTGCTGCTTTTAAGTTCTTTTGTTTAATCGTTTGTTTCATCTTCATTTGCTGTTGTAACTTCGGATTCGTTTGCAACGCTACATACTGACTCGCTATTTGTGCACCTGCCGAATCGCCACCGTATACAATTTGTTTATCGTCTATATTATATTTGTTTTTATTTTTCAGTGTAAATCTAGTTGCTTGATCTAATTGTTGTATCGGTGTTGGATATTGAGAATCTGGTGCTAAAGCATAGTTAACATTCACAATAACAAATCCTTGTTCAGCTATTTGAGCTAAATATGGGTTTTTATATCGTTTGTCACCTGCTATAAAGCCACCACCATGCGTCCAAAAAATGACTGGTAGTTTTTCACCTTTTTTTATATTTGATGGTAATATAATATCCATTCTACTGTTCGAAGCACTGTGGCCATATACGACATCTTTCATTAATTTTACTTTTTCATTATTTAATAAAAGTTGATTGGCTTTTTGTGCTTGTAATTGCATCTTTCGTTGTTTATGTTCTTGATATTTACCATTTATATAAAATCCACCGACGACGACAACAATAGCCATAATCAATATAAATAATCGTCGTTTTTTTCTTTTCATATGTTCACTTCCTCATGTAAGAAGATAGTTTAACATATTCAAATATTTTATGCGATATGTTTTTCGTTCTCTTTTTTTCTATTTATATACTTAACTAAAATAGCTGCACAAATAACTAAACCAATTACACCCATTGCAGGATACAGTTTATCAATAAGAGACGAGAATCCTACGAAACTTAAACCGTATGCAGCTGCCATAGCAATTGTTAATAAGATAATATATTTTTTTGAAAATGGAACCGTAAATCTCGCTGTAAATGAATACATCAGACCTAAAATTGTATTATACATAACCATTAACATGATAATAGATAATGCCACACCTATAATCGGTGATATTGTTCTAGCCAATGCTAATGTTGGAATTTCTACATTTTTAATATTTGGATATTCAGCTAGTAAACCTGAATTAATAAGGGCTAGTAATACTAAATAAATAACGCCCCCTATAATACCACCTAATCCAGAAATTCTACGTTTATCTGCATCTCCACCAATAGCAACAAGTGTACTAAATCCAACTGAGAATGCTAAACCACCATATACAAATCCTTGAATAATCCCCCAAACTAAACTTGGGTTTTCTACTGCATTATTTGTTTCAGCTATACTTACGTGGCCATTCACAAAGAAATAACCCGCTATTATAAGTATGATAACAATAAGAAATGGTGTTACGATTCCTAATGCTTTTACGATTTTGTCAAAATCTAATAATAAAGTGATATAAATGACAATACACATTAAGAGTGCACCTAGCCATGTGGGAATACTAAAGCTTTCTTCAAATGCAGATCCAGCTCCTGCTATCATTGTGACTGAAATTCCGAATAAGAAGAAAGTTAGCACGTAATCAATTATAATCCCATACTTACCAAATAAATAATTTATTGTAGAACTATGTTCATTAGCATCTAATGCTGTACCAATCTTTGCAACTTGACGCCCAAAGAAAGCCAGCATGATACCTGAAATAATAACACCTATATATCCATATAAACCGTAATGTGTGAAGAATTTCATAACTTCTTGGCCTGTTGAAAATCCTGCACCCACCACAACTCCGACATAAGCAAAACCTATTTTTGTTGCTTCTTTTACATTTGACACAAATGTTCCTCCTCATTTTAATTTATACATATACATTCATATACCCGATGATTTTTGAGTTAACCTTTACAACATACAAGTCCCCTTACTTATGTAAGAGGACTTGTAAAATTTTCATTATTATTAAGAATTGCCTTCTATAGATTTACTATGATTTGCTCTTGTTACAGTAAATCCTACAATTACACCAATAATAAGTAAACCAATTGCAAACCAATATGACTGATGAATACCAATTGTCATTGCATGATTGATATCTTCAGTAGTTGGATGTTTAATACCTTGTAATGCAGCTGATTGACCACCGTTCATTATACTTACAAAAACAGCAATACCTAATGCGCCTCCAATAGGTTGTAACATATTGGATACTGCCGTACCATGTGGATACATTTCTTTAGGTAATGCGTTTAAAGCATTTGTATTTGCTGGCATTAGTACTGCTGAAATACTAATCATTAATATAATATATACTACTATAAATATCCAGACTGGTATTCCTGGATGAATTGTTGAATAGAATATTACCACACATAGTAAAACTAATAATCCAGGCACCATTAATTTTCTTGGACCAATCTTATCAAAAATCGCACCCATAAATGGAGATAAGAAACCATTAAGTAATGCACCAGGTAACAATATTAACCCTGCAACCTTAGCACTAAAGCCCATCGGCCCTTGTAAATACATTGGCATTACAATTTCAGATGCAAACATCGTCATAATGACAATTACAAATATAATGACACCTTTTGTATAATTAGCATATTTAAATACTTTTAAATCGAGTATTGGTTCTTCTAGCTTTAATTGTCTCATCACAAATAATACCATTGCAACTACACCAATTATTAAGGTTAAGTATATTTTAGGACTACTAAACCCACCAACTGTTGTACTGACAGATGAAACACTATAAATTATCGAAGCGATACCTACAGAGGACATTACAATTGAGGCAATATCAACTTTAGGTCTCGTAACCTCTCCGACATTTTGTAAATATTTAAAAGCAAATAAAAATGTAAATAGCATAAATGGTATGACTATTAAGAATAACCATCTCCAACCTAAATAATCGACTATTACGCCTGACAAAGTTGGACCTAATGCAGGAGCAAACATAATGACTAAACCAAATTGTCCCATCACTTTTCCACGCTCTTCTTCTTTATAAAGTAGTAGCATTGCATTCATAATAGTTGGTATCATTAATCCCGTACCAGCTGCTTGAATCATTCTCCCTACTAATAACATTGGAAAGTTTACTGCTAACCCTGCAACTAAAGTACCTAATGAGAAAATTGCAACCAACCCTAAAAACAACCTTCTCGTAGAAAACCACTGATTAATAATTGCAGAAAGTGGTGTTAACACACCCATAACTAACATAAAACCTGTTGCCATCCATTGGACAGTTGGCGCATCTATATCAAATACTGACATTAATTCTTTTAATGCAATATTTAAAAGTGTCTCGTTTAAAATCATGAAAAATGCACCAATCAGAAACACTATCATAATGATCTTTCTTTTTCCCTTATTATCCATTTGTTTCTCCTAATCGTTTATTATGTAACTTGCCTATACTACCATAAAAAATGAGAGCGAGACAGAAATCTCATTTTGTAAAAAAAGATTTCGCAGTCTCGCCCCAGCAAGGATGACTAGAGTTGAAAAAAATTTGATTTGAAGCGCGTTTTCAATTCAGTCATCTACTGCCAAATATAATAAGAGTGTGAGACAGTTACTGATATCTCACACTCATGCATTATTTGATTTAGATAATTGTGAAAAATCGACTACTACTTTATCCATTCTCTTAGCAGTTTCTTTCATTATATTACGCGCTACTTTATTTTCAGGATCTAGTTTAAGAATTTGTTTACTAATGTCAAATGCTTGTTTATCTGAAAGTAATGGTTCAGGGATAGCATGCAATAAGAGCATTTGTAATAAACTCTTAACTTCTTTATGACCAGTTAATACCATTGAACGTTCAGCATGGTAATACGCTGTATAAAAAGCACCTTCATGTTCACTATATGGATAGACATGAAGTAAAAATGCTAAATCATGTAATTCACTCGACTCTTCTTTCTTTATAGAATCAAGTATAAACGTATAAAACATTGTACTTTCATCTTCGTGAGCCGCTGAAATAAAGTGTTCTTCAAATTCTAAGAAATCCACTTCGGACATCAATCGGTATGCAGTTTCAAATTCACCACTTAATATATGGCCTTTTATTAAGTCCTTCATTCAATGTCCTCCTTTATCTTCACGACGTTCACTGAAGTTAATTTCTTTTAATTAATTAGCAAATCAATTATAACATGTTTTCAAAAGAATTACCTTTATTATAAACTAACATTTTTAAATTTTAAAATATAAATGATGGTGATATTTGCATCTGTGATTAAATCGCGAATCACATTTTGGACATACCTCTTTCAACATATAGTCATTTATAGACATTGTATGTTTACAGACACCACAAATAATAGCTTGCTCATTGAATTCACTTGAATGCCATCTTTTTGCGTCATGATTCTCACTTTCTTCATGACATTTATAACAAGGATAAAATTTCTTACAACATTTGAATTTTATCGCGATAATATCTAATGGCGTATCGTAATGTTTACATCGTGATTCATCATCTACCGTTAATCCATATATTTGGTGTGTCATAGAAACCTCCATAAAATTATATTATTAAAAATTTCTCACATTATATATATATTTGTCAATTCAATTTGACAAATATATTGAATTCTCTTAAAATTAACATATGAACATATATTCATATGTTAGGAGAATCTATATGAATCACAATATATTAGACGATGAAACATTACTAATCGTTTCACAAACATTTAAAGCATTAAGCGATCCAACAAGAGTGAAAATTTTACATTTATTATGTACTGGCCGTCATTCAGTTGGTTGTATAGCAGAGAGCTTATCACTGAGTCAGTCGTCAGTGTCTCATCAACTTAGATTTTTGAAAAATTTAAGACTTGTAAAGTTTGAGCGCGAAGGAAAAAGTATTTACTATTCTTTAGATGATGACCACGTCATATTATTATTAAAACAAGCGATTGAACATGCTAAACATTAATTTTTGGAGGTAATCATATGGGACATGAGCATCATGATCACAATCATGTACACACAAATAATAAAAAAATACTACTCCTCTCGTTTCTTATCATAACTGTATTTATGGTAATGGAAGTCATAGGAGGATATATTACGAATAGTTTGGCATTATTATCTGATGCTGGCCATATGTTAAGTGATTCCATTTCTTTGTTTATCGCCCTAATGGCATTTAAGTTTGGAGAACGCAGTGCTAATAACAACAAAACTTATGGATATCGTAGATTTGAAATATTAGCTGCACTTACAAATGGCATATTGTTAATTGGTATTAGCTTATATATTTTCTATGAGGCTATTTTTAGATTTATCAATCCACCCGAAGTAGCATCAACTGGAATGCTTATTATAAGTACGATTGGTTTAATCGTGAATTTATTGATTGCTTGGTTGATGTTCAGAGGATCCGATACTAAAAACAACCTAAATATGCGAGGAGCCTTTATCCATGTATTAGGGGATTTATTAGGATCAGTTGGCGCAATTGTAGCAGCCATTGTTATGATGATTTTCGGATTCCGTCTTGCCGATCCAATTGCTAGTGTATTAGTAGCTGCATTGATCATTAAGAGCGGTTATGGTGTTACAAAATCTGCATTAAATGTTTTAATGGAAGGCACACCAACTAATATAGATATTCATGAAATATCAGAAACGATTCAATCACATTCGGAAATAATGAGCGTTCATGACCTACATATTTGGTCTATTACGAGTGATTTAACTGCACTTAGTTGCCATGCTGTCGTTGATCAAAATAAAACGGTTAAAGAATGCGACATTATTATCGAAGAAATTAATCATATGCTTCTGCACAAATCCATACAACACGCTACAATTCAACTTGAAACAAATGAACATCAACACGATGGATCCTTATTATGCTGTATGGAAGAACCAAGTCATACACATTAACAAGAAATGATGCTTTAACATAAGAGTCTAAAACATAAATATCCATTCTAAAGTAACGAAAGCTAATCCATATTTTTTTGGATTAGCTTTTTTTATCCTATCTTACTAGATTTTTCAATCTGGCTACTTAGCTCGCTTCTATTTCATTATTACCTAAATAGGCTGTGTTATCTTATTTAAATATTACATAAAAAATCCCGGAACAAATTTGTCCCGGGATTGTATTAACTGATTTATGATAAGTTCTAATATGTTTAAATAAATGACTCAAATATTAATTCTTTACCTGGTACATTCTTTTCATCAAATCCATCTAAAAACGGCTGATTATCATAAGGAACCTTAATTCTTTCAACATTTATTGCACCATCTTTTATTTCGACAAGGCCATAAACTGCATATGCACCATTGTTTAATCCTACAGATCCTGGATTAAAGTATATTGTTTCTATATCATCAAAATGATGTAACACGTGGTTATGACCAAAGGCGATAAAGTCTGCATCTAGACCGTTAAACAAACCATGTACATGTTCTAAAGACGGTTCAACTAAAGGCTCAAATGGATCATCACTTATGTGACTTTCCATCTTTTCTTTAAGGATTCGATAATGTGTGAAATAAAAATTAAGCCCTTCAATTGTTGTTTTGCTTTCTCGTTTTAAATTATTTAAAAAAGAATAGTATTTTTTATCAAGTTGTTCAACTATCCATTGATGATGTTCATAAAATTTATCCTTTAAGCTTTCTGGATACGCTTCTCCATTTGCAACTGCCATTATTGCTTCATCATGATTACCTGCAATAAAAGTCATATCGTTACGGTTTAGCACTGTTTCTAATACTTCGTTAGTCTTATGTCCTACTCCAATGTTATCACCAAGATTATATATATGTTCTATATCTTGTCTTTGGTCAATATCATTTAAAACCGCGTCTAATGCATCACCATTACCATGGATATCTGTTATAATCGCAAATTTCACAACAATGCAACTCCTTACTCATTAGTTATTGAATTGGTCAACCGCTTCTTTCACGCCATTAGAACCAGCTACAACTTGGAACTCTTGTCCAATCTTGTCATCATTGTTTAATACAGCTTGTAATACTGTTGCCACATCTTCACGAGGTATCTTACCACGCTCAACTTCTTCAGCTAATTCAACTTTATCAGATGCGTCGTCATTTGTAAGTGCGCCTGGATGTACGATTGTGTATGGTACACCTGATTCTCGTAAATAATTATCTGCATAATGTTTAGCAATTGTATAAGGTTTGAGATCACCTTCAAATGCTGATCTTCTTGTATCGAATGATGATACCATAACAAAGTGTTTAATTTGAGCTAATTTACTCGCTTCAATTGATTTAACAGCGCCATCTAAATCTATAATGATCGTTTGATCTGCACCAGTATGGCCACCAGAACCAGCAGTAAATACAACTTTATCGGCATTTTCGATTTTTTTCTTAATATCATCAATACCATCGTATTCTAAATCTAAAGAAACAGTTTCTGCTCCTAATGATTCAAAGAAAGAAGCTTGGCTAGATTTTCTTATTCCAGCTGTAACTTGATCACCTTGATCAATTAGTTTTTTTACGAGATGTCTACCTATTTGACCATTTGCACCTATTACGAATATATTCATTCAACTCACTCCTTAAATTTTTTCATGTATGAATTGATAGTGATGTAATCTATCAACTGTAATTAATCGTTCAGTAACTTCATATGATTTTTCATAATTCATATCAGATACAATAATTGAACCGTCTTGTCTCATTTCTTTTACTATACCTACATGACCTAATTTACCATGACTCGTTTGCAATATAGAACCTTCACTAGGTGTATGGTTTACAAGATAACCATCATCTTTAGCTCGCTTTGCCCAATGTTTAGCGTCCCCCCAAGATGAGGAAATGTCTTTATTTATATGTCTTCTTTCTTCAAATACGTAAAATGTACATTGTCCTTCTTGATAAAAATTACCTAATGAACGGCCATCATACTTATCATGCTTTCTCAATTGTTCAGTACGTATTTCTAATTCTTTCATCTTGATTTCTTGTTTCACACTTTCTACTTGTTCAAATACGAAGTTCAAACCATCATGACTTCTAACTAGCATTATCATGACGATGATGACTGTCATTGTCGTCATCAAACCAATTATTCGGAATAAACTTTTCATTTTCACTCCTAAAAATTTGATACCTTCAATATATGAGTAATCACGTTTGATATCAAATAAACTGCTTATGGTATTATTTAATTAATATTTATATAAAATATATTTTCCTATAATCACTTAACATTTTACAACTAAATTATGTTAACCTAATAATAAATAAAAAGAATACGGGGTGAGATTATGTTTAAATTTCAAAAAGATTTTTATAAAAATGGACAAGGATTACATCTGAAGACGATATTATATTCAGTATTAGCTTCTATCATAATGACTATTATTATGCTTATTCCTGGTGCTGCCTTTTTAATTGGTGTAATAACAATGTCAGCAACACAAAATGATATCACTGGTGAGCCTTCTGGTGCGGGAGTTGCAACATTTATCATTTCAATGATCATTGGCATTATATTATCCTTAGTTGTATATATCTTTATACTCATACCGATGGCATACGGTATGTTGAAATATTATAAAGATACAGATTTAAGTAGAACTCCAAGGTTTAAAGACTTATTTATGTTCTTGAAAAAAGGAAATTACGTTAAAACATTGAAACTAACTTTAATTATCTTTGTATTAAGCGTTGCTATTTACATCATTATATATATTGTAGTATTTATTGTAGAAATCATATTCTTCGGAATATTTGGGACATCTATGGCAATCATGCAACCTGATAGTTCAGGTAGTAACGTTGGTGTAATGTCTATATCACTCATTATTCTCATATTGTTCATGATAGTAGTAATGCTTGCAATATTCATTCCAATCTACTATATCATTATCTTTATAGCGAATACGATACTTGTACATGTCGATCAAAGATCGTTACCTACTTTCACTAAACTTTCCATAGGTTGGAATATAACAAGCAAGGGACCAAATAATGCTTGGAAATTATTATTCAGTAACTTACTCTATTTCATCATAGCTTATATTATATTTGCAGTACTATGCATAATATCAGCTTTAATTATTTCAATACTACCTACAGCTTTACAAATTATCTTTGGTATATTCTTATATATTATCGGCTTCATCTATATGATTATAATTTCTCACTTTGTTTATGGTAGTGTTGTAAACTTCTATCATAAAAATAAAAATGCTTTATATCCACCTCATAATCAAGAAAATGAACAAACAAATTATTAATCAGATTTATAATAAACATACTAAGAATAGTAGCGAAGTAATCTACAACGGTAGATGGGCTTCGCTACATTTTCATACCGTTGATACTATTTTTATGAATGTGAAATAGTAGTAGAGAGAAGTGCTCCAAATTGCTTTTAGGTCCAAGTTGATTACATCAACTTAGGAGCGCATTAGAGAAGTCAGATTGTCCAGCATTTTCATCCTTTTTAAATCAAGTAAAAAAGTGAGAAGTTTGTCCTAGTCTTTGGAGTGTAACTCGATTTCACCTTAAACATCAATCAATTATAAAAGAAACAACACTAGCACAAGTGGCAAGTGTTGCATTCATTTATTGTGATTCTGTTCACTACGCACGAGGAATATAGACGAACGGAAAATCCAATTTGGCATTACCAAATTTAATTGAAGTGAGATTCTTAGGCAAGAGTGGATGGTAAGTAATCAATTAATATTTAAATATAACACTTAAAATTATATACCCACCACAAAAAATGGAGATCCTATTAATTATAATCATGCAGTAATTGAAATAACAAATTATATCCGTTTTTATAATACTGATTGGATAACATTAAAAATTGCTGAATTTATAACGTAGCTATAAGTTCAACCAACAAGACATTTTAATTATATATATCAACTTGACAGAATGCAGTTTACATATCGTGATTTTTGCTATTTTTTTAAGTTTCTGAATCTTTACTTTTTAGACTTATTTTGGTTTATTCTTTCAATTTTCTATATAGATATTGAGCAATTGTTTCTTTCTCTAACTCTATATATGATACTCCTTTAAGATAATATATATTTTCCAATTTACTAGGAATACTTTTTTTTAAAGAAACCTTTACTTTATAAAGATTTTCACCACTCTTGGATTCTTCAGGGAACTGAGAAATAAATTTTACTAACCCTGAAATAAGAAACTCTTCTTTTTTTGTTTTAAATTTAATTGATACTTTTTGATTTTGTTTTAAATTTAATATATCCTCACCAGAAATATAAGTAACAACTTCTTTGTATTTATTTGGAAATATTTGATATAAAACATTTCCTTTTGTAACAATTAACCCTTCCTGTACTTCTTCTGGATAAAAGATATACCCACTATTAGTTGCATAATCATGAATATCATTGTTGTTAACTGAGGATAATTCTTGTATTTCATCGTTCAATACATCCATTTTTTCATTTAATTGCTGAATACTTTGGTCTCTAATGTTATTACGCTGTAAATTATCTGAATAGCCTATTTCATTATAGAGTTTTATATAGTTTTTTAAATATCTAAAACTATAATCTGTATGTAACTTGTTATTTGTTTCTAAAGGATATTTATCTATTTTTTCAGTAAGGATAGATAAATCATCCAATTTATCTTTTTTATATTGTATTTTAGACTTCATTTGATTTTTATCGTCTGCCATATCTTGAGTATTGATTACTCTATTATTTTTTTCAATAAATTGGCTATTTTTTTTTAATATCTTATTAATTTTGACGTCATTGCCTGTCGTAATATTAACAGGGTCATTTTTAGACTGTATAATTCCTGTAGATTTTATATAATCTGTTTTTTTAATAAAAAATAAAGAAATAGTGATTGCTACACAGACTATAAAAA
>NZ_PPQZ01000039.1 GCF_002902525.1 Mammaliicoccus stepanovicii
GAATAATGTGGAGTATTCCTATAAAATATAAGAAGTAATCAATTTTTTGAAACTGTAAGAAAAAGTAAATTGATTCAGAATAGCTTTATTAACTTAGAGGTGAAATAATGAAAAACGCCAGGCTAGAATCATTTAAAAATATATTTGTATTATTACTTGTCTTAGCAATAATTCTTGGCCTGTTCTATTATTTGATTACAAATCATTTAAAATTCTATGAAGTGAATAAACAAGAAGAAGATGTTGAAGTTCCTTTAACACTTGACAAGGCAGTTGAAAAACAATATAAGAATGATACTAAAATGCAAATCGCAACAGAGTCAGGTAACTGGAAAGATGCAACAAGAAATGAAATTCGCGATGTTATGGATGTAGAAAAAATACTTACAAATAAAAAACAAGTTTATCAATTTTTAAATTTATCTGAATATCAAGGAATTGATGAAAAACGTATACATCATATGTTACGAAAAAAAGAAATACTAGAAAAATATACATCTCAATTTATTAACGCCGCAAAGAAAGAACATGTTAATGAAGTATATTTAATCAGTCATGCAATATTAGAGACAGGTAATAACAAAAGTAAACTCGCTAATGGCGTCATGCTTACTGATAAAGGAAAAGTAGCACATTCTAAATCAGAATCTGACGGTAAGAAATATTATAATTTTTATGGTGTAGGTGCTTTAGATGAAGACCCAATTGGTACAGGTGCAAGATATGCCAAGAAACAAGGTTGGGATTCTCCTAAGAAAGCTATCACTGGTGGAGCGAAGTTTATACATGATCATTACTTATCAAATCCTGAACAAAACACGCTATATAGCATGAGATGGAATCCAGAAAAGCCAGGTGTACATCAATATGCAACGGATATTAAATGGGCTCAAAGTAATGCTAGGATAATAGCTGATTTTTATGAAGAATTGAAAACTGAAGGAAAATATTATACTGTTTATAAATATGAAGATACGGATAATACGTTATCAGTTGAAGCATTAGATAAGAAACACGACAAACAAAATAACAAATAATTCCAGAAAAATCCCCCTAATCAAATGAGTTAAATTGATTAGGGGGATTTATTTAACTTAAGCATTTCATGTCTTAAGTTGTTTTCTATTATGATGCTTGTTGAGAACTACTTTCTGATGAAGAATCTTTTTGCATATCTTCTATTTTCTTAGCATTTTTCGCTTCATCAGGTAATTTAATTTCATCAACTTTATTTATTTTGTTATAAGTTACATCAGTTTTCATGTTTGCAGTTTTATCATCTTTAGTTAATTTTGCATTAAGTTTATAAGATTTGATTTGATTATCTTTGTTCACTTTTAATACTGCATTACCAGTAATTTTATCAACTTGAGATTTAAATTGTTTAAGTTGATCTTTATTACCAGATGCATTTGCTAACTTAGTAAAGTCTTCTTTGTTTTTGATTTTATATGTTAATTCATAACCATCGTCAACTTTCTTAGCTTTCGCATCTTCAAATGGTTTTAATGTCTTAGCATATTTTTCATAGTTTAATTGTTTCAATGAACTATCAATGTCCATATTTTCTACTTGTGAAGATAAATCAATCCATTGACCATTAGCTTTTGCTACCATTTTTTTGCCTTGAACATAGATTGTCATTTTTTGGTCAGCTTGGTCCATTTGTAATTTTGCAGTTTCTTTTTCATCAACATCCATACCAACTTTAACTTTTTGGCTTTGCTCACCTTTAGCTGATACGTCTATTTTATTATCTGTATGGTAGCTTTTTACATCTTTAGCGTTACTTTGTAAATCTTTAACGACTTGGCTAGAACTTTTAGTGTCTTCTTTTTTGGCACTATTATCTCCACCATTACCACATGCACCTAATAGCAGGGTAGATGATAAGAATAGACTTCCTAATACTCTAAATTTCATATAACTGCCTCCTTTGTTTTTTTAATATTAACATTAAATATTTATTAATTGCAAAAGTTAGTATACTCAAATTAATACAGATATAATTTATTTTGCTTTTTTCTTAGGTAAAATGAGTATTACTGCAATAACTGAGACAATTAGTTTAACGAAAAATTTCATCTTATCACTCCGAAAGTGTTTGTATTTTAGGGCCTTCTTGATTTTTCTTTGTTGGATCTAGCTTACGTTCTATAAATCCTAACACAATATCACTTAACACTGCTAGTAATGCGGTAGGAATTGCACCAGCTAATATTAAAGAAGTACCATCTGTAGCATTTGTACCTCTAATAATGATATCACCAAGTGTTGATGAACCAATAAATGAACCTATAGCTGTAACACCGATTGCAATAACGAATGCGATTCTTATGCCACCAATCATTACGGATAATGATAGTGGAAGTTCAACCATCGTTAAAATTTGCTTGGTTGTCATCCCCATACCTTTACCGGCATCTTTAATTCCTGTATCTACACTTTGAATACCTGTGTACGTATTTTTGATGATTGGTAATAGGGCATATAAGAATACAGTCATAACTACAGTATTTGCACCAAGACCCATTACGAGCATTAAGATTGCTAACAATGCTAATGCAGGGATCGTTTGTATGATGTTGGCAATCGAGATAACGTATCCAGAAAGTTTAGAATACCTCGCAATAAATATACCAACAGGTATGCCAATAATTACAGCAAATAAAACACCATAAACTGAAATAAGTAAATGATTTAAAAACAATTGAAAGATATAACCGCCATTTGTTGAGTAGTAATCTATTATTTGTGACCATAAATTTTCATTTACCAAATTATTCACCATCCTTTTCATTATCAAAATAATTATGTTTCTCAAGGAATTCTTTAGCGACAACTGCAGGTTCTTTTAGATCATTATCAGCTTGATAATTTAATTTCTGCATTTGTTTTGTTGAAATTTTACCTTGTAATTTTGTCATTGCTTTATCTACATATGGTTTTTCTTTAATTAAAGAGTTATTAACCAACGGACTAGCATCATAAGGAGGGAAGAAGTTTAAGTCGTCTTTAAGTACGACTAAATCATAACTTGCAATCCTGCCGTCCGTTGTATATCCAAGTACGACATCCATTTTTCCGTTGTGTAAGGCATCGTATACTAATCCTATTTGCATAGGACGCGTACGCTTGAAATCATAACCATATTTTTCTTTGAAAGCAGGATAACCGTCTCCGGCACGTTTCATCCATGAGGAGTCGACACCAGCTTCTAATTTATTAGCTACTTTCTTCATATCTGAAACAGTTTTTAAGTTATATTTCTGAGCTGTTTCTTTTGTAACCATCATGGCGTAAGTATTTTCAAATCCATATGATTCATACCACTTTTGTTTGTAATCTTTATTAAATGCTTTTTTAACAACTTTAAATGCTTTATTTGGATTTGTAATAGGATCCATACCTAAAGCACCAGTCAAGTCTGTACCAGTATATCTGGCACTTGATATGTTTATATCTCCAGTTTTTTGAGCATTAAAGGTTACAGTAGATGAACCTAAGTTATTGATGAGTTGGATGTTCTTCTCATCAATGTTCTTTTTCTTCGCTTCATGTTCTATCATTAATTTATCCATGTGTCCCATTATTTGAGACTCACTTGTATTTTGCATTCCGATTTTTATTGAATTCTTATCACCAGATGCTCCAAGAAAGGGTAGGGAACACCCAGAAGTTATTAAGGTTAAAATAAAGAGCGGAATTAACAATTTAAAGTATTTTTTCATATTATAATTGTCCTCCTATCTTGAGACCTTTAAGCCTTTTGGTGTTACCCAATTTTCTACTTTAGAAAGTACGAAGTCCATTAATAGTGCGATTAACGTAACACTTATTGCACCACCGATAATTAAATCAGGTTGGTATAAATTTAGTCCGTTGAATATAAAGTCACCTAAACCACCAGCGCCAATAAAACTAGCAAGCGTTGCCCAACTTATAGCATAGACACTTGAAAGTCTAACACCACTCATAATGACTGATATTGCTAATGGTAATTCAATCATGAACATCTCTTGGAATTTTGTCATCCCCATACTTAGACCAGCACCTTTAACATTTTTATCAACGTTATTAATGCCGATGTACGTGTTATTTAAGATGGGTAATAATATATAAATAAATAAAGCTAAAATTGCAGGTAACTTACCAACGCCTAAAAATGGAATCATTAAGGCAAGCACTGCTAATGATGGAACAGTTTGAAGAACACTAGCTATAGATAATACAATTTTCGCAATACGATTCGTTCTAGTTAATAAGATACCTAAAGGAATTGCGACAATCATTGCTAGTAATAAAGCAAATAGTGAAATATAGAAGTGTTCTAATGTTTTTTGTATTAATTCATTACCGTTAACTTGTAAAAATTCAATCACATTCATTCACTCCTTATTTTAATTCGCTATTTTCTAAAGAATCATCTGGTTGACCCCAAATGGAATCATAAACAATATCTACTAAGTTTGCTCTAGTTATAAGTCCTTTAATTTGATAATTTTCATCAACTACTGGAATTAATCTGACATTTCTTTTAAGAATCGTTCTGACAGAATCTTGTAGCATTGTTCCTGTTTTTACTGTGTAAATATCTCTATGCATGATATCGATTAAATCGCTACCTTTACGGTAACCTTCATTTAAATCTTCAACATCGATATAGCCAACTAATTTATTTTTTTGATTCGTAATAAATAATGTATCGACACGTCTGTCGCGCATAATTGTTACAGCTTCATCAATTGTTTTTTCAGATGTGATAGAAATTGGCTTAATCATAGCATCATCAACAATTCTTAAATTTGGTCTATCTTGAATAAGTCTATTCTGACCAATAAAGTCACGAACAAAATCATTTGCTGGATTTTTAAGAATATTGTTAGGGGAATCAAATTGAACGATTTCGCCTTTTGACATAATGCAAATTCTATCTGCTAATTTAATAGCCTCATCCATATCATGCGTTACAAATATAATAGTTTTACCTAATTTTTGTTGTAGTGTTTTTACAAGGTCTTGGAGTGTGTCTCTCGTGATGGGGTCTAATGCGCCAAATGGTTCATCCATTAAGATAATATCTTGATCTGCAGCAAGTGCTCTTACAACACCAATACGCTGTTGTTGTCCACCTGATAATTGTGAAGGGTATAAATCTAAATAAGATTCAGGTAAGTCAACTAATTTAATTAATTCTTTAGCTTTTTTTTCCTTTTCTTCTTTAGACCATTTAAGTAGTTTTGGTACTAATACGATGTTCTCTCTTATTGTCATATGTGGCATCAAGCCAATTTGTTGTATGACATAACCAATGTTTCTTCTTAATGTGACCGGATTCATCTTTCTCAAATCTTTACCATCAAGGGTTATCGTTCCACTAGTTGCTTCAATCATTCGATTGATCATTCTTAGAGCAGTGGTTTTCCCACTACCACTTGTCCCGATAAACGCTATAAATTCACCCGAATTAATTTCCATGTTAATACTATCTACGGCTTTTTTACCGCCACGATACACTTTTGTTAAATCTTGTATTGATAACATATTATGTCTCCTTTATTTAATTTTGTATTTAAACACGTATATTATTATAGCATATTAGTTGCATATTTATAAAATTAACATTGATTAAAGACTTGTATATCATCTTTTTAATTTGATATTTAATTAACGTAGGAAATTAGATGATTCATGGAAAAATGCGTGTTTATATACACGTGTGTACAATTTAGTGGAATGTTATATGTAAAATATTGGGTACACATTTTTTGCATAAAATCATTTTATAAAAGTAAAAACTTCATAAAAGGGTATAATAAGAAAAATGAAAGCAATCGACTTGTTTTAAATCGTCAAATTGGAGGGATTAAGATTGAAAGTAGCAATTATTGGAATGGGTACTGCAGGTGTGAGTACATTAAATCAATTGAGTAAACATAAGCATTTTAAAGATATTACGGTCGATATTTTTGATAGTGCTGAAGATATGGGGATGGGGAAACCATTTCAGAATGATAGTGACCGACTACTCATAAATTTACCAGCTAAAGAAATGTCTTTAGACCCAGATGATGAGAAAGATTTTAAGAAATGGTATAAAAATAATGCTACGTTCGATTATGGCAAAGCTAAATATTTACCGAGACTTGTCTTTGGACATTATATGAAAAGTATCTTGCAAAATCTTGTGAAGCGTCATGATAATATTTTTGTCCATAATTATAAAGTTGAAAGTTGTTATGTCGAAGAAATTCGTGATGAACGCGGTCAATATAAGATAGATGTTTGTTATATTGAAGATGAAGAAGCGGTTTGCCAGAAATATGACTATGTCTTTATAACGATTGGTACACTTCCGTATAAAGATCCTTATCAGTTATCTGGTTTGAAAGGATATATTGAATCACCATATCCTACAACGCATGCCTTAAAGGAAGTTAAACAAAATGATGATATCGCAATAATTGGAACAGGGCTAAGTGCAGTCGACGTCATAAGATTTGTTATGGAAAATCATAAACAATTACCAATAGTCGTAACATCTAGACATGCGCAATTTCCAACAGTCCGTGGTAAGAAACATAACATTAAACTTAAATACCTCTGTAATAAAGAAGTTGAGAAATTAATGAAATACCATAAAGGAATTGCACCTTTAAAAGAAATTGAAAAATTATTTAAACGCGAATGTGAATATCAAAATATTAACTTAAAGAAAATGCTCAATAGATTTAAAGCGGATAATGTATATAATTTGAAATACGATTTGAAACATGAAGATGAAGTAGGACACTTTCAATCATTTGTAGAAGAAGTAAAACATCACATGATTCCAATTTGGAATGCAATGACGATGAATGATAAGACGGAATTTATAAATAAATATGGACATCATTTTAAACGAAATGCAAACCCAATGCCTCAATCATCTGCGAAACAATTAATCGAATGGATTGAAAATGGCGATATTATTGTTAAAGAGGGACTGACAAATATTCGTAAATATTATGGTAAATTTAGATTGAAATATGACAATGATAAATATGAATATAGTTTTCATTACATCATTAATGCGACAGGACCTAAAAAATTTCTATCTGAATTAGATGAACATGAACATTTTATTAAAGGGTTAGAGAATAAACAAATTGTTGCACCACATCCTTTTGGTGGTATTTTAGTATTACCATATTCTAATGAAGTAATTAGTCCTAAATTTGGTACAATGCCTAATTTAAAAGTTATTGGACAATTAACGAGTGGTGTGAATTTTGATGTTAATGGTGTTTCCTTATTAGTCGATCAATCTGTAAATGCGGTAAACGATTTATACATTGAACTTAAAGAACGACGTAAAAAGAAAAAATCAAAATCAAAAAATAAAAGTAAGTGAATAGACAATAAGATTGATTTGTAATTCATAGTTAAATGGTATAGAATATGGTCATCAGTGATAACTGATGTATATAATTTAATAATATTCTTTCGGGGCAGGGTGAAATTCCCAACCGGCGGTAAATTAAGCCCGCGACCTGCATGCGTTTTATAGTATGTGGCTGATTCAGTGTAAATCTGAAGCCGACAGTATAGTCTGGATGGGAGAAAGAATAGATAAGCGTATTATTTACGCTTATTTGACATACAAAAATATCAATGCCTTCTAATAGAAAGGCTTATTTCTTGATACGTTTTTACTCCCAAGACACCGAAATCTTAATTTTGGTGTCTTTTTTTATTTAGGAGGAAGCGCAATGAATCAATTTTTAGAATTTGCAATAGACTTAGCAGAAAAATTACAAGGACAAACAAGTACAAATCCGTCTGTAGGTGCTGTAATTGTTAAAGAAGATCGAATCGTTGGTTTTGGAGCGCACTTAAAAAAGGGTGAGGCTCATGCTGAGATACAAGCATTAAAAATGGCAGGAGAAGAAGCGAAAGGCGCTACAATTTATGTATCTTTAGAACCTTGTTCGCACTACGGTATGACACCGCCTTGTTCGAAATCGATTATAGATCATGAAATAAATGCAGTAGTTTATGCTGTGAAAGATCGTTCTTTAAATAAAAGTGGTCATGATATGTTAGTTGAAGCTGGTATTTCTGTAACACATAGCCCGTCAACAAGGGCAGAGCAATTGTATGAATCATTTTTTGTACAACAAGAATTAGAAATGCCTTTTGTAACTTTAAAAGTTTCTACAAGTCTTGACGGTAAAGTTGCTACTGATACTCAAGAAAGTAAATGGATAACAGGCAAAGACGTTAAACAAGATGTCTTAAAGTTAAGAAGTAACCACGATGCCATCATAACTGGCGGAGAAACAGTTCGTAAAGATAATCCTTTGTTAACATCTAGAACAGAAAGTTATAGAGAACCTCAAAGAGTTGTCTTAACACGGAAATCTCATTTTGTAGAAAGTTTAGATATATTTAATGATGAACAAAAGCCAGTCATCATCATAACTGACCAATCAAATTTTAAAATAACTAAAAATCAAAATATTAAACTTAAAAAATTAGATGAATTAAATTTAAAAGCAGCTCTACATTACTTATATACGGAAGGCTATTCTAATGTCATGGTTGAAGCTGGCCCAAACCTTATAAGTCAATTTATAGAGCAAAATTTAGTAGACCAACTTATTATTTATCAAGCCCCGAAAATGATTGGTGGTCAAGGCAAATATCAATATTATCAAACACATGATGTTTATCCTTTATCCGAAGCTAAACAATTTAAAATTATATCAACAGATATCATTGGTGAAGATGTCAAAATTGTTTTAAGAAAGTAGTGAGTTAATGTTTACAGGTATTATCGAAACTGTAGGTACGATTATAAATGTAAAATCAACAAGTGGCGTGAAATCAATGCAGATTCATGCGCCTGAAATTACAGATGATTTAAAACTAGGAGATTCAGTAAGTGTTAATGGCGTTTGTTTAACTGTGACTGAGAAACAAGAAACAAGTTTTAAAGTGGAAGTTATTACAGGGACTATATCCGTAACTTACTTGGATACAATTTCAATTAATGATCAAGTTAATTTAGAAAGAGCGATGCTTGCTGGAGGTCGCTTTGGAGGTCACTTTGTTAGTGGTCACGTTGATGGTAAAGGAAATATAAAGCGTATTTCAAAGAAAAAAGATGAATGGATAGTAGAAATTGCTGTAGACAAATCGTTACTCAATCAAATGATTAGTAAGGGATCAGTTACAGTAGATGGCATTAGCTTAACAATCTTTAATTTAAATGATCGTTCTTTTGAAATTCATTTAATTCCGGAAACGAGAAATAGGACAATCTTTGCAAACAAGAAACAAGGCGACCATGTTCATGTTGAGACCGATTTATTATTTAAATATGTAGAGAAAATTACAAATCAAAGTAAAGATGGTATTTCTCAAGAGAAGTTACTAAAACTAGGATTTTAGGAGGTAACATATATGTTCGATACAATTGAAGAAGCAATATTAGAATTGAAACAAGGTAAACCTATTATCGTAGTTGATGATGAAAATAGAGAAAACGAAGGTGACCTAGTAGCGGTTTCTGAATATTTAGAAGCGGATACGATTAATTTTATGGCTAAATTTGCTAGAGGTTTAATATGTTCACCCATAAGTGCAGAAATAGCTGAACAATTAGATTTAGGATTAATGACAGAAACAAATGATAAATACAAAACAGCTTTTACTGTAAGTGTGGATCATAAATCTTCCACAACAGGCATTAGCGCATTTGAACGTACAAATACAATTAAAGGGCTCATTAATGAAGAATCAAGTGCAGCCTTTGTAAAGCCAGGTCATATTTTTCCATTAATAGCTAAGGATAATGGTGTATTAACGAGAACTGGACATACGGAAGCATGCGTAGATTTAGCAAGATTAACTGGTGCTAAGCCTGCTGGTGCTATTTGTGAAATTATGAATGATGACGGCACGATGTCAAATAGAGATGAATTGTACCAATTTAAATTAGAACATCAATTAAAAATGATTACGATAGATGAACTCGTCAAATATAGAAAAAAACATGACAATATTATTCAATTAGAATCTAAAGTTAACTTACCAACTACATTTGGAGAATTTGAAATGTATGGATTTACATCTAAATTAGATGATAAAGAATACTTAGCGATTACATCTGGTGAATTAACCAACCATACTAATGTGAGAATTCATTCGGAATGTTTAACAGGCGATGTGTTTCATAGTTCAAGATGTGACTGTGGGGAACAACTAGATTATTCCTTAAAGTTTATAAAAGAACATGGAGGTATCATCTTGTATTTACCTCAAGAAGGTAGAGGTATTGGCTTGTTAAATAAACTTAAAGCATATGAATTAATTGAACAAGGCCATGATACCATTAGTGCCAATAAAGCATTAGGCTTTGATGCAGATTTAAGAGATTATACAGAAGCGAGTCATATATTAAAATATTTTAATATCCATGATATTAATTTAATAAGCAATAATCCAGATAAATTTCAGCAATTAAAAGATTTAGGAATAAATATTACGAATAGAATCCCAATTGTAATACATCCTAACGATAATAATTCTGAATATATGCTTACAAAAAAAGAACAGATGGGTCATTTACTATAAATAGAATGGAGCAATGAATCATGAATTTTGAAGGAAAAATGATAGGTACAGATTTGAAAGTAGCAATAGTAGTAAGTAGATTTAATGATTTTATAACAGGGCGATTATTAGACGGGGCAAAAGATACCCTCATAAGACATGATGTAGAAGAAGAACATATCCATGTTGCATATGTTCCTGGCGCATTTGAAATCCCACTCGTTGCTAAAAAACTAGCACAATCAGGTAAATACGATGCAGTCATTACATTAGGATGTGTCATAAGAGGTGCAACAACACATTACGACTATGTATGTAATGAAGTAGCAAAAGGCGTTTCTAAAGTAAACGAAATTGCAGATGTACCTGTAATATTTGGCGTAGTTACAACAGAAACGATTGAGCAAGCAATAGAAAGAGCAGGAACAAAAGCAGGTAACAAAGGCGGAGAAGCGGCAACCGCAGCTATAGAAATGGCTAATTTATTAAAAAATATCGAAGAAACGATATAAAATTAATATTCAATTCAATAAATTAAAAGGAGTAGAACAGAAATCTTTAAAATTGATTTCCGTTCTACTCCTTTTGTAGTTAATTTTTCTTAAATAATTTTGAAGCACCAATTGCTAATAAAGATGCTGCGCCTATAATACCAGCACCTACTGCAATTTTTTCTTTATTTTTCTTATTGAAAATATCAAGTAAAATAAGGTTAAGATTTTGAGGTCTTTCAGCTAAACGACGCATAAAATAACCGAACCAATCTTCTCCGAATGGTACATACATTGTGAAATTATAGCCTTCCCCAGCTAGTTCATATGCATAATCTGTTCTAAAGCCATATAACATTTGAAATTCAAATTGATCGTTACTGATATGATGATCTTTAACGAATTGTTTTACATGATTAATAATATTATGGTCGTGTGTTGCGATTGAAGTAAATGCATTTGATGTTAATAATCTATGCTCGATTAATTTAATATAGTTAGAATCGATTTCTTCTTTTGTTTGAAATGCTACATTAGGACCTTCTTTATATGCGCCTTTAACTAATCTAAGTCTAACATCTTGATATTTATTCATAATATTCATTGCATCATATAAGTATGCTTGAATAACAGTTCCGACATTTTTGAATTCACCTTTAAGTCGGTCTAAAGTTTCTGTTATACCAACTAAATCCTCGTACTTTTCGGCATCAATATTAACAAATGTATTCCCGTATTCATGTGCTTTTAGTAATATTTCCCTTGTGTTTTTGTAAGCAAATTCTTTGTCTATATTAATTCCTAATTGAGTTAATTTGATTGAAACATGAGCATCAATATTAGCATTATAATTTCTGCGCATAATTTCAACAATATTTTGTTGAGCTTCCAATGCTTCATGTCTAGTTGTAACGAATTCGCCTAAATTATCTAACGTACATGAAATACCCCTCATATTTAATCTTTCTACTGTATCGATTGTTGAATCAATATCAACGCCCGCTACGACCTTTTTTGCACCAAGTGCAGGACCCATTTTCTTAGCAGATTCATTCATGAATTTATTGTTAGATAACGCGATAAAAAAATCTTTAACGACAGGCATAGCAAGTCCTCCTTATATATATACAATTTCTTATATCTTATCACGTTAACATTAAATAAGTTAAGCGTTTTCATTTTAAATATAATGTAATTTATTACGCAAAATGTAATTTGACACAAAAAAAGAACTCCCTATTAGGAGTTTAGTCAATTGCTTCAACTGAGATAGGTTCACAAGCAAAGCTTACTGCTTGAGGTAGTAGTGTTATGAGGAGAAATGAAATTATAATTTTTTTAAAGAATTGCATGTATCATACTCCTTTAAAGTATGTCTTCTATTACATTTTTAATGTACCATTCTAATATGAATGTATTGCTAATAT
>NZ_PPQZ01000004.1 GCF_002902525.1 Mammaliicoccus stepanovicii
AATTATACTGTATTCATCTCATTTACAGGCATATTAAATTTACACTAATTTTTTTATATATTAGACTCTATAGATTTATCAAATAATTTTTGTAATTTTTTTGTAATTTCTCCGACTTTACCATCGTTAATGATTTTGTCATCAATTTGAATAACTGGCATTACTTCAATTGATGTACTCGAAATAATAACTTCGTCAGCATCTTTCAAGAAGTCCACTGTAAATGCTTCCTCTATAAAAGGTACATCTATATCGTTCGCAATTTTATGAATAACTCGACGTGTAATCCCATTTAAAATTAAATGATTAGCTGGATGTGTATAAATCTTGCCTTCTTTAATAGCGTAAACGTTACTTGAACTACCTTCTGTTACGATACCATCTCTATGCTGTATCGCTTCTTGTGCGTCACATTGAGTGGCTTTTTCTTTAGCTAATACATTCCCAAGTAAATTTAAACTTTTAATATCACATCTTAACCATCTAATATCATCAACCGTGATTGCTTTAACACCATTTTCTAATTCATCGTATGGTCGATCATAACTTTTAGAAAATGCTGTAAATACTGGCTTTGTATCTTCACTAGGAAACGGGTGATTTCTAGGTGCAACACCACGTGTAACTTGAATATATACACCACCATTTTGAACATCGTTCTTATTGACTAATTCTTTCGTAATATCAATTAGTCCTTCAACCGTATATTCGCTTAAATTAAGTCCAATTTCTTTCGCACTTCTAAACAATCTTTCATAGTGTTCTTTAGCAGTATATAATTTACCGTCATAAACGCGCAGATATTCATAAATACCATCTCCGAAATTATATCCTCTATCTGAATAACTCACATTACCTTCTGTTTCATCTACAAATTTATTATTTATAAAAATATATGTCATTTAGCATCCCCCGATACGCAAACGTTATAAATTGCTTCTAAATAAATTGCTGTTGCATCAAATAATTGTTTTTTTGTAATATATTCATTTTTTTGGTGCATTAAATCTTCAGAATCTCTAAACATTGCACCAAATGCGACACCTTTATCTAAGTTTCTAGCATAAGTGCCTCCACCAATTGTAAACGGCTCTGATTGATCTCCTGTTTGATCACGATAAGCAGATAACAATTGGTTGATAAATGGATCATTCTTATCAACATAATGTGGTAATTGATGTTTATCCATTTCAATTTCAAATCCTCGTTCTGCAACTTCGGCTTTAAAACGAGATAAAGATTGATCAAAGTCAAATCCTTCTGGGTATCTTAAATTTATACCAAATTGGCCACCATCAACATCTGTATAACTCAATATACCAGTATTAGTAGTAACCTCACCCATTTCTTCAGTAGCAAACTTCATTCCCATTTTTTCACCTTTAGGAGAGTCTACTAAGTAATCATTGGCGAATTTAACATAAGAACTTGCATATTTATCTAAATTTAGTCTATTTAAAAATTTAATTAAGTATAGTCCCGCATTAACACCTAAAGTTGGATCCATACCATGTGCTGACTTACCGAAAATTGTTAAGTTTAAGAATCCTTCATCAATGGACGTTTCTCCTTCAATTTCGAATTCATTTAAGAATAAATCAAATTTCTGAACAACATTTGTCATTTGTTCTTTAATTAATAATTTGGCTTGAGCTGTATCAGGAACCATATTAAAGCGTTCACCAGAGAAAAATGCTTTTAATTCTACTTCTGGTTCATCATTATCTTCTACATAACCTGACTGTAATATATTAAACGTTACGATACCTTTTTCACCATGGATCAATGGGAATTCAGCATCAGGTGCAAAGCCTACAGTTGGCATCTCTTCTGTTTCGAAGTATCTGTCTGTACATTTCCAATCAGATTCTTCGTCTGTTCCAACAATGATATGTATACGTTTTTTCCAATCTACTTTCATATCTTCTAAAATTTTAACTGCATAATAAGCAGCAATAGTTGGGCCTTTATCATCTAAAGAACCACGCGCAATAATAGATGTCTCCGTTTCAACAGGATTAAACGGATCTGTTTCCCATCCAGTTCCTGCAGGCACGACATCAACATGACATAATATACCAAGTAAATCTTCGCCTTTACCAGCTTCAATTCTTCCGACAATGTTCTCAATATCTTTAAATGAAAAACCATCTCTTTCACCTAGTTGGTACATAAAATTCAATGCTTCTTTAGGTCCAGGGCCAACTGGTGCATCGTATGTACTTTCTGCATCATTTCTAACACTTTCGATGCTAAGGAGCCCCTTTAAATCATTTATGATATCTTCTTCATATTCTTTAACTTTATTTCTCCACATCGAAAATCATCTCTTTCTTACTTAAATAGTTATCTTTATAATACATGATATTTTAAGAAATATGAAATAGAAATGCAGATAATTTTTAAATTTTTTATTCAAAATCATATTTCCTATTACGTACGTCTATGGTCTTCTCACTAATTAAAATTTAAATCTTATTATTTCCCAATTTGTATGTCTTACTTTTATTTAACACAAAAAATAGACCGGCAATTCATCGTGTTTGCCGGTCTACAATAAATCTTATTATTTTTTCAAGTCTTCTTCAGTAACTACTCTTAAATTATTGTTAGCTGCTCCGCCTTCATCATCAAACTTCGCTTCTCTTTGATCGATTGGATCATCAGATTGATTTTTCAAGCGTGATTTTGTATTTGAAGCATATCCTTTTGGATCTTCTTTAGCTTTTTGAAATTCAGTTTTTGCTTTTTCTTTTGCTGATTCTTTGTATGAAGTTGGATCTTCTTTATACTTAGAATATTCGTCTTGTGCTTTATCTTTAATTTCGTTCGCTTTCTGTTTTGCGTTTTCTTTGTAATTTTCTGGGTCTTCTTTGTATTTACCATATTCATTTTTAAGTTTGTCTCTATTTTCCTTTTTAGACAAGACAACTGCTGCTGCAGTTCCGCCTAATACAACCAATGTTCTAAATAAACCTGCTTTTTTAGCCATTTGTATCCACCTCTATTTTCATAATATATTCTTTAATACCCTTTTCAATTCATATTAAACATCTTCGACATTACAAATCAACATTTAATTTATGAAAATCTTCATCTGTTAAATGTCTATATTCTCCAACTGGTAAATCTTCATCTAATTCTAAGTTACCTATTTTTAGTCTTTTTAAATATGTGACTTCGCACCCTATTGAATGAAACATTCTTTTTACTTGATGAAATTTACCTTCATAGATAGTTACATGCGCTATAGACTCATAATCATTTTCAATAATTTCTAACTCACTTGGTGATGATGTAAAGTCACTTAAATCGATTCCAGCTTTAAAGATTTCTACAGCATCATCCCGAATCGTACCTTCTAATTCGACATAGTATAATTTAGGCACTTTCTGTTTTGGACTCATAATTTTATGTGAAAATTTTCCGTCATTTGTTAATAGAATTAAACCTTCAGTGTCTTTATCCAATCGACCTACAGGGAATAAATCTAAGTGCATATATTCAGGTACTAAGTCGATGACTGTTTCATGTTCATCATCTTCTGTTGCTGAAATGAATCCAGCTGGTTTATTCATCATTAAATATACGACAGGTTCATAACTTATCGGAATATCTTCAAACGTAATGACATCTTGTTCAGGATTTATATGCATATCTGCTTTTTTAACTATTTCATCATTAACTGAAACTAAATTTTTCTTTAAATATTTTTTAACTTCTTTTCTAGTTCCAATACCTGAATTTGCTAAAAATTTATCTAATCTCATCATTACACCCACTTAATTTTGCGTCTAATTTTACTTGTAATATCACCTAAAAATTCATCTGCTAAACGAGAACGCATCGTTAAATATCCATATACAATCATTCCAACTATGCCACCAACTATTAAAATAATTAATGCGCCTATTTTCGAAGTTTGGTCTATAAATAACGTCAATACGAAATAACTTACTTCTACAAATAGAACCATGATTATCGTATATAAAGTAATTCTCAATGTATGATAAAATGTCACATTAAAATTAAAATCCGCATATTTCCATAGAACGATACAATTTAATACAACAGCAGTCAGTAATGCTATTGCAGTACCTAACACTGCACCTAAAGTATGGAAAACCATTACTAAAGGTAAATTAATCACTGCTTTTATAACTAATGCGCTTATTACGATCCACACTGTTAGAGCTTGTTTGTCTATCCCTTGTAACATAGAAGCTGTTACTGATAATAATGCAATTAATATACTTACTGGTGCATACCAGAATAAAATTTCTGTACCCATTAAATTATAATTATAAAAAACATTATATAAAGGTTGTGCTAAAACCATGATACCGATAGATGCTGGGATCGTTAAATAAAGAAGGACACCTAGTGACTTTCTAATTTGATGATGCATCGCATCGATTCTTCCAGAGTTGTATGTGTTTGTTATAAACGGTATCAAACTTACTGCAAACCCTGCTGCTAATGACGTTGGTATCATGACAATTTTATTTGTTGTCATACTTAACATTGTAAAGTAAATATCTTGTAACTCACTATTTACCCCATCCATTGCTAAACCAGTATTATGTGTAAATTGGTCAATTAAATTAATAATTGGAAAACATAAACTAACAATAACAAATGGAATACTATATTTAATTATTTCTTTATAAATATTGAAATACGAGACATCTATATCACTAGTATCTTGCGCGACTTCAGCTTTAATAAGATGTCTTCTCTTGATCCAATAATATAATAAAGTTAATAACGCTACAATTGCGCCTATACCAGCAGCAAAAGTAGCCACTTGATTGGCAACTAAAACAGAACCATCCATAATATTTAAGACAATATAACTGCCACCTAAGATAAATGCTATACGTGCAACTTGTTCTGTTACTTCAGAAACTGCAGTTGGCCCCATCGAATTGAACCCTTGAAAGATTCCTCTCCAAGTAGCTAATAAAGGAATAAACAATACAACAAAGCTAATCGTTCTAATCACAGTTGTAATATCTTCAACTGTCCATCCACCTTCTATTCCTTCCTTGTTCGCTAAAGTTAACTGAGCAATAGTTGGTGATAGTAAATATAATATTAGAAAACCTACAACACCAGAAGTAATCATAACGACAAAACTCGATCGATATAATTTTTGACTAACTTTGTGTGCACCAAGTGCATTATATTTGGATACATATTTTGCAGCAGCTAATGGAACACCTGCAGTTGCGATTGTTATCATGATTGTGTATGGTTGATAAGCATATGTAAACGGTGCAAGGTTTTTTTCATCACCTATAATTGCATAAAATGGTATTAAATATAAAATGCCTAATATTTTTGTAATTAATATACTGGCAGTGAGCAGGAATGTCCCCCTCACTAAAGCTTTACTCTCTGACATATTTTCATCCCTATCTAATTTACTTTTAAATTTAATAATAACAGGTTTATTTCTTTTCTACTACTTTTTTTAAATCACAAATTTAGTTAAACTATTATACATCAACATATGGAGGTAACTTATGTATCATACAATAATAATTGGTGCTGGTCCAAGCGGTTTAATGGCTGCTTATAGCGCAAGTAAAAATGGCAAAAGCGTTCTTTTAATAGAAAAGAAAAAAGGTTTAGGCCGTAAATTACGTATTTCTGGCGGTGGTAGATGTAATGTCACAAATAGATTGCCTTATGCTGAAATTATAGAAAATATTCCTGGAAATGGAAAGTTTTTATACAGTCCTTTCTCTACTTTTGATAATGAATCAATCATTCAATTTTTTGAATCTAGAAATGTTATGTTGAAAGAAGAAGACCACGGGAGAATGTTCCCTGTTTCTAATAGAGCTCAAGATGTCGTTGAAGCACTTGTTCAAGCGATTAAAGATAATGGCGTTGAAATACGTCAAGAAACGACCGTAACATTAATTGAATCCGAAAATCAACACGTTACCGGTGTTCAATTAAATGATGGTACATTTATCCCTTCGAACACTGTAATCATTGCTTCAGGAGGATGTAGTGTACCTCACACGGGTTCAACCGGAGATGGTTATAAATTTGCTGAAAAATTAGGTCACTCGATCACTGAACTCTTTCCTACAGAAGTACCTATTACGTCAAGCGAACCATTCATTAAGAATAAATCTTTACAAGGACTAAGTTTACAAAACATTGGCTTATCAGTATTAAAGAAAAATGGCAAACCTCGTATTACACATCAAATGGATATGTTATTTACACATTTCGGTGTTTCTGGACCAGCAGCTTTAAGATGTAGCCAATTTGTATATAAAGAACAAAAATCTCAAAAATCTAAAGAAATTTATATGTCTATTGATGCATTCCCTGAAATTAAGAAACATGACTTAGAACAACAAATTATTAAAAAGTTAAAGGATGAGCCAAACAAAGCGATTAAAAACGGACTAAAAGGTATCATTCAAGAACGATATCTCCATTTTATATTAGATCAATCTGATATTGACAAAGAAATTACGTATCATCATATATCGCAGCAACATATAAGAAAATTCGTAGATAATTTAAAAGGATTTACTTTCAAAGTAAATGGTACATTACCCCTTGATAAAGCTTTTGTTACGGGTGGTGGAATCAACATTAAAGAAATTGAGCCTCATACGATGCAATCCAAATTGTGCTCAGGATTATTTTTCTCAGGGGAAGTACTAGATATACATGGTTATACCGGAGGATACAACATTACAAGTGCGCTTGTAACAGGATACGTAGCCGGATTAAATGCAGCAATGCATGAATTTTAAATTTTTCAAATTCAATATATTTATTTCAAAAAATTATCTTAATCTAACATAACTTTTATTTCATATAAATAAAAAGAGCAGTAAAAATTCTTATTACAAAGAATTTTTACTGCTCTTTTGTATAGAGATACTCAATATTTCTTTTTTAAACTCTATTATTTTCTAGGCCGTCATCGCCCCACTCGTTCATACCGCCTTTAACATTGACTGCATCTATGTCATGATCATTTAAATAATCTACAACTTTTGCACTTCTTACGCCACCTGCGCAAACAATATAATAAGTTTCATTATCTTTGAAATGTTTCAGTTCATCTGGAATGTTTCCCATTGGAATATGTTTTGCGCCAGGAATAACACCAAAAGCGACTTCATCATCTTCACGTACGTCAATAATATTAATTGGGTCACTTGATGACACAAGGTTTGCTAATTCTGTTACTGATACTTCTTTCATTATTAATCCACTCCTACCTATATTAGTTTGCAACTATGTTAATTAATTTTTGAGGTACCGCAATAACTTTTCGTATTGTGTTACCTTCAATAGCAGCTTGAACTTTCTCGTTATCTAGTGCTACTTGTTCCATCTCTTCTTTAGATAGGTCTTTCGAAATCTTAACTTTATCTTTTAATTTACCATTTACTTGGATTACAATTTCAACTTCATTATCAACAAGTAACGATTCATCGAATGTTGGCCACTCTTCATACGTTATCGTATCTTCGTGTCCTAACTTATTCCATAATTCTTCAGCAATATGTGGTGCAATTGGTGATAGTAATTTAACGAATCCTTCAACATATGATTTATTAATTTTTTCTTGTTTATAACATTCATTAATGAATACCATCATTTGACTAATTGCTGTATTGAAATTTAAAGTATCGAAGTCTTCTGTAACTTTCTTAACTGTTTGATTATAAACTTTATCTAAAGAAGGTGTCGGTTCAATAACAACCTTATTCGTTATGTTCCCGTCTTCTGTTACGAGTAAACGCCATATTCTATCTAAGAATCGACGTGAACCATCTAATCCATTTTCACTCCAAGCTATAGCTGCATCTAATGGACCCATAAACATTTCATATAATCGTAATGTATCTGCACCATGTGAACGAACTATATCATCAGGATTTACTACATTACCTTTAGATTTACTCATTTTTTCATTACCTTCACCAAGTATCATGCCTTGATTAAATAACTTTTGGAATGGTTCTTTAGTAGGTACAACACCAATATCATATAGAACTTTATGCCAGAATCTAGCGTAGAGTAAATGAAGTACTGCGTGTTCAACTCCACCAATATATAAATCTACTGGTAACCAGTGTTTAATTTTTTCTGGATCTGCTAGTTGTTTATCATTATGTGGATCGATGTATCTTAAATAATACCAACAACTACCTGCCCATTGTGGCATCGTATTTGTCTCACGACGACCTTTCATACCTGTTTTTGGATCAACTACATTTATAAAGTCATCAATATTTGCAAGTGGAGATTCACCAGTACCAGATGGTTTAATTTGATCTGTCTCTGGTAATAATAATGGTAACTCTTCTTCAGGTACTGTCGTCATCGTACCATCTTCCCAATGAATGACTGGAATTGGTTCTCCCCAATAACGTTGTCTACTAAATAACCAATCTCTTAATTTATAGCTTACTTTTTTACGACCAATTCCTTGAGCTTCAAGCAATTCTATCGCTTTAGGTATAGATTCTTCTTTAGTTAATCCATTTAAAACACCTGAATCAATCATCTGGCCTTCATCGTTATATACAGTGATAATATCTAAATTGAATTTTTCAGCGAATTCTCCATCTCTTTCGTCGTGTGCTGGTACAGCCATTACTGCTCCAGTACCATAACTAATTAATACATAATCTGAAATCCAAATAGGCATTTTTTTGCCTGTTAATGGATTTGTTGTAAAAGCACCAGTGAATACACCGCTTTTATCTTTTGCTAAATCTGTTCGTTCTAAATCTGATTTAAGTGAAGCTGCATGTTTATATGCCTTAACCGCTTCTTTCTCATCTTCTGAAGTGATCTTATCAACGAGTGGATGTTCTGGTGATAAGACTGCAAAAGTTGCACCAAAAATTGTATCCGGTCTTGTAGTGAATACATCAAATGATAAGTCAGTATCATCTACTTTGAACGTTAATTCAGCACCTTCAGATCGTCCTATCCAATTACGTTGCATATCTTTTATAGACTCTGGCCAATCGACATCTTCTAAATCTTCAAGCAATCTGTCAGCGTATTCTGTGATTTTTAAAACCCATTGTCTCATTGGTTTACGTACGACTGGATGACCACCGCGTTCCGATACACCATCAACAATTTCTTCATTAGATAATACTGTACCTAGTGCCGGACACCAGTTCACAGCAACCTCATCTACATATGCTAGCCCTTTATTATATAACTGAATAAATATCCACTGTGTCCATTTGTAATATTCAGGATCAGTCGTATTAATTTCTCTATCCCAATCATAAGAAAAACCTAATTCTTGAATTTGGCGTTTAAATGTTGAAATATTTTTAGCTGTGAATTCCTTTGGATCATTACCAGTATCTATTGCATATTGTTCTGCAGGCAACCCGAATGCATCCCAACCAATTGGGTGTAATACATTGTAGCCTTGCATTCTCTTATATCTAGATATAATATCAGTTGCCGTATAACCTTCAGGATGACCAACATGTAAGCCCGCACCTGATGGATATGGAAACATATCTAATGCATAGAATTTCTTTTGTCCAACATTATCACTTGCTTTAAACGTTTTATTTTGATTCCAAAAAGATTGCCATTTCTTTTCAATTTGTTGATGATTATAATTCATTTAATAACTCCTCCTAAAAAATAAAAAAAGCCATCCCAACTATCTTAACAGTTGGGACGACTTTATCATTATGCCGCGGTACCACCCAGAATTCACTTTAACAGTGCACTTCATTTATAAGAATTGAGATTGCTTTATATAATTAAATCATTTGTTAAGGTGACTTCATATGGATATCATCAGTTCTCAGCACCACTGACTCTCTTAAGATTCACATATAAGTGTATTCTCCTTACTACTTACCCTAATATTATGCAATTTCAAGAAAATATGCAAGTTTTATTTATAGGTTGTCTGCTCTCTTATTCCTTTGTCATAAATCATTAAGAAATAATAACCTATTAAAATTAACAAGATCATACTATAAAACATGATTTTCATATCATATACATCGACGATTACGCCACCAACAACTGGTCCAAAAGCTTTACCAATTGTTGATGAAGCATTTACAATTCCTTGATATGCACCCATTCTTCCTTTTGGCGCTAATTTATTTGCAATTGCCGGTACTGCCGGCCAAATAAACATTTCTCCAAATGTGAGTATAACCATACCTACAATAAACATTGTAAATTGTTCCGCTATACTTGTTACTAAATAACTCACAATAAATATGCCTAGTCCGACAGCCATTTGTAATTTTAAACGCTCTTTAAAACGATTTATAAATGGCGCAATTAAAGGTTGACCTAATAAAATTAACACACCATTTATTGTCCATAACAGGCTATATTGTTTCAATGAAATGCCAACTGATTGTGTATACGTAGCAATTGTTGTTTGCCATTGTACATATCCAATCCAGCATAACGCGAACATCACACATAATAAAATAAGTGCAGTAAATTTCTTTTTATCTTTAATATTCGAAGCACTCGTGATGCCCTCATTATTTTTAACATGTATATCCAAATCGATATTATAATATCTTAATGCAATTATGATAAAAATTACGTATAACAATAAATTTGCCATAAAGATATATTGGAAACTAAAATCAGCAACAAAACCTCCGGCCGCAGCTCCAATTGATACCCCTAAATTTTGGGCTAAATATATTGCGTTGAAAGTAGTGCGTCCCCCGTTTGGCCAACTCGCTGCCGCCATTGCATAAATTGCTGGAACAATAATGCCACCACCAAATCCTAATATAACTAACCAAAATGGATACCATGGCCAATCATTTAAGAAATTTAGTCCAATTAAACTTCCTATGTTCAATAAAGATGCAAAGATTATGGAGCGAAAACCACCTACTTTATCAAACAAAGATCCACCTAATAAATTTCCAATCACACTGCCAAATGCATTTATCATTAAAACTACTCCGGCAGTACTCAAGCTCTTCCCTAATTCTTCATTCATATATATTGTATTTAACGGCCATAAAAAGCTAGATCCAGTTATATTAATCGCCATACCAATAATAAGCATTTTGACGATTTTCGGCATTTTCAACTTTAATCACTCCAATCTTGATCTATTCTCAATTTGAATAGTCTAAACCTTTTTCTGCAAAAGTTCAATATTATATGTTAAAATGCTTTAGGAAGTTTCAAGAACAGGATGTGGAATATTATGACAGAACAATTCCGTTATGCGTTTGATAATAAGAGATATCATACATGGAATTATCATTTAAGAAATAAATTTGGTGAGAAAATTTTTAAAATAGCAATTGACGGTGGATTCGATTGTCCAAACCGTGATGGTACCGTTGCACATGGTGGTTGTACATTTTGTTCAGCTGCTGGTAGTGGTGATTTTGCAGGTAATAGAGCAGAACCCATTCATGTGCAATTCAAAGAAATTAAAGATAAAATGCATGAAAAATGGGCTGAAGGTAAATACATTGCTTATTTTCAAGCATTCACAAATACACATGCACCAGTAGAAGTATTAAGGGAAAAATACGAAGCCGCATTGGCTGAAGAGAATGTAGTGGGATTATCTATTGCAACGCGACCTGATTGTCTTCCGGATGATGTCGTTGAATATTTAGCTGAATTAAATGAAAGAACATACCTATGGGTGGAACTCGGTCTTCAGACTGTACATCAAGAAACATCAGATTTAATAAACCGTGCCCATGATATGAAGTGTTATTATGAAGGCATTGAGAAATTAAGAAAACATAACATTAATATATGTACACATATTATTAATGGTTTACCTGGTGAAGATTATAATATGATGATGGAAACTGCTAAAGAAGTCGCTCAAATGGATGTTCAAGGTATAAAAATTCATTTATTACATTTATTAAAAGGTACGCCGATGGTCAAACAATATGAAAAAGGCATGCTAGAGTTTATGACTCAAGATGATTATACGAAACTTGTATGTGATCAGTTAGAAATTTTACCTGAAGAAATGATCATTCATAGAATTACGGGTGATGGTCCGATTGATTTAATGGTTGGTCCAATGTGGAGTGTTAATAAATGGGAAGTGCTTAATGCGATTGACAATGAATTAAAAGAACGTGGCACAATGCAAGGTAGTCATTATCAAAAATTAAATGGTATTCAGTCATGATTGTAGATGGCATCTTACCTTTTGCGAGAAAACTTATCCAATCACATATTGATGAACATAGTATAGTAGTCGATGCTACTTGTGGTAATGGTAACGATACTTTATTCCTTGCAAATCAAGTGAGAAACGGACAAGTATATGCATTCGATATTCAAGCAGAAGCTATCCTTAACACTAAAGTAAAAACACAAGAATTTAACAACATACACTACTTTCAACTTGGACACGAACATGCTGCTTCTATAATTAACAATGACCACCCATTTATCGATGCAACAATTTTTAATTTAGGCTATTTACCAAAAGGTGACAAGCAAATTACGACTAATTCACACACAACAATAGAAGCTATCCAAACTTTATTTAACATTACTAAAAAAGATGGCATCATTGTGTTAGTCGTTTATCCAGGTCATCCTGAAGGTCAGATAGAATCTAATGAAGTTAATGAATTTGTTAAGTCAATCGATCAACAAGATGCACACGTTTTACACTATCAATTTATAAATCAGAAAAATAATCCACCTTATATTATTGCTATCGAAAAACGAAATTAACACGAATATATAGAAAAGAGAAGCAATTCACTATAAATCATGAATTGCTTCTCTTTTGTTATATTAAATATTACAAGTTTCTACTATTGAATTAAATTGTTCTTGAAATTCATTTTTTCTTTTCTTTATTTCTTCACATGCAAATGCTATAAGTTCATTTTTCTCATTAATCTGATCTTTATTAACTTCAATAATGACTGTTCTTTCATCATTTTCTGGACGAGATTTTTTAATCCAGCCTTTTTTAACTAAATTATTATAAAGTCTCGTTCTTTTATAAGGTTTAATATCAATATATTCGTCTAATTCTTTTAGACTCATTGTTCCTTTATCCCATAATACGACTAGTGTAAGGAACTCC
>NZ_PPQZ01000040.1 GCF_002902525.1 Mammaliicoccus stepanovicii
TATATGAAGAGTATTACGATATCAGTGGAAATATGTATTTGAAGAAGTTCTTTTCAGAAGAAATTAAGAATAAACTTAAACTAATTGCTCTTTATCATAATAAAAAACCATTTAAATTTTTTAAATATGAAAGGGATTTATGTACTTATTATTATAACAATGTGTTTAAGAATGGGGATATTGTATTCTGCGATGCAAGAGGTTTAGATAGTGCATTAATTAATTGTAGTATGAATGTTAAAAAAGTAATGGTATATCATAGTACCCATTATGATGGTGATGTAACGAGAGGGTCTTATAAAAAATCATTACAAAATCCAGATTCAATTGATAAATATTTAGTACTAACAGACTATCAAAAGAATGATATTTTAAATGATTTTGAAATTGATGCACATAAAATTAAAGTTATACCTCATTTTGTAGATGAACTATTAGATAAGACTGTAGATCAGGAAAGTAAAGATGACCAATTCTGTTATATGGGGAGAATTTCTAAAGAAAAAAGAATAGACCATATTATTGAAGCTTTTGCTAAATATATTAAAAATGGTCACAAAACGAAATTATTGATTTATGGTAGTGATAATGGTGATGAATTAGGAAGACTGAAACCTGTAGTTAATGATTTAAATGTTTCTGATTATGTAATATTTAAAGGTTACACAAGTAATCCACTACAAGTATTTAATGATTCTAAGGCATCGTTTTTAACAAGTCAATTTGAAGGTTTTGGACTGACAGTGATGGAAAGTATAAATAATGGATGTCCTGTTGTTTCGTACGATATAAGATATGGACCAAATGAACTAATTCAAAACTATCAAAATGGAATATTAGTAGAAGAGGGAAATATAAATGAATTAGCTGATGCCATGGAATATTTAAGTAATCATGCGTTGGACGATGTACAATTAAGTAAGAAATTTAGTTCTTCAACGGCTAAAGAAAGTTTTGGAAATTTAATTAATTATTTGAAATCTTAACGGTTGATTTGAAATAAATTATTTGACCTTTACTAATTAAGTAGAGGTCATTTCATTATGTGAGATTACATAGTTAATATTTAATAATTTAAAATAAGGGTATATTAGATGTAGATAATAAGATTAAAAATAGTTAGGACTGATTATAAATGATGAAAATAATTGCGTTTAGTATATTTGTTGAAGATCAAGATATAGCCCAAGAAGTTTATACAGATAGGTTAGGCTTTGAACTTAAACATAATATTGATATGGGAGGTCCCAAGTGGTTGACCGTTGTTGAAAAAAATTCGAATAATCCAGTAGAAATAGTATTAGAACCTAATGACAATCCAATCGCAAGAGAATATCAAGAAAAACTATATAATAGTAACATACCAGTGACAATGTTTGGTGTAGATGATATTGAAGAAACTTATACACACTTAAAATCAAAAGGTATTGAATTTAAGACTAAACCTAAACAAGTAGAAGATATGAAATTAGCGGTATTTGATGATCAGTGTGGAAACTTATTACAAATCATTGAAAATTAAAGAAACAAACCAAAAGAATACTTTTGGTTTGTTTTTTTATAGCTTTATAACATAGTCAATTTCGTTATCTTTATACAGTTTAGATCTAGTCATGACTTTAGGGATATTATATTTATCTTTCATTTTTATTGCGTTAGAGAGAACTTCATCTGCACATGCTACGATATCAATATTATTTGTATGTTGAACAATTTCTAAATATATTTCGGCTGTAATATTACAGCCGTCTATTCCGATTCGCTGTTTATTCATATTAAATCCCCCTTAATTTGGTAGTAAATTAAGGATATTATAAGAAATGCATTTCATGTCAATCTTTTAATTTAAATACGGAGTGTCGTTTTATTAAATGTGTATCAAACTTAGTTTGAGTAATACTATTATTCGATAATTGTTTGAATAATTGAATACCAATGGTATGTAGTGGAATATCTACTGTTGTTATATTTAACAATGTTGAAATTTCTTGATTTTCAAACCCTATTATGGAAAAATTTTTCCTTTCTGTTTCAGATAAACTTAAATATAATCCAGCAGCTGTATGGTCACTTGAAATGACAATAGCAGAAGGTATAGTTTTAGTTTTTTTGAGTGATTCATATAATGCTTTTCCATCTTCTAGTAATGCATAATTCTCAAAAATTAATTCTTCTTTAATGGGAATATGATGTTCTAAACAAAAATCTTTATATGCAGAAAGTCTTTGAATTGAACTAGAACTATTTCTTCTATTAATTACACATCCTATATCGCGATGACCAAGTTTATATAAGTATTGAAGTGCATGCTTAAAAGCATGATAATGATCAATGTAAGTGGTATGAAGCGTGGTGTTTTTAATATTTTCAAATATTGAAATAGGTCCATACTGTAAATAAGATTCTATGGTAGCTATTGATATATTTCGTGAGCAAATAATTAACGAATCTAATTGCTTTAATTTTAACATTTCAAGGGCCTCAAGTTCTTGTTTACTATCATAGGATGTTTGAAATAAAACCACTTTTTTATTTTTTTGAGTTGCTACCTCAGAAATACCTTGAATAAGTTGCGAAAAATATGGGTAATTTGAGAATGGTATGACAATCCCAATTAGATTTGTTTTGCCTTTAATAAGATTTATAGCATTAATATTTGGTATATAATTTAATTCTTCTATGATTTGATGTACTTTATTTCTTGTATCTTTATTAACATGTGGATGGTTATTTAAGACTCTAGAAACTGTAGTCGGAGAAACACCTGCAAGCTTTGCAACTTCTTTTAAATTTGCCATTTATTTCCCTCCTTATTTATACATACAATTATATCAAAAAATTGTATCATCATTTAAAAATTCATTATTATATATAGAATAGGTGTTCAAAGGTAAAAATATAGATATTAGATTTAATACGCTCAAATAAGGGTATATAAATTATAGTTTAAAACTTTTAATAAAGGAGCTTGTTAATTTGAGTACATTAGTAAGCAATTTAAATGAATTTATATCAGCGTTAAAAGAAGAGAAAAAAGAAATAGAATTAACACAATCTATGTTAATACCTTATTCAATTCAGTTGTCTAAAGGAACTAAAATCCATGGTACCAGAAATAAAACGGTATTTATTGCGTTTAATTCAAGTGAAGGGATTAGTTTAGAAGGTGATAATAAATTAGAAAATTTATCAATTCAAACGATGAGCAATCATAGAGCAATTTATATTAAATCAAATGAAGAGGATTTAGGTACGATCGAACTAAATGATTTAACAGTTACTGGACAGGTTCAGCTTCTAACAAGAGCACCACAGAAGGTACTTAAACTTAAAGTTGATGGACTAGACATCGTATCATCTGATTCTCGTCTTGGTACTGAGAAACCACTTGCATATGGTGTTACAGTATATCAAGGTGCTTTGACTGTTTATAATTATAATCAAGCAGAAGATTCATTGATTAAAGCTGATATTCAAAATGTAAGTATCGGTAGACCTAATGCACCAGTAATAGGAACAGGTATCTTTATCGGTGGCTTTGGTGAAGATGGCGGCAAAGTTGACTTAGAATATTTGCATACAAAAAATATATATTCAAATGGCATGATTCCATTTGGGCAACCAACTATTATTACAGGTGGAATATTTATCGTTTCTGGTGCGCATGCTAAATTAATAGAATGCGAAGGAGCAGTGACAACATATGGTGTGAACGATATGGTGTTAGATGTATGGGGTGAAGTAGACAAGTGGGTGTGCAAAGATTATATTAAATCTTATGGTACATCTGGTATTGGATTTGTTAATTTTGGTGTTGTACACGACTTTGTTGCTGAAAAACCTATTGAAACATATGGATCAGGTGCTAGAGGATTTAATCAATATGATGGAACAATTGATAAAGCACAATTTGATTCAATCATAACATATGGTGATGGATCAATTGGTATGCAATTTTCAAAACCTGTAGGAAACATCAAAATATTAAACGATGTGATCACATACGGAACGACTGGAGAATCGTTAGTTAAAGGACAAATTCAAGAGTTAGATGCGATAGCGATTTCACTTAAACCAAATGGAATACTTAAAGAATTAAATATCGGTGGAAATATTGAAACAAATGGTGCCAATATACTGGCGCTCAGTGTTGAAGAAGATTCACAAATAGAATCATTCAATTTGAATGGTAATATACAAACAGCTAGCGAAACAAACAAGGCTATTGATATTAGTGAACAATCATTATTGTCAGAAGATGTTAAGAATACAATTAATGAGTGCGTGAAATCTTAATATGCTTTAACCAGTTTACTGTTTATATATATTGATTGTATAAAGGTAGTGGTATTATGATACTTTTTTCATAATGCCACTATCTTATTATTTATACTGACAATTATTTCAAAAACTTGTATCATCAATTAAAAATTTATCATTATATATAAAGTAGGTGTTCATATGAAGAAACAGTTTTATGAATTAGAATGTTTTCATTTAGAGGCGAATAATAGAACTGATAAACAGCGCGTCTTAGATATTTTAGACGATGATTTTAAGGAAATAGGTAAATCGGGTCGAGTTATTACGAAACAAGATATTAAAGAATCGACATTGCATACGTTTGATTTTGATATATTGGATTTTGAAGCATCAAAGATACAAAAAGGTGTTGTTCTTATCACATATCAATTAATTAATAAAAGCGATGATATCGTGACGAATAGAAGTTCGCTTTGGGTTAGAAGAAGTGCATCGTGGAAAATGAGATTTCATCAAGGAACTATTGTTTAAAAATATAAACTCCTATATGATGTTAACATATATACATATGGAGGCTTAATATGACAAAAAGTATTACAACAAAAGAATTTTTCTTTAACATTCTTAATGGAGTTGGAATTGGTATCGTGATTGCATTAGTTCCTAATGCGATACTAGGTGTGCTATTTAGTTATTTATCACAATTTCATCCTATACTAGAAATGTTTAATCAAGCGTTACTGTTAATGCAGTTTGGTATGAGTTTTATAATTGGTGTCGTCGTTGCAAATCAATTTAAATTTCAAGCAACAGACGCTGTTATGATAGGGGCTGCAGGTTTAATTGGCTCAGGTGCCGTTACTGTAAATCAAGGTAAATTTATTTTTACAAATATTGGCGATGTTATAAACTTAATGCTTGTACTTATTATAAGCTGTTTTTTAATTATTAAATTAAAAGGCAAATTCGGCTCTTTAGATATGCTTATATTACCAATCATCATTTCAGTATTTAGCGGTTTTATTGGCATGATTACATTGCCATATGTAAGCGTTGTGACTAAAGGTATTGGAAACATGATAGAGCAGTTTTCTACATTTAATCCTTTATTAATGTGTATATTAATAGCTATAACGTATTCATTATTAATGGTTACACCCATCTCTTTAGTAGCGATTGCGACTGCAGTTGGCTTACAAGGGTTAAGTGCAGGAGCGGGGAATATGGGGATAGTAGCAGCTTGTGTTACTTTCTTAATGGGGTCATGGAAAGTGAATGATAGAGGCATCAATTTAGTGTTAATCATTGGTGCAGCTAAAATGATGATTCCAGTTTATTTCAAAAGTCCAATCATTGCAGTACCTTTGATTATAAATGGGCTAATGAGTGGTGTTATTACATATTTCGTTGGTATTAAAGGCACACCGATGTCTACAGGATTTGGTTATACAGGATTTGTTGGACCAGCAAATGCAATTAAATACATGGATGGTTCAATTGTCATCAATATTATCATATTGATATTCGCTTATTTCGTTATTCCGTTTGTGTTTGCGTTTATCGTACATAAAATATGTTTAAATTTCCTACCTAAATATAAACAAGAATCATTTATTTTTAAAGAAGCATCATAAATACGTAATGTGGACCTTGGACATCATACATGTCTAAGGTTCTTTTTTTGTAAATTGATATATTGTTTGAATATTAAGAAAATACGTTGTTTGAACTTTCAAATTGATGTAAACTTGTACAATGTTCGAAAAAAATGAAAAAGGTGGATAAAAAAATGCGTATAAAATTATTTAATATAAGAGAAGATGAAAGAGTATTTGCAGAAAAGTGGGGAGAAAAACATAATCATGAAATTGAATGTACGACGAATAACTTAACACTTGAAAATGTTGAACAATTAGAAAATTTTGATGCTATAAGTACACAACAACTATTTAAGTTTGATGATCGAATATATTCTGAACTTAAGAAGCAAGGTATAAAGCAAATAGCTGGTCGTGCAGCAGGATTTGATATGTTTAATATTCAAGAAGCTGAAAAAAATAATATAACGATAACAAATGTACCCTCTTATAGTCCTAATGCTATTGCAGAATTTGCTGTATGTAGAGCTTTAGAACTAGTTAGAAATATAAATAAAATAGAAAAAAGAGTGGTCAATCAAGATTTTACATGGGATGACCAAGTGATAGCTAAAGAACTTAGAAGTATGACGGTATTAGTTATTGGTGTTGGTAGAATAGGAAAAGTGAGCGCAAAATTATTTAAAGGATTTGGCGCAAATGTAATAGGATATGACCCAAATGATCAATCTTTATCTGAAATTGAATACGTACAAGATTTGAATACAGCTTTATCAAAAGCTGATTTGATTACATTACATGTGCCAGCAAATGAAGATACGTTACATATTATTAATGAAGAAACGATTTCAAATATGAAAAATGGTGCATATATAGTGAATACTTCAAGAGGTATAACAGTGGATACTAAAGCATTAGTAAGTGGATTAAATACAGGTAAAATACATAGCGCAGCACTCGATGTGTATGAAAATGAATTTGAATATTTCTCTTATGATTATACAAATAAAATAATCAAAGATGAATTATTATTAGACCTTATGAATAGAGATGACGTCTTAATTTCTCCACATATTGCTTTTTATACAACTACAGCTGTACAGAATATGGTAGAGGTTGCATTGGATAGTGCGATGGAAGTAATTGAAACAGGAACAAGTGTAAATACAGTAAAATAAGTCGGAATTTATACCAAACTGAATAATTTTTAAAATTTAGATTGCATAAATTTACATAATTACGTATAATGATGAATATTAACATTTCAGGAGGTTAGGAATTTGAATAGAAATATATATTTTAAATCAATGTTTATATTCATGTGTGCAATGCTATTAGTTGTATTTGTATTACCTTTTAAAGCAGAAGCTGCAGGTGATCAATGGGATAAAGCAAAAGAACGAGGAGAATTGAGAGTAGGGTTATCTGCTGATTACGCACCATATGAATTTGAACATACAAAAGATGGTCAGCGTGAATATGCAGGTATTGATATTGAACTAGCAAAAAAAATTGCTAAAGATAATAATATCAAACTAAAAATTGTAAATATGCAATTTGATAGTTTGTTAGGTGCATTGAAAACAGGAAAAATAGATATGATTATTTCTGGAATGGCTCCAACTCCTGAAAGAAAAAAAGAAGTAGACTTTTCTGACGATTACATGGAAGTTAATCAGAGGCTAATCATCCAGAAAAAAGATAAAGATAAATTGAAGTCTATTGACGACTTTAAAGGGAAAATGATAGGCGTTCAGAAACAAACAACACAAGAAGAATTAGCAAAATCAGAAATGCCAGATTCACAAGTGAGTTCATTAACTCGAGTACCAGAAGTGATTATGTCTCTCAATTCGGGAAAAATTGATGGCATGATTATAGAAGGACCAGTTGCAGATGCATATTTAGAAAAAAATCCAAACCTATCATACTCAGATGTGAAATTTGGAGATGCGGATAAAACGACCGCAATTGCATTACCAAAAAATTCGCCGAAATTAATGGATAGAGTAAATAAAAGTGTTAAAGAAGTAAAAGATAAACATTTAATTAAAGATTATAAGGATAAAGCAACTGAAGCAATGTTTGATGATGGTTCGTTTTTTAGTAAATACGGTTCTTATTTCTTACATGGTATAGGGTATACAATATTACTTTCATTTCTAGGTGTTGTAGCAGGTGCAATTATTGGTTGCTTCCTAGCACTTATGAAAATCGGAAATAGTAAGATACTTAAAGCTATTGCGTCTGTCTATATTGAATTTATTAGAGGTACACCATTACTTGTTCAAGTGTTCTTAGTTTACTTTGGAACTACAGCAGTCCTCGGGCTAGATTTATCAGCGCTCATCTGCGGTATTATAGCGCTCATTATTAATTGTAGTGCTTATATTGCTGAAATTATAAGAGCAGGTATAAATGCTGTTGATAATGGACAAATGGAAGCGGCTAGATCTTTAGGTTTGAATAAATCTCAAGCCATGAATAAAGTGATAATGCCACAAGCAATTAAAAATATATTACCTGCGTTAGGTAATGAGTTTGTAACGGTTATTAAAGAATCATCAATCGTGTCAGTTATAGGTGTTAGTGAGCTTATGTTTAATGCACAAGTCGTACAAGGTGCATCATTTGATCCGTTTACACCATTACTAGTAGCAGCTGTACTTTATTTTGTATTGACGTTTACATTATCGAGAGTTATGTACTTTGCTGAAAGGAGGTTCAGTGTCAGTGATTAAAGTTAAAGAATTGTACAAATCATTTGGTCAAAACGAAGTGTTAAAAGGTATCAATTTGAATATAAAAAAAGGTGAGGTAGTAGCCATTATTGGACCATCCGGAAGTGGTAAGAGTACATTGTTACGATGTTTGAATTTATTAGAAAAACCTACCTCTGGTCAAGTCATATTTGAAGAAAATGATTTAACAAATACAAAAGGAACTAAGTTAGATCAATTAAGACAAAAAATGGGCATGGTATTCCAAGGATTTAATTTATTTCCTCATAAGAAAGTAATAGAAAATATAACACTTACGCCATTAACATTGAAAAAAGCGAGCAAGACTGAGTTGGAAAACCAAGCAAACCAACTATTGAAAAAAGTTGGCCTAGAAGAAAAATCAAACGTATATCCATCTAAATTGTCCGGTGGTCAAAAGCAACGTGTTGCAATCGCAAGAGCTCTTGCGATGAATCCGGCAGTTATATTGTTTGATGAACCGACTTCTGCGTTAGATCCAGAAGTTGTAGGTGAAGTACTTGCCGTTATGAAAGACCTAGCCAAAGAAGGCATGACGATGGTTGTAGTTACTCATGAGATGGGTTTTGCTAAAAATGTAAGTGACCATGTTATTTTTATGGATGAAGGCATAGTACAAGAAGAAGGTGCACCGGAACAAATTTTTGAAAATCCTCAAAATGAAAGAACGAAACAATTTTTATCAAAAGTATTGTAACACGAAAATAATAAAGGAGTGCTTACATGTTAGAAGTAGGGATTGTAGGAGGAAGTGGATACGGCGCAATAGAGTTAATAAGATTGTTAAATCAGCATCGCCAAGTGAGTATTAAATATATATTCTCACATTCTAAAGCAGGCGAAGACATTAAAAATTCATACCCACATCTACAAGATAATGTAAAGTTACCATTTACTACGTTAGATGTTGAGAATGTTGAGTGTGATTTAGTGTTTTTTGCAACACCTTCAAATGTGAGTAAGCATTTTATAGCACAACTATTAGATAGAAATATTAAAGTTATTGATTTATCAGGTGACTTTAGAATTAAAAATCCACAAGTTTATAAATCATATTATGGAGAAAAACCTGCAGAACAAACATATTTAAATCAAAGTAATTATAGTTTGGCAGAATGGTCTCATGTAAACCAAAAAACGACAAATTTAATCGCTAACCCAGGGTGTTTTCCGACTGCTACATTACTTGCATTATATCCATTGATTACGAATGAATTGATCAACCATGACCATATCATTATAGATGCAAAAACAGGTGTCTCTGGTGCTGGTAGGAGCTTAAGTCAAAATGTTCATTACGGTGAAGTAAACGAAAACTTATCAGCATATAAATTAGGATCACATAAACATATACCAGAAATTGAACAATACTTATCTGAATTAACACATTCAAATATAAAAGTTACATTCACACCGCATTTAATACCTATGACTCGTGGCATTTTAACGACGATATATGTTGATTTATCAAGTGATGTTAGTAATCAATATATTCATCAATTATTTGAAAAAACATATGAAGATAAACCATTTGTGAGGATTCGCCAGTTAGGTGAATTTCCAAAGACGAAAGAAGTGTTGGGAAGTAATTATTGTGATATTGGAATTTACGTAGATGAAGAAAGAAATAAAGCAATAATCGTTTCAGTTATAGACAATCTCGTAAAAGGTGCAAGTGGACAAGCAATTCAAAATTTAAATAAATTATATGGATTTAAAGAAAATGAAGGATTAGATTTATTACCTGTATATCCATAGGAATGGAGGAAGATGATGATGGAAGAAACCGAACAAGTAATTCATAATGATTTGACAATAATTAATGAAGGCGATGCGGCATCACCTGAAGGTTATATAGCTGGTGGTGTGCATGTTGGTTTACGTAGGTCAAAGAAAGACTTTGGTTGGTTATATTCATCAGTTCCTGCAAATTGTGCAGCTGTTTATACTCAAAATGCTTATAAAGCTGCACCATTACAAATTACAAAAGATAGCATCGATGTAACACAACAGCTTTCAGCAATCGTCATTAATTCAGCAATCGCAAACGCATGTACAGGTGAACGCGGTATACAAGATGCTAGACTTACGAGAAAATTGGTTTCTGACAAATTACAAATACCTGAATACGAAGTTGGTGTCGTATCTACTGGTCTTATTGGTGAATTTTTACCTATGGAAAAAATAAAGCACGGTATTAATCAAATTGACGTATCTACAAATGTAAATTCAAGTGATTTTAATGAATCTATTTTAACGACAGATTTAGTAACGAAACATACTGCTGTTACGATTTCAATTGAAAATGAAACGATAACGATAGGTGGGACATGTAAAGGATCTGGTATGATAAATCCAAATATGGCCACGATGTTAGGGTTTATGACAACTGATGCAAATGTTGATTTAGAAGATTTGAATTTACTTTTAAAAGAAATTGTTGATGAAACTTTTAATATGATTACAGTAGATGGAGATACAAGTACGAATGATATGGTTATTTTAATGGCAAATGGCAAGAAATTAAGCAACTCATTGAATAAAAATCATCCTGAATGGAACAAATTTGCAAATGCAATTAAATATGTAAGCCAATATTTAGCTAAAAGTATTGCTCGAGATGGTGAAGGTGCTACAAAGCTAGTGAAAGTTACAGTTTCAGGCGGAGATTCTAAACAAACAGTTAATAAAATCGCAAAGACGATCGTTGGTTCTAGTTTAGTTAAAACTGCCATACATGGTGGTGATCCGAACTTTGGAAGAATCATTACAGCAATAGGATATGCAGATTCAACAATTTCTCCGTACGATGTCGATGTTAATTTATGCGGAAGTAAAATCGTTGAAAATGGAATGGCAGTACCTTATGACGCATCAAAATTAAAAGCTAAAATGGAAAGAGATACTATTGATATTGATGTAAAAATTGGAGAAGAACCATTTTTAGCTACTGCGTTTGGTTGTGATTTATCTTATGAATATGTTCGAATAAATGCATTATATCGAACTTAATGGGAGCTGTTAAACATGAAATATGCGGTGATCAAAATCGGAGGTAGCATATTAAGTAATATGAGTCAGTCAGTCATTGATGATATTCTACTGATGAAACAAAAAAATTATATGCCTATAGTCGTTCATGGTGGTGGACCATTTATAAATAAACAATTGAGTAGAATGGGCGTGGAGAGTCATTTTATAGATGGATTAAGAGTGACTGATGATGAAACGTTACATCAAACAACACAAGCTCTAATAGGGGATGTAAATCCTACAATTGTGAGTAAACTTAATAAGTCTGGACCAAACGCGATTGGGTTAAACGGTATGGATTTAAATTTATTTGATGTGGAACCGCTAGATCCTAAGTTTGGACATGTAGCGACATGTAGTAATGTAAATAAGAAATCCTTAACATCTATATGTTTGAACGCTATACCAGTTATTGCACCAATTAGTATTGATAGAATGAGCAATCAAAAATACAATATAAATGCTGATAGTTTAGCATATAAAATTTCAAGCGAAATGAATGCTGATTTATTTATTATAAGTGATATACCCGGTGTTATGATTAAAGAAAAAATTCAATCAGAATTAAACATTAAAGAAATTAATAAACATATAAACACTTCAGAAATTTATGGTGGAATGATTCCAAAAGTTACTGGTGCAATTGTCGCAATTAAACAAGGGTGTAAAAGCGTCAAAATCATACCCGGCAATGTAGAAAATGCATTAATGAAAAGTATCGAGTCTACCATGATTGGAACAACTATCACGACGTAGTTAAGAATAACAATTATATAAAGTGATAATAATTTAGAATAATCTATTCTTAGTTGAACTGAAATAGAGACATCTCCATCAAAAAAATCTTAATGATTTTTTTGATGGAGATGTCTCTTTTAATTTCTAAAATTCAAGATATAATGAATAGATATGTTAAAATAAATAGGCATGTTTGATAGTGAGGTGAATAATACTGGAATTAGATAACTTAAAGCAAGAATTAATAGATTACGCGCATTCTATCGGAATAGATAGTATAGGATTTACAACTGCTGATCCATTTGATGAATTAAAACAGAAACTCAAAACTTATCATGAAAATGGCTATGCATCAGGTTTTGAGGAAAGTGATATTGAGTTAAGGACAGTCCCTAAATTATCTTTACCGAGTGCCAGATCAATTATTGCTATAGCAGTAGGATACCCGAACAAATTAAAAGGCGCTCCGAAAAGTGTGAAAGGCGATAGAAGAGGTATGTTTGCACGAGCTTCATGGGGCCAAGATTATCATACTATAATGAGGAATCGATTAGATAAGCTTAGTAAGTTTCTACAAGAAAAAGTACCAGACGTTGAGATAAAATCAATGGTAGATACCGGTGTATTATCTGATCGTGCTGTAGCTGAAAGATCAGGATTAGGATTTGCAGGGAAAAATGGTTTTATAATAAATGAAGATCTTGGAACATGGACTTATTTAGGAGAAATGTTAGTAAGTATTCCATTCAAACCAGATGATCCTGTAATCGATAGTTGTGGCGATTGTAATATTTGTGTTGATAGATGTCCAACGGGTGCTTTAGTTGGAGATGGACAACTAAATAGCCAAAAATGTATTAGTTTCTTAACACAGACGAAAGGCTATCTTAAAGATGAATATCGATACAAAATAGGAAATCGTTTGTATGGTTGCGACACTTGTCAGCAAGTGTGTCCGAGAAATAGAGGCATTAATACTGAACATGATGATATTATATTAGAACCTGAAACATTAAAGCCAAGATTAGTACCATTATTAAAAATGTCTAATAAGCAATTTAAAGAAAATTATGGACATCTAGCTGGTGCTTGGAGGGGTAAGAAGCCAATTCAAAGAAATGCAATTATTGCTTTAGCTCATTTCAATGAAGAAAGTGCAATACCAGAATTAAAAGACGTTGCCTTAACTGATCCAAGACCAATGATACGAGGAACAGCACATTGGGCAATTGGACAAATACTTGGAGAAGAGGCAAGACCATTTGTTATGTCGCATTACGAACATGAAATAGAAGAAGTACAGCAAGAAATGATTAAAGGATTAGAGACGAGGAGACCATAAATTATGACAAATCATGTTGTTTTATATCAACCGGAAATACCAGCAAACACAGGAAATATTGCAAGAAGTTGTGCAGCTACAGATACAACATTACATTTAATTAGACCACTAGGATTTAGTACGGATGATAAAATGTTAAGAAGAGCAGGACTTGATTATTGGAAATTTGTAAACATTGTTTATTATGATAGTATCGAAGAATTTTTTGAAAAAACAGAAGGTGGGTATTATTACTTATTAACGAAGTTTGGTAAAGTACCACATACAGAATTTGATTATAGTAATTTAAATGATGATCATTACTTTATTTTCGGTAGAGAAACAACAGGTTTACCTGATTGGGTCAAAGAAAAGTATAAAGAAACAGCATTAAGAATTCCTATGAATGAAAATGTTAGATCGTTAAATTTATCAAATACAGCAGCAATTTTAATATATGAAGCATTGAGACAACAAAACTATCCGAACTTGTCTTAAAATAAAAAAACTGAGACCATTTTGGTCTCAGTTCATTATTATTTAGATTTTAAGGATTCAAGCTCTTTGTTTAAATCTTCTTCTTTAAGACCATAATCTTTAGAATCACGACCTGCTGTTAACATCGCAGTTAAAAATGCGGCACCGACCATACATATTAATAACGTGTTCATTAAATTAGCCCCCTAGCTATGTTATGTTATCTTTATTATATACGAAATAGATGAATAATTAAATATATTTTTAAGGAGACTTTCAAATGAATCAATATTCACTAACAAATGCAGTCATTTATACAGAAGAAGAAACTATAAATTCGGGTTTTGTTGAAGTTAAAGATGGCATCATATCAAAAATTGGAAAAGGAATATACGAAGGTGATTTAGAGCAAATTGATTTAAAAGGTCACCACCTCATACCGGGTTTTATTGATATTCATATTCATGGTGGATATGGACAAGATGCAATGGATGCAACACCAGAATCTTTAAATATACTAACTAAAAATCTTCTTTCAGAAGGTACAACAAGTTTTTTGGCAACTACGATGACACAATCTACAGAAGCAGTTAATAAAGCATTAGAAAATATTGCAAACTTCAAGCCTGAAGATGAGCAAAGTGCAGAAATTTTAGGTGTACATTTAGAAGGGCCATTTATTTCTGAATTTAAAGTTGGCGCACAAAATCCTGAATTTGTTGCGAGACCATCTGTTCAAAAATTCAAAGACTTCCAAAAACACGCGAACAACTTAATAAAGATTGTAACAATAGCACCAGAAGTAGATGGAGCGGGTGAAACAATTAAAACTTTATGTCACGATGTTATATTTTCAGCTGGACATACTGTTTCTGATTTCGATGGCATTGAAGAAGCGGTTGATAATGGCTTAAAGCACATTACACATCTATATAATGCGCAAACAACTTTTACACATAGAGAACCGGGTGTGTTTGGGGCAGCACTCACTGATGAAAGACTTACAACTGAAGTTATAGTAGATGGCGTACATTCTCATCCAAATGCTGTAAAATTGGCTTATTTAGCAAAGGGAAATAAAAACTTTTGTGTTATTACTGATGCAATGAGAGCGAAAGGTATGCAAGATGGGAAATATGATTTAGGTGGTCAAGACGTTATTGTTAAAAATAATGAAGCAAGATTAGAATCGGGCTCTTTAGCAGGTAGTATTCTATTAATGAATCAAGGTTTGAAAAATTTAATGAACTTTGCTGGTATTAGTTTAGAAGAAGCATGGCGTACAACGAGTTTAAATCAAGCCATACGATTAAATGTTGATGATAAAATCGGATCGATTAAAGTTGGCAAAAAAGCAGATTTAGTTGTTGTTGATTCAGAAATAAATGTTTTAACTACGATTAAAAATGGGTATGTTATAAATAATGATTAATGATTATAATAAATATGATAGATAAGTTGAAATGAGGAGTGGACAAAATGGCTTTAAACTTTAAAGTATTTGAAACAAAAGGTATTGCTACACGCTATGTTGCAGATTTAGTACGTAAACAATTTAATGGTGATAGTACTTCAGTAGTTGGTATAAATTTAGATTCTGAAAATACATCTTTTTTTGATGAATTACTTGATGATGTGAAAAAAAATCCTGTAGATTTCAGTCAAATTCATATTTTAGATTACGATGGGAAAGCTGATTATTATACAGAACTTGGTGTTCCAACTAAACAAGTAGTAAAAGCAGAAGCTAAAAATGATGTTGAATCGTTAATTAAAGATAAAGTAAATACAGATAAGAAGAAAAACAAATTAATGTTAGATGTGATTACATTAACAGAAGACAGTGACACTGGATTAGATTATGATTCTGAAATTCATCCTGCAAGAGAAGTAATTGTTCTCGTTACAGGAAAAGAAAAAGCACAAGCAATTAAAAAATTATATGAAGAGCCAGTAAGTAGCTCAGTAGCATCAGCTAAATTAAAACAACATAGAATGGTAACAGTTGTACTTGATAATGAAGCAGCACAAGGATTGCCAGAAGACGTAAGATCATACTTCACAATTCAATTCTCTTAAGAAGGTGAATATTTTGGATAAACATATTGAAGATGAAAATGAAATGGTTCGAGACTTAGATGATGTTAAAGAACTAGGTAAAGAGATGGAACAAATATCAGAACAAAATGATGAAGATTACGAAGAGAAAAAAGAAGAGCAAGAATCTTAAACATATTAACAAGAGCCTATGACAGAAGCGATGTCTTTGGTTCTTGTTTTTTATTTGAAGTGAATTTTCAGACAACTGATTGTTTAAATCGGACACTTAATAGGATATAATAAAAGTGAAAGATAAATGTTATATAAAAGAAATAAAGGGGCGTATTAATAATGAGTTTTAGAATTGAGCATGATACATTTGGTGAAATTAAAGTGCCTGCAGATAAATATTGGAAAGCACAAACACAAAGAAGTAAACAAAACTTTCCAGTTGGTAAAGAACAAATGCCAATCGAAGTTATTTATGGCTTTGCTCATTTGAAAAGAGCTGCTGCAATTACGAACAACGAGTTAGGTAAATTATCTGACGATAAGAAAAACGCTATTGTTTTTGCAACAGATGAAATATTAAATGGAAAGCTTAACGACCAATTTCCATTAGTTGTTTGGCAAACTGGTAGTGGTACACAAAGTAATATGAATGTGAACGAAGTTGTGAGTTATGTTGCAAATGAATATTTAGAGAAACAAGGTTCAGATGAAACAGTTCATCCGAATGATCATGTAAATATGTCTCAAAGTTCGAATGATACTTATCCAACAGCAATGCATGTCGCATTATATCATGAAATTGAGTCGAACTTATTACCGTCATTAACTAAACTAAGAAATACATTAAAAGAAAAAGAAAATCAATTTAAAGACATCATCAAAATAGGAAGAACACATTTACAAGATGCGACACCATTAACGTTAGGACAAGAAATAAGTGGTTGGAGATATATGCTAGATAAATGTGAAACATTGTTAAATCAGTCTAAAGATCAATTATTAAATTTGGCAATTGGCGGTACTGCAGTAGGTACAGGCATTAATGCACACCCTGATTTTGGTGATAAAGTAGCTCGTCAAATAGGTAAACAAACAGGTTATGCGTTTGTATCATCTGACAACAAATTCCATGCATTAACTGCACACGATGAAGTTGTGTATGTACATGGTGCTTTAAAGGCATTAGCTGGGGATTTAATGAAAATCGCTAACGATGTTAGATGGTTAGCTTCAGGTCCGCGTGCGGGATTAGCTGAAATTTCAATACCAGAAAATGAACCAGGATCATCCATTATGCCTGGTAAAGTAAATCCAACGCAATGTGAAATGTTAACGATGGTATCTGTACAAGTTATGGGTAACGATGCTGCAGTTGGAATAGCTTCTTCACAAGGTAACTTTGAATTAAATGTGTTTAAGCCAGTGATTTTATATAACACGTTACAGTCTATTTATTTATTAGCTGATGGAATGGAAACATTTAATAATAATTGCGCAATTGGTATTGAGCCAATTGAAGAAAATATTGATAAGTATTTAAATCAATCATTAATGTTAGTTACAGCATTAAATCCTCATATAGGATATGAGAATGCGGCAGCAATTGCTAAAAATGCACATAAAAAAGGGCTAACTTTAAAAGAATCTGCTGTTCAATCCGGACATTTAACAGCAGAAGAATTTGATGAATGGATTAAACCAGAAGATATGATAGGCTCTAAAAAATAGAAGCATCTATTAGAAAAATATAGAAAACAAACAAAAAGGTGCTTAAGGCACCTTTTTGTGTATCAATATAAATAAAAGGAGGTACATATGAAAAGAATAGGACTTATTGATATAGGATCAAATACGATTAGGCTTGTTATTTTTGAATGTTCATATTCATCGGGTTTAAATGAATTACAAAATATCAAAACACCTGCAAGATTAAGTCAATATTTAACAGATGATAAAGTAATGAAACAAGAAGGGATTGATATTCTTGTAGACACGTTGACTAGTTTTAAAAAGGTAGCTGAAAAGTTTTCTGTAGATAAATTAGTACCAGCAGCAACGGCAGCAATAAGACAATCTACAAATTTAAAACAAATTGTTAAAGAGGTAAAGGATAAAGCGAACCTTGAAATTCAAATTATTCCTGAAGAAGATGAGGCGTTTTATGGTTTTTATGCTGCAACACATACACTTAATATCGTGAATGGGATGACGGTCGATATTGGTGGTGGTTCTACAGAAGTGACATATTTTGAAGACAAAACATTACAAGAATCAGTTAGTTTTCCATTCGGTGTCGTAACGTTAGAGAAAATGTTCTTTGAAAATAAGGACCATAACGACAAAAGCGCAATTAAGAAATGCGAAAAATTTGTTAAAGAGCAGTTTGAATCAAAAAAATGGATAAAAGACAAAGGGGTTCCCATTATTGGAATAGGTGGATCAGCACGTAATAATGCACGTATCCACCAAGCTTTACATGATTATCCAATTGCAGGTGTACATGGTTATGATATGTATCAAAAAGATTTAGAAGAAGTATTATATGTGCTTAAAAATGCATCTAAAAGTGAACTAAAAGATTTGGATGGTTTAAGTAGAGACAGAATCGATATTATTATGCCAAGTGCAATTGTTTTTAATGCACTATTTGAAATAAGTCATGCTTCACATTTCACTTTTTCAAGAAAAGGTTTAAGAGAAGGTGTGGCCATGACGATGTTGAAGCAAGACTTCCCTAAATTATTTAACAAGGATAAAGTTGCACCGGATGCATTACGGTTTCTAGCAAATGAATATCATATTAACCCTTCTAACGGTAGACAACGAATGAAATTAGGAGAATTATTATTAAACCAACTAAATGACAAGATAGATTTGAATATATCTGATTCAGACAAAGCATTATTTAAAGAGGCATTATATTTATATTATCTTGGGTCATATATTGATGCGGATTCTAGTTCACAACATACGTATTATATTATTGCTAATTCGAGCATTAACGGATTGTCACATAAAGAACGCGTTAAGCTAGCTCTATTAGCAAGCTTTAAGAATAAATCTTTATTGAAATATTATGTTAAAGATACTGCTTGGTTTAAAGATAGTGAAATAGAACAAATTCAAAAATTAGGCGGCATCATAAAATTTGCACATGCATTAAATGTTTCAAATACAGATTGTGTGACGACGTTACAATTACAGGAAGAGAAAGAAGATTACGAATTAATCGTAAAATATGTTACAGATCCAATTGCAGAAGCATATCAATCTGAAAGACAAAAGAAACATCTAGAAAAATTACTTTCAAAAAAACTTTATATTCAATTTACAAAAGGTTAATATTTGTACGATTTAATTAAATGGTATGGCATCGATGTTATATGAAATACGGAGAGGGTGAAATACAATATGGAGGCAAATATACAAAAATATAATTTAGATAATCCAGCGTTTTATAATAATAGAGAATTAAGTTGGTTAGATTTTAATTATCGAGTACTTGAAGAAGCATTAGATCCTAATAATCCATTACTTGAACAACTAAAATTTTTAGCGATACACAGCTCAAATTTAGATGAATTTTTTATGGTAAGAGTTGCCGGATTAAAAGATCAAGTAAAGATGGGATTTAATGAACGAGAGAATAAAGCACAACTAACGCCAACCGAACAACTTGTTGGTATAGAGCAAAAAAACCGAGAAAACGTTGAACTTCAATATAAGAGGTTTAATGAATTGAAAGAACAACTCAAATCTTATAACATTTTCATTACACAACCAGAAAGATTAAATGATACATTAATAAATCAATTAAATGAACAATTTAATTTAGAAATATTACCAACTTTATCACCACTTGGTATTGATGCATATAGACCTTTTCCTAAATTAAATAACAAAATGTTGAATTTATTTGTAGATATACAACTAACAGATGGCGAGATTAAATCCGCAATTGTTCCAGTTCCTACTTTATTAGAAAGAATTATCAAATTAGAACACGAAGGTAATAAATATATTGTATTTCTCGAAGATGTCATTTTATATTTCATTGATCAACTATTTAATGGATTTGAAGTTATTAATACGTATACATTTAGAGTGACACGAAATGCAGACCTTACAATACATGAAGACGGTGCAGAAGATCTATTAATTGAAATTGAGCGCTTTTTGAAAGAAAGAAAAAGTGGCGCAGCTGTTAGATTAGAAATAGATAGTAGACATATTAATGCTGACGTTAAAAGTCTATTTCTTATGAACGAAATTGAAATTACCGAAAAAGACATTTATAGAGTAAATGGTCCCTTGGATTTAACGGTATTATTTTCGTTAGTTGGCCAGTTAGAAGACCTGTTTCCTGAATTATTGTACAAACCATATACACCTCAAGTTCCTCAAGCGTTAAGTGATCACAATATATTTGACTTAGCTTTAAAAAAAGATATATTCTTCCATCATCCATATGAATCATTTATGCCAATTGTTGATTTTATAAGAGAAGCATCAGAAGATCCTGATACACTAGCGATTAAACAAACACTGTATCGAGTGAGTAGTGATTCACCGATTATTGAAGCGTTAAAGAATGCTGCTGAAAATGGTAAGCAAGTTACGGTATTAGTAGAACTGAAAGCAAGATTCGATGAAGAAAACAATGTACAGTGGGCTAAAAGACTAGAAGATGCGGGATGCAATGTTATATACGGAATGACTTTCTTGAAAACGCATAGTAAAATTACGTTAGTTATTAAGAAAGTACAAGGTAAAGTGACAACATACGTTCATTTAGGTACAGGTAATTATAATGATAAAACAGCAAAGATTTATACAGACATGGGTATTATAACAACAAATCCCAAAATTGGTGAAGATGCTATCAATTTCTTTAATTATTTGAGTGGATATTCGCTGAAACCTGAATATAATGAATTAATCGTTGCACCTTTTGAAATAAGAGATTTCTTCGTTGAACTGTTAGATCAAGAAATTCAGTCTCATAAAAAACATGGAAATGGCTTAATCATAGCGAAGATGAATTCACTTACAGACAAAAAAGTCATTAATAAGCTATTTGAAGCATCCCAATGTGGCGTTAAAATTAAATTAATTATTAGAGGTATTTGCTGTTTAAAACCGGGAATTAAAGGTGTAAGCGAAAATATTGATGTGATTAGTATAGTAGGTAGGTTTTTAGAACATTCACGCATATACTATTTTCATCATAATGGTGATGAAAAAATGTATCTATCATCTGCAGATATGATGACAAGAAACATGATTAAACGTGTTGAAATATTATTTCCAGTACTTGATCAAGAATACGTTAAACGACTAATGTCTTACTTAAATCTTCAATTAAATGATGGCCTTAAAGGCAGAATTCAAAATTCTAATGGTATATATGAATATAATCAAAGTGGTAATAAAGAAATAAACAGTCAAGATATGCTTATGAAAGAAGCTATGACATTTACAAAATTTGAAATGAACAATCAAATTAAAATAGGTAAACCTATGACAAGTAAAAGAAATAGTATGTTTAATCGATTTAAAAAAAAGTTTAAAAAATAAAATTTCACCTTATATAAACAAGCCAGTCGCCAAAATCATAATGCATGATTTTGGCGACTGGCTTTATTTGTCGTATATGATTTATACAGCTCGTATTTCATGTTAACTAATCATCTAATGTTACGGTTACGATTTCATCCTTGAAGGGATGTTCAAACTCGATTTTGTAGCTGTGTAATTTTAATTGTCTCAATTTACTATTGTTATATAAAGGATCTCCAACAACTGGATGACCTATTTCGGCAAGGTGAACACGAATTTGGTGGGTTCTACCAGTGTCTAATTTAAGTTCAACTTCAGCAGTATGTTCATCTAACATATGACTTTCTAGTATATGCGTTATGGCGCGTTGTCCTGTTGGTGAAACACGGCGTTTATTCGGATGGAATTTATCTTTACCAATTGGCATATCAATCGTTTGCGGTTTCAACGGAAGTAGACTATCAACTTGTGCTTTATATGTTCGTGTTATTTCTCGATCTTCTAACATACGATCTAATACTTTTTTCGCAATCGGATGTTTAGCAATAAGTACGAGTCCAACTGTTTCTTGATCTAATCGATGAACAGGTTCAGTATAGTCAGAATCTAAAGTGTATATAACATGATTCATTAAAGTATTTGCTTCATTCATATCATTCGGGTGTGTTTTAACACCTTTTGGTTTTACAACAATAGCAAGATATTCATCTTCATATTTAACTTCAGCAAGGCGATAACTCGAAACATATTGGCTTGTTTCTTCAAGGACTGGAACATTAAGGATATCTCCAGCTGAAATTGTTGCTCTTAAGTGACTTTGTTCGTCGTTCACTGTAATTTCTTTGGACATTCTTAATAGATGAAGTTCTTTTTTGGGTAAATGTAGTGACTTAAACATATCTTCTATTGTAAATTTATCAAATTTCTTTGGTATTATAATTTTCATTGTATCCTCCAGGAATATTTTTCTTAAAATCGGGAAAAACCATATAGTAACTCAAAATAAGTTATAATTAAGTATAACAAGAAAAATAGATGAGGAGTAAGAAACATGTCAAAATCAATAGAAAATAGTGAATTTAATGTAAGTATCAATACGCGTCAAATGACATTTGATGATATAGATGAAGTAATTGAATTACAAAGTAAATGTTTTCCGGGAATGGAACCATGGGAAAGAGAACATCTAGAAAGTCATTTGAAGATGTTCCCACGCGGTCAAATCGTAGTTGAATTTGAAGGTGAAATAATAGGATCATGTTCATCACTTATTATAAACTTTGATGAATATGATGATAAACATACTTGGGACAGTATTACGAATAATGGTTATATTACGAATCATAATGATCAAGGTCATAACTTATATGGTATTGAAGTTATGGTTCATCCGGAATATAGAGGCATGAAAGTAGGGGCTAGACTATATGAGGCGAGACGAGAAATTGCATACGAATTAAACTTAAAAAGTATTATCATAGGTGGTAGAATTCCAAATTATTATAAATATAGTGATGAATTAACACCTCGAGAATATGTACAAGGTGTAATTAAACATCGTATTAAAGATCCTGTATTAACATTTCAACTTATGAATGATTTTACTTTAATGAGAATAAATCCAAATTATTTGAATGACGATAAAAAAAGTATGAAGTTTGCTACATTAATGGAGTGGAATAATCCAGATTATGTTCCGAAAAGTAATGTACATTTCAAAACAAGTGATCCAGTAAGGATTTGTACCGTTAACTACATGATGAGAAAAATTAATTCTTTCGAAGAATTTGCCAACCAAATCGAATATTTTATAGATGTTGCATACGATGCAGATAGTGATTTTGTTGTATTTCCTGAATTGTTAACGACTCAATTAATGAGTTTCGATGAACAAAGTAATCCAGCTGAATCTGTTCGAAAACTTACGACATATACATCTGAATATATTGAAATGTTCAATCAATTCGCTATGAAGTACAACATCAATATTATTGGTGGGTCTCATTTTGTGGAAGAGGGCGAAGATATTTACAATATCTCATACTTATTCAGACGAGATGGCTCAATTGAAAAACAATATAAAATTCATGTTACACCAAATGAGAGAAAATGGTGGGGTGTATCACCAGGTAATGGTGTTGAAGTGTTTGATACGGATTGCGGTAAGATAGCTATTCAAATTTGTTATGATAGTGAATTCCCAGAGATGGCAAGAATAGCTACTGAAAAAGGTGCTAAAATTATCTTCACACCATTCTCAACTGAAGATAGACAAAGCTATTTAAGAGTTAAATACTGCTGTATGGCTCGTGCAATTGAAAACCAAGTTTATACAGTCACATCAGGTACTTGTGGGAATTTAACTCAAACTGAAAATATGGATATTCAATATAGTGCATCAGCTATTTATTCACCATCAGATTATGGATTTGCTAGAGATGGTATCGTTGGTGAAACAGGTGAAAATATTGAAATGGTAGCAATTGCAGAAGTGGATTTAGAAGTACTTAGACGTGGTAGAGAAAATGGTACAGTTCGTCACTTAAGAGATAGAAGACACGATGTGTACAGTGTTTCATACAAACAATAAGCCATTTAATAATAAAGAGTAGCAGTCACATATGCTTCTCTCAAAGTGTCGACAAAGTTTAAGTCTTTGTCGGCCTTTTTATTTTAATGCTTTCTGAATGTATGTTCTTAGATTGAAATTTTACTTTCTATATATTTAATTCTATAATTAATGCAATGATTTGAAACGACAAGGTATATTAAAGGTGATGTAAATGGAAAAACCAACACGCACAAGTCTTCTTAAAGAAATAGCAGAATTTTTAAATGAAGAAACTGAGATGTATAGTATGATGCATGGCGCTTTGAAAAAATTAGTAGGTGGTAGTAACTTTCATACGGGTTGGATTTTCTTTATTGATGAAGATGGTCAACATGAATTAGTTGCAGAAGAAGCGTTACCACCTGCATTAACACATAACCAATGTCAATATATGACTGAAGGTACTTGTTGGTGCGTTACAGCTTATCACAATAAGAAATTAACTAAAGCTTCAAATATTATAAATTGTTCTCGAATTGTGAAGGCAACTAAAGAACATCATGATAAAACAGATAACATTACACATCATGCAACCGTTCCACTTCGTTCAGGTGATGAGCAGTTTGGTTTATTGAATATCGCAACACCAGAAACGAAACGATATTCTGAAGAAGATTTAGAATTATTGGAATCAGTTGCTTTCCAAATTGGTTCAGCCATAAAGAGGATTATATTAACTGATCAAGAAAAAGAAGCAGCTAGAATAAATGAACGAAATAGACTCGCGAGAGATTTACATGATTCAGTAAACCAGATGTTGTTTTCACTAAAAATAACAGCACATGCAGCTAAAGGTATTACAGATCATGAAGAAGCAAAGAAAGCATTCCAAACTATAGAAGATACAAGCCAAAGTGCGGTTAATGAAATGAGAGCATTGATATGGCAATTAAAACCAGTTGGACTTGAACAAGGTTTAGTTGCAGCTATTAAACTGTATAGCCAGTTTATCCACATAGAACCCGAGTTCGAAGTAGAAGGCTTAATAGATTTACCAAACACGATTGAAGAAAATGTGTATCGTATTATTCAAGAATCTTTAAATAATATTCATAAACATTCCGGTACAAATCGAGGCAAAATTTATTTAGAACAAAGTAAAACACAATTTAAAGTGCGCATTTCTGATAAAGGTAAAGGATTTAATTATTTAAAAAAAGAAAAAACTGTGTCACATGGATTGAGGAATATGAAACAAAGAACGCAAGTGATGAAAGGTCATATAGACATACAATCTGAAGAGAATCAAGGAACTATAATTGAATTAACTATTCCACTTTAATGATTAGGGGAAATGATATGAATTTTAAAATAATATTAGTAGACGATCACCATATTGTGAGACAAGGATTAAGATTTCTAGTCGATACAGTACAAGACTTCAAAATTATAGCTGACTTTTCAAGTGGTAAACAATTATTGAATTATTTATCAGAAAATGAAAAACCAGACATTGTTTTATTAGATTTAGTGATGCCTGAAATGAATGGCATAGAAGTTACAGAAATTATGAAGAAGAGATATCCTAATGTAAAAATATTAGTGTTAACGAGCTTCTTAGATGAAGAACATGTTATTTCTGCTTTAGATAAAGGTGCAGATGGGTACGAAATCAAAGATGTAGAACCAGAAGCGTTAATTGAAACAATTAGAGCTGTATTAAATGGTGAGAAAAGAATACATCCAAAAGTACAAACGATTCTTTCAGAAAGTGCACAAAAACCACATAGAGAAAATAAATTATCAAAAAGAGAACTTGAAGTATTAGGTGAAATGGTAAAAGGAAAAACAAATAAAGAAATAGCAGAAACATTGTTCGTATCCGAGAAAACAATCAAAACACATGTGAGTCACATCTTAAATAAACTTAAAGTTTCTGATCGAACACAAGCTGCAGTATATGCAATGGAACATCAATTAATTAACTAAATAACGTAAGTTTAGGTCAAATATCTAATAAAAGACTGTCGGCAAATACATATTTTGCTGGCAGTTTTTTGTATAATATTTTAAATATTCAAAAAAAAGAAATTTACTTTATGGAAACGCTTACGTATAATGTTGTATAAGGGAGAATTTCTATTCAAATAATAGGGGGAAAGTTATATGAAGGTAAAAAAGAATTTGACTATAAAAATAGTCATAGCATTAATCTTGGGGATAACAATAGGTTCTGTATTCAATATGTATTCTGGAACTGATTTTGTACAAAATACAAATCAATACGTATTTAACGTATTGGGCCAAATATTTCTTAATTTAATTTTTATGCTTGTTGTACCAGTAGTATTTGTTTCTATCGTACTTGGTGTAGTAGGTGTAGGGGATCCGAAATTATTAGGTGGTATTGGTTTAAAAACAGTTTTATTCTTCTTAACAACAACAGCGATTGCAATCACAATTGCGATGTTATTAGCATTAGTGTTCAAACCAGGTGTAGGGCAATCAGATTTATTACATAGTCAAGATGTGAAAAAATACGGTGCTGAACAAAAAGCTAAAACAGCAGATAGTGCGGCGCCAGAAAATCAAACATTTGATCAAACGTTAATAAATTTATTCCCGAAAAATCCACTACAATCCATGGTGGACCAAAATATGTTACCAATTATTACATTTGCAATCTTCATTGGTATTGGGATGATCGCATTAGGTAGAAAGGTTGAAGCGGTGAAAACGCTGTTCGAGCAGACAAACGATATACTCATGTATATCGTAACTATGATTATGAATTATTTCGCACCAATTGGTACATTTGGTTTAGTTGCAACTGCATTTACAAATGCAGGGTTTGGTGCAATTAAACAACTTGGTATGTACTTCTTTGTAGTATTATTAGCATTAGCAATTCACTTCTTTGTTATATATGGTGGAGCTGTTAAGTTATTAGGTAATAAGAATCCATTTTGGTTCTTTAAGAAGTTCTTCCCAGCAATGACAGTAGGGTTTAGTTCATCTAGTTCAAATGCAACATTACCTATTTCGCTTGAATGTACGAAAGATATGGGTGTTAGAAAAGAAATCAGTTCATTTGTCCAACCTTTAGGTGCTACGATCAATATGGATGGAACGGCTATTATGCAAGGGGTAGCTACAATCTTTATCGCACAGGTTTCTGGAGTAGATTTATCAATTATGCAAATGGTAACAGTAGTTGTCATTGCTGTAATTGCATCAATCGGAACAGCAGGTGTACCGGGTGTAGGTTTAGTCATGCTAGCAATGGTCTTAACTTCTGTAGGATTAGATCCAGCTGCAATTGGTATTATATTAGGAATTGATAGATTACTTGATATGACGAGAACATCTGTAAATATTACAGGTGATGCAGCTTGTGCATTGATTTTATCTGAAAGAGAAAAGAATAAATTAGCAAGCGAACAGTAATTTAGTATATTAAAGAGGTAAATTGATGCGAAAATTCAATTTACCTCTTTTAATTTATGTCAAAATGTATTATGATGATACTTGTGCTTGAAAAAATCGTGTATTTTTGCAACATAATAAAATAAATTAATATATATATTAAGAAGAAAGGTAGTTAAAGATGGATAAACAGACTTTTACAGAGATAATTCAAACAAAATTTAAAATGGTTCGTATTGAGGCAGGTTATACTCAAGATACAATGGCGAATACAGTAGGGTTATCTAAGAAAACTTTAGTACAAATAGAAAAAGAGCGTGTACTACCTAACTGGACAACATGCGTGTCTATATGTGCATTATTCAGAGATTCTGATGTTTTAAATACTACTTTCGGATGTGATCCACTTGAAGTAATTCAAATTATTTCTCGTCATCACTGTGCATACCCAAATCATGACAACACAAGTGATATTTATTGGGTAACAATTGATTCTAAAGCGGGATATACTTTACAATCAAATAAAAAATCAGATTTATATAGAGTGTTAAATGAAGAACGTCAACCAATTTTTGGTACTGCTAAAAACCGTGAAGCAGAAACGTATTTCTTACGTAAAACACAATCTTTATTTGTATAATATTTGTGATTAGCTACTTCCTAGATTATTCTAGAGGAGTAGCTTTTTTTAATAAAGGAGAAAGAAAATGACAACTATCATTACAATTATAGGCATGATGCTTATCGGCGCAATCATTGGAGGATTTACAAACTTTATAGCGATAAAGATGTTATTCCATCCTTATCATGAAATTAAATTTTTAGGGTATAAATTACCTTTCACACCAGGACTTATCCCTAAGCGAAGAAACGAATTGTCTGAGAAAGTCGGACAAATGGTAACCAATCATTTATTAACGCCAGAAGTATTTAAAGAAAAATTAGTTAACCCTAGTACGAAAGAAGTGTTAGAAGATACAATCAAAACTCAATTTAACACTTTAAAAGAAAAAAATTATACGCCACAAGACTTTATAGATCGAATTGATTATCCACTTGAAGAAAAATTAAACCAAACTTTGAAAGTTACAATTATGGATAAAGTGGATAAGTTTTATGAATTACATCAACATGATGAAATAAAGAGCTTAATACCTGAAGAAATTTATGAACAAATAACGAACCAGGTTGATAATATTACACCTGAAATATTAAAGAAACTTGATGAATATTTATCTTCAGAAAAAGGCAATCAAGATATTCATACAATGGTCGAAGAATTTTTCGAGCAAAAAGGAAAAATGATAGGCATGATACAAATGTTTATGACTACTGAAGATATTGTTTATAGAGTGAAAAGAGAATTGAAAAATGTAATTAAACAGGAAAAAATCAAGAATATGATTAATTTACAAGTTCATAAACAATATGATATTTGGATGTCTAAATCATTTGGAGATATCTTGTCATTAGATAGAAAAGAACAAGCAAAAGTATTAATTGCAGACGAATTGATAGAATCGATTAATATAAATAAATATTTGAATACACCATTATATGAATTAGTACCAAATTTATTTGTATATATAGAAGGTGAAGGTACAGAAAGATTTATAAA
>NZ_PPQZ01000041.1 GCF_002902525.1 Mammaliicoccus stepanovicii
CTTTTTTTAACTCATTATCCATCATTAGTACACCTCCTGTACTTAATACATTCAATATAGTACACCCTATGTACTATAAATGCAATAATTTTAATGAAAAATTTAAACAATCGTTTGCAGTCTTAATTATAAAAATTAGAATAGATACTGTTATACAAATGTTAAATTAATGCAATCGTTTGCATAAAAATATTGACATTTTTACATATTACACATAATATAAATTTATAAGTAAAAAAATGAAAGCGATTACAATAAGCGGAGGTTGAAAAGATGACTGAATTGAAGCTAGAAAATATAAAAAAAACTTACGACAAAGGGAACACAGTTGTGCAAGATTTTAACTTACATATTAAAGACAAAGAATTTATAGTGTTTGTCGGACCTTCAGGATGTGGTAAATCAACTACATTAAGGATGATAGCGGGATTAGAAGAAATTACTGCTGGAAATTTCTCAATTGATGGATCCAGAATGAATGATGTAGCACCGAAAGATAGAAATATAGCAATGGTATTTCAAAATTATGCATTGTATCCACATATGACAGTGTACGATAATATGGCATTTGGCCTGAAATTACGCAAGATGAACAAGAAAGAAATAGATAAACGGGTTCAATATGCAGGAGAAATATTAGGACTAACAGAATACTTACCGAGGAAACCTAAAGCTTTATCAGGTGGGCAAAGACAAAGGGTAGCATTAGGTAGAGCAATTGTAAGAGATGCGAAAGTGTTCTTGATGGATGAGCCCTTATCAAATTTAGATGCCAAGCTTCGTGTTCAGATGCGTACAGAAATATTAAAGCTACATAAACGATTGCAGACTACAACTATATATGTAACACATGATCAAACAGAGGCATTGACGATGGCAACTAGGATTGTCGTTATGAAAGATGGAGATATTATGCAAATTGGAACGCCGAGAGAAGTATATGATAATCCAGCTAATGAATTTGTTGCACAATTTATAGGTTCACCTGCAATGAATATTTTTGATGCGAAAGTAAATAAAGATGAACTCATTATAGGAAAGCAGACGATTAAATTGAACGAAAGTAAAGCAAGACTTCTAAATGCTAATGGTTATGATGGACAAGTTATTCGATTTGGTATTAGACCAGAGGACATACATGATGAACCAGTTTTTATAGAAGCCAATAAAGCAGCAACATTTAAAACTAAAGTACTCGTGAGTGAATTGTTAGGTTCAGAAATTATGATCCACGCTCTGTTTAATGATGAAGAATTTTCAGCAAAATTAGATGCCAGAACTGTAATTAATCCTAATGATGAAATCGAATTAGCTTTAGATTTAAATAAATCTCATTTCTTTGATAAAGAAACAGGTCACAAAATAAGCAATTCATAATGAGTCAGTAAATAATAAATGAAGGTAGGGAAATTCAAATGAAACAGCTCATGAAAGTTATGTCGATTTTACTCGTAACAATTTTACTTGCAAGTTGTGGACCTAACCGTACAAAAGAAGAGATTAATAAAGCATTGAACGATGACGAAAAAAAGACAAAACCTGAATCTTTAACTATGTGGGTCGACGGGGATAAGCAGATGTCCTTTTATAAGGAAATAACTGATGAATATACTAAGAAAACAGGTATTAAAGTTATTTTGAAAAATACAGCTCAAGATGATCAAGTTGATAATTTATCACTAGATGGCCCATCAGGTAAAGGGCCGGATTTATTTTTCCAACCGCATGATAGAGCGGGAGATGCTTACTTGCAAGGATTAGCCGCAGAAATCAAATTCACTGATAAAGAATTACAAGGTTACTCTAAAGAAGCGCTTGATGCTCTAAATTATGATGGTAAACAATTAGCATTGCCTGTAATAGTTGAATCGACAGCGATTGCTTATAATAAGAAACTTGTTAAAACACCTCCAAAGACTATGAAAGATGTAGAACAAATAGCTGAAAAAGTAACAAATAAAGAGAAGAAACAATTTGGCTTTATGTTTGATGCGAAGAACTTTTATTTTAACTATCCATTTTTATTCTCACAAGGAGGATACATATTTAAAGAGAACAAGAACGGATTTGATACGAAAGATGTGGCGGTTAATGCACCAGAAGTTATAAAAAACGGACAAAGACTTCAGTCTTGGTATGACAAAGGATATATTACGAAATCAGCAAATCAAGATGTTATTGTCGGATTATTTAAAGAAGGGCAAGTAGGTATGTTTGTTACAGGGCCATGGCAAACTCAAGAATTTAAAGATGCATTAGGAGAAAATTTTGCGACGGCAACTTTTCCAACAGACAATGGTAAGCAAATGAAACCGTTTTTAGGTGTGCGTGGATGGTTTATTTCAGAATATAGTAAAGAAAAATATTGGGCTAAAGATTTACTATTGTTTTTAACGAACCAAGCACATATGCAAAAGTATACAGATGAAATGCAAGAAATAACTGGTCGAACAGACGTAACATCGAAAAAAAAACTGTTAAAAGCTTATGAACAACAAGCTCGTCATGCTGTAGCAATGCCAAATATTCCTGAAATGAGTCAAGTTTGGGATCCAATGGGAAATGCAGCGACATTTATATCTAATGGTAAGAAACCTAAAGCAGCATTGGATGAAGCGAAAGATGGCATAGATGAACAAGTTGAAATTATGAATGCATCTAAAAAATAAAAGAAGGTGAAAATGTGAAGCAGAGAAATCCAAAATTAGCAGCCTTATTATCAATTATTCCTGGGTTTGGACAATTTTATAACAAGAGATATATAAAAGGTAGCATTTTTATAATCTTTTTTATAAGTTTTATTTCGGTATTCTATCAATTTATGAATATAGGATTTTGGGGATTATTTACTTTAGGAACTGTACCAAAACTTGATGATTCACGTGTATTATTAGCGCAAGGTATTATTTCATTAATTTTAATTACATTTGCTTTGACGTTGTATGTTGTCAATATTATTGATGCATATAGAAATGCAGAACAATTTAATAAAGGTTACGAAATTAAAGATAATAAAGGAAGAATGATTGCAACATGGGATAAAACATTTCCATATTTACTCATGTCACCTGGCATATTCTTATTAATATTTGTTGTCGTTTTCCCGTTATTATTTATGTGTTTCTTAGCATTTACAAATTACAATTTATATAATGCACCTCCAAGAAATTTATTAGAATGGGTAGGATTAGATAACTTTAAATCACTACTAACCGTACCTATTTGGAAGACGACATTTTTCAATGTTTTAACTTGGACGATTATATGGACACTTGTGGCAACTACTTTACAAATTGGATTGGCACTATTACTCGCAATTATAGTGAATCATCCATTAATTAGATTTAAGAAATTAATAAGAACAATATTAATATTACCCTGGGCAGTACCGTCCTTCGTAACAATATTAATCTTTGCTGCAATATTTAATGATGACTTTGGATCGATAAATAATGATATTCTTGAACCATTATTTGGTGTTGCACCAGCATGGTTGAACGATCCATTTTGGGCTAAAATCGCCTTGATTGGTATTCAAGTTTGGTTAGGTTTCCCATTTGTATTTGCATTGTTTACAGGCGTACTCCAAAGTATTTCATCAGATTGGTATGAAGCAGCAGATATGGATGGAGCATCCAGCTGGCAAAAATTTAGAAGTATTATATTTCCACATATACTGTTTGCTACTGCACCCTTATTAATCATGCAATATGCTGGGAATTTTAATAACTTTAACTTAATCTATTTGTTTAACAAAGGTGGTCCGCCAGTTTCTGGACAGAACGCAGGAAGTACTGACATATTAATTTCTTGGGTATATCGCTTAACGTTTGATATGCAAAACTATAATATGGCAGCTACAATCTCACTTATAATTGGTATTTTTATAGCAATCATTGCATTTATACAATTTAGAAAAACAAGCACTTTCAAAGATGAGGGGGATATTTAATGAATAAGAAGAATAAAAATATACTAAGCGCAATTTTAATGTATGGTATTTTAGTTGTGATGTTCATCATTATTATTTATCCTTTACTTTGGACGTTAGGCCTTTCATTAAATTCAGGTTCTAACTTGTACGGTTCAAGCATGATACCAAAAGATGCATCTTTGAAAAATTATATTTATTTATTGACAGATCCATCAAGTGATTATTTAATTTGGTACAAAAATACATTAATTGTTGCTACAGCAAATGCGTTATGTTCAGTAATATTTGTTGGATTAACGGCATATGCATTTTCAAGATATAGGTTTGTAGGTAGAAAGTATGGTTTAATCGCATTTTTAATTTTACAAATGTTTCCGGTGCTTATGGCAATGGTTGCGATTTATATATTATTAAATACAATTGGCTTATTAGATTCGTTATTTGGTTTGACGCTGATTTATATTGGAGGGTCAATACCTATGAATGCCTTTTTAGTTAAAGGGTATTTTGATACGATACCTAAAGAACTAGATGAATCTGCTAAAATAGACGGAGCAGGTCATATGAGAATATTTTTCACAATCATGTTACCGTTAGCTAAACCTATATTAGCTGTTGTTGCACTATTCAATTTTATGGGACCATTTATGGATTTTATATTGCCTAGAATTTTATTAAGAAGTCCTGAAAAATACACATTAGCGGTCGGATTATTTAATTTTATAAACGATAAATTTGGTAATAACTTTACAGTATTCGCTGCTGGTGCGATGATGATTGCGATACCAATTTCTATAGTATTCTTATTGTTACAAAGATATTTAGTAACAGGATTAACTGCTGGCGCAACTAAAGGATAATGAGGAGTGATCTTGTGGTTACAATTAAAGATGTTGCAAATGAAGCGAATGTGTCGCCTTCGACAGTCTCAAGAGTGATAAGTGGTCATTCAAGTATTAGTGAGAAGACATCAAAGAAAGTGAAAGCTGTCATGCAGCGATTAGGATATGAACCTAATATTGCCGCAAGAACACTTGTTACACAGAAATCAAATACAATTGGATTAATTTTGAAAACTGCATCTAAAGAAATCACACAGAATCCTTTTTTTACTGATGTTCTGATGGGGATTTCAGTGGAATGTAAAAAACGAGAATATGCAACGATTATGACTACTTCTATTGATCAACATGCCTTATTAAAAGAAGTTGAAAGCTTGATTAAATCAAAGTCAATAGATGGATTTATCATGCTTTATTCAAAAGAAAATGATCCAATTAAAGCGCTACTTAAAAGGTATAACTTTCCGTTTGTTGTTATAGGCAAGCAATTAGATGATCGAGATATTATTCATATTGATAATGATAATGTTGATGCAAGTCAGACAATTACACAACATATTATAGATAAAGGACATCATCATATTGCGTTTATTGCTGAACCTGACTCTTATGCAGTCGCAATTGATCGCGTTGAAGGTTTTAAAAAAGCATGTTCTCAAAATAGTATTAAACATGTTGAAGTATTTCATGCTCATCCAAAACGAGATGAAATTATGACAATTATTAAAAATTTAAAATTAACTGGGAAATTGCCTACAGCAATTATTACCTCAGATAGTATGATGAATATCAATTTATTAAGTGTACTATATGAATTAAATATTAGAATTCCTGACGACATGATGACGGCTACTTTTAACGATTCATTTATAAATGAATTCGCTTCGCCTCCACAAACCGTCGTTAATATAAACCCTGAACATTTAGGGCAAGAAGCGGGTGTCGCATTAATTTCATTAATTGAAAATCCAAATATTTTGAAGAAAAATACAATCGTACCGACAGAAATAATTGAAAGAGCGTCAACGTTAAAGTAATAGGAGGCAATAACTATGGAAGAACGGATTTGGTGGAAAGAAGCTGTATGTTACCAAGTTTATCCAAGAAGTTTTAACGATTCAAATCAAGATGGTATTGGTGATATCAATGGTATTAGAGAAAAACTAGATTACTTAAAAGATTTAGGAATCGATGTAATATGGGTTTCACCAATTTTTAAATCTCCAAATGATGATAACGGATATGATATTAGTGATTATCAAGATATTATGGATGAATTTGGGACGATGGAAGATTTCGACTTATTATTGAAAGAAACACACGATAAAGGTATGAAATTAATTTTGGATTTAGTTATCAACCATACGTCAGATGAACATCCTTGGTTTATTGAATCTAAATCTAGTAAAGATAATCCAAAAAGAGATTGGTACATATGGAAAGAAGGACAACAAGGCAAAGAACCAAACAATTGGGGAAGTATATTCAATGGGTCTGTTTGGGAGCAAACACCTGAAACAGATGAATATTATATGCATATATTTAGCAAAAAACAACCAGACCTTAATTGGGAAAATGAACAAGTAAGATCAGCATTATATAACATGGTCAACTGGTGGTTTAATAAGGGTATTGATGGTTTTAGGGTAGATGCAATTACACATATAAAAAAATCATTTGATGAAGGAGATCTTCAATATTCTAACGATGACACGACATTTAAACCTGCATTTGAAAGATATACCAATCGACCTGGTATTTTAGAATATTTAAGCGAATTGAGAGATCAAACATTTAACCATTTTGATATTATGACTGTTGGAGAAGCTAATGGAGTAACACCTGAAAATGCTGAAGATTGGGTAGGTTTTGACCATGGTATATTCAACATGATATTCCAATTTGAACATCTAGGATTGTGGAACACTGAAGAAACTGGTTTTGACGTTATTCAATATAAAGAGATTATGACGAAATGGCAAAACCAATTAGAAAGTAAAGGTTGGAATGCACTATTTATAGAAAATCATGATCAACCAAGACTCGTTTCAACATGGGGTGATGATGAGCGTTATTGGTATGAAAGTGCTACAAGTCACGCAACTAACTATTTCTTACAAAAGGGAACGCCCTTTATTTATCAAGGACAAGAGCTTGGCATGACGAATTATCCATTTGAATCGATTTATGAATTTGATGATATAGCAATTAAAAATGAAATCACATTAAAACAAATTAAAGGTGAAAGTACTGAAGGCTTGTTAGAAACTCATCGTAAAGTAAGTAGGGATAATTCTAGGACTGTGATGCAATGGGATACTACTAAACATGCAGGATTCTCAGATGTAGAACCTTGGTTTCATGTCAATCCAAATTACAAACAGATTAATGTAGAATCAGAATTAGAAGATGAGTATTCTGTTTTGAACTATTATAAAAGGTTAATATCATTAAAAAAATCAAAAGATGTGTTTAATTATGGTGTATACCAATTAATAGATAAAGAGCATCCACAAATTTATAGTTATAAACGTACATTACTTTCTGATGAAGTCATCATTATGAGCAATTTAACGAATGAAGAAGCATTAATAAGCAAAGATATCAACCTTAGTCATTATGATTTATTACTAGGGAATTATGATGAAGTTAGACAAATTGATACATTATTACCGTTTGAAACAAGAGTATACCAATTAAGATAAAGTTAACTGTTATTGAAGGTCATCATCTGACTTTCAGTAGCAGTTTTATTTTTTTGTTGATTGTTAAAGTATGAAATGAGTATGTATTCAAATATTCAAATTGTTAACGCTTTCGTTGTGAAACGTTCTATAATAGTAATGAATATAAACGTAATTTATGGGAGGTCATGACATGAAAAAATTAATGAATGAGAAGACACAATTTGTTGCAGATATGCTCAAAGGAATCAAAATCATGGATAACTCAGTAGATGTTATAAGTGATAATGTAATTGTTCGATCTAAATTAAAAACTAAAGGTGTAGCACTCGTATCAGGTGGAGGATCTGGACATGAACCAGCCCATGCTGGATTCGTTGCAGATGGGATGTTAGATGCAGCAGTGTGTGGTGAAGTGTTTACCTCACCGACACCAGACAAAATTTTAGATGCCATTAAACACGTTGCAACTGAAGAGGGCGTACTATTAATTATTAAAAATTATGCCGGAGATGTTATGAATTTCGAGATGGCTCAAGAAATGGCCGAAATGGAAGGTATATCATGTCAATCTGTTATAGTAAGGGATGATATATCAATTGATAATGAGCAAGATCGAAGAGGTGTAGCAGGTACCGTATTAGTACACAAATATGCAGGGTACTTATCTGATAATGGTTATAATTTAGCAGATATTAAAGAAAAAGTTGAAGCATTTATCGAGAAAGTTAAGACGATAGGGATGGCCATATATCCTTGCCTTGTACCAACAACTGGACAATATGGATTTGACTTAGAAGATGACCAAATGGAAATAGGTATCGGCATTCATGGTGAACGTGGTATATATCAAGAAAAAATCGAGCCAATTCCAGGCATTATTAAACGATTAATGAATGAACTTGAAAAAGAAATTTCAGAGAAATCATTAATCGTTATGATAAATGGTATGGGTGCGACACCTGATTCTGAATTGGCAATAGTAGCAAATTACTTTAACGAGTATGTAAATGAGAAAGGCTTTGATATAAAAAAATACTTCGTAGGTAATTATATGACAGCACTAGATATGCAAGGGTTTTCAATTACATTAGTGCCTTATGATCAAGAATATTTAGATGCTTTCAATGCGCCGACAGTTAGTAAATATTTTAAATAGGAGGCATTTTTAATGAATGCAGAGACATTATTACAAAGCTTAAAAGACTTAAAAGCGACATTTGAACAAGAAGAACAAAATTTAACTAATTTAGACAGAGCTATTGGAGATGGTGACCACGGCGTCAATATGTTGCGTGGTTTTACTGCAGTTGATGAGAAAGTCTCCGGAAATACAATAAGTGATGTTTTAAAATCAACTGGTATGACATTGATGAGTTCTGTAGGTGGTGCTTCTGGACCACTTTATGGATTTAGTTTTGTGAAGATGGCAGGTTTAGAATATGACGAGATTACTTCTGACAATTTGAAAGAATTCATTGATACATTTAAAGATGCAGTAGCAGCTAGAGGGAAAGTTTCAGGTGGAGAAAAAACAATGTATGATGTGTTATTAAAAGCATCTGAACAATTATCAAATGGAGAGAAATTAACTTATGATAATTTGCAAAAGTTCGCTGAAGATACTAAAGATTTAGAAGCAACTAAAGGTAGAGCATCTTATTTTAAAGGTGATTCAGTAGGACATGTTGACCCAGGTGCACAAAGTATGGTTTATGTCTTAAATGCTTTAAGTGAAGGAGTGTCATAATGGCAAGTATTGGAATAATTAGTCATAGTAAAGATATAGCACAAGGTGTGAAAGAATTATTAGAACAAATGTCCCCAAATGTAACGGTTATTGCTCGTGGAGGAACGAATGAAGGTGAGATTGGTACTAGTATTGATACTGTGCAAGAAGTAATAAGTGAATTAACAGAAGATGCGTTAATGTTTTATGATATTGGTTCGGCGGAAATGAATCTTGAAATGGCATTAGATTTATATGATGGTGAATTAAATTTATATAAAATAGATGCACCTATTGTTGAAGGCTCGTTTTTAGCAAGTGTATCATTATCAACCGGTGCGAGTATTGAAGAAGCGATGGCTAGCATTAAACGAGAATTTTCATAAATCTGTGAAAATATAATAATGTATAGTTAATAAATGATATAATTGCTCTACTAATGTTTTTTATAAGGTGGAGAAAGAAGAATGAAGATATCCAATCAGAAATTATATGAAAAAGTTGCCGATGTCATCATATTAGATATAAGAGAAAAACGATTAACTACGGGAGATCGATTACCATCTATTAAAGCTTTATCTGAAAGCTTTGGTGTGGGTCAAGCAACAATTCGGGAAGCTTTAAATGCATTAAGAGCAATGGGCTATGTTGACATTAAACATGGACAAGGTACATTTATAACAAATCAAGAATCAACACAATTTAATCTTGAAGCAATCAACGGGGATGTGCAAGATGTTCGAAATTTATTAGAAGTCAGAAACATAGTAGAAGTAGGTGTAGCAAGGTTAGCAGCGAAGAATCGAACAGATGAAGATTTACAAGAAATTGAATCTGCACTTAATGATATGAAACTTGCGATCGACAAACGTAATTTAGGTGAAGCATCTGATTTAAAATTTCATTTAGCTATTGCAGATGCATCTAAAAACGACATGCTTAAACAACTATTATTAAATGTTTCAGACATTATGCAACACACGATGAAAGAAACGCGGAGAATATATTTATATACACAAAGTAAATCCATCGAGAAGTTATATCATGAACATATAGATATATTTGAGGCGATAAGAAGTAAAGATAGTGAATTAGCTCAAGAGAAAATGATTTTTCATTTAAAAGAAGTAGAACAAGTCGTGTTAAATAATATTAAAACGACGTAATCGTTCGTCAAAATTCGAGTCATCATAACATAAATTCAATAAGACAGGAGACGTGACGAGGCTAATATGGCCTTGTTATGTCTTCTGTTTTTTAATTTATAAAATCTAACAAATGAGATAATACATTTAGACATAAGGTCATATGATGACTGGATGAATTGTGATATAATATTTACTGATACATTATGGGCAAATCATAATGCGCTATGTAGGTTAATATCATGGGCATGGCATTGACTATTCATAGCATTTAAATTTAATAAGGGTGGTTATGATTATGAAAGTGAGTTTATTTTCTACTTGTTTAGTAGAAGGATTAAACACGCGAGTGGGCATCGCAACAGTTGAACTACTTGAAAAATTAGGATGTGAAGTAGATTATCCTGCATCACAAGTTTGCTGTGGACAACCTGCTTTTAATTCAGGTTACGTAGAAGAGGCAAAGCAAGCTGCTAAATTGATGATTGATACATTTGAAGACTCTGAATATGTAGTAGGACCTTCAGGTAGTTGTGTCACTATGTTTAAACATTATCCGAGTTTATTTGAGAATGATTCAATGTGGTATAAGAAAGCGCTTAATTTAAGTGAGAAGTCATATGAACTCACTCAATTTATCGTTGATGTCTTAAACGTTACAAAAGTAGGCGCACATTTAAAAGGCAAAGCTACAGTTCATCCATCTTGTCATATGACAAGATTATTAGGTGTTGTCAATCAACCTAAAGCGTTATTAGAAAATGTTGAAGGATTAGAACTAGTTGAGTTACCACATTATTATAATTGTTGTGGTTTTGGTGGAACTTTTGCTGTTAAGATGGGTGATGTTTCAACTGAAATGGTAGATGAAAAAGTAGATTCAATAGCGCAAAGTGGAGCAGACTATTTAATTGGGTCTGATGCAAGTTGTTTAATGAATATAGAGGGTCGAATTAAGAGACGTGGATTAAATGTCAAAGTATTGCACATAGCTGAAGTACTTAATAATCAAGTGGAAAAGGCGGTGCAATAACATGGCAATGCGTATAGGAGATAAGACTTTTAAAGAGGCGTTTAAAGAAGAAAGTAAAGATACTTTCATGAGAGGTGCTGTTAGTTCAGCACAAGATAGGTTAAGAGATAGAAAGTTAAAAGCACAAGAAGATTTAGGGAATTGGGAAGAATGGAGAAACCATGCTGAAGAAATTAGACAGCATACATTATCAAACTTGGATTATTATTTAGAGCTACTTGCAAAAAATGTAGCCGAGTTAGGTGGTCATGTGTACTTTGCGAGTACTGCTGAAGAAGCCAATGCGTATGTAGCAGAAATATTAAAGAAAAAAGAAGCTAAAAAAGTAGCGAAATCAAAGTCGATGGTTACTGAAGAAATAAACTTAAATGAAGCAATGGAGAAAGCGGGCTGCGAAGTTGTGGAAACTGATTTAGGTGAATATATACTTCAAATTGATGATCATAATCCACCATCGCATATTGTAGCACCCGCACTTCATAAGAATAGACAGCAAATTAAAGAGACTTTACGTGAAAAACTTGGTTACGAAGGTACAGAAGATCCAGATGAAATGACATTTTTCGTAAGAAATAAATTAAGACAAGATTTTCTTTCAGCTGATGTAGGGATTACTGGATGTAACTTTGCAGTAGCAGAAAGCGGCAGTTTTACATTGGTAACGAATGAAGGTAATGCACGCATGGTGTCAACATTACCTAAAACTCAAATTACCGTAATGGGAATGGAAAGAATTGTTCCTACGCATGAAGAACTTGAAGTACTAGTAGGTATGTTAACAAGAAGTGCAGTTGGCCAAAAATTAACAAGCTATGTTACAACTTTAACAGGTCCTAGAGCAATTGGAGAAATTGACGGTCCTGAAGAGTTTCATTTAGTTATTATCGATAATGGACGCTCAAAAATATTAGGCACTCAATTTCAATCGATATTGCAATGTATTCGTTGTGCAGCATGTGTAAATGTTTGTCCAGTATATAGACATGCAGGAGGACATAGTTATGGTTCTATATATCCTGGACCAGTTGGGGCTGTATTATCACCATTATTAGGTGGTTATGAAGACTATGGTCAATTGCCATATGCTTCTTCATTATGTGCAGCATGTACAGAAGCTTGTCCCGTGAAAATTCCATTGCATGATTTGTTATTGAAACATAGACAGGTAGAAGCGGAACAACAAAAATCAACGCCAAAAACTGAAAGAATGTTAATGAAAGGTTTCGGATTTGGTGCTACTAAACCATCGTTATTTAAATACAGTTTGAAACTTGCAAGACCTACGATGAAATTATTCAGTGATGAAAATGTTATTCATAAAGGACCTGCACCTTTACATCCATGGACACAATCTAGAGATTTCCCGTTACCAGATGAACAACGGTTTAAAGACTGGATGCATAATCACCTAAAAGAAAGAGGTGACAAATAATGGCTGGACAAATTCAAAACAGAACAAAATTTTTAAATAATATTTCAGAACAGTTAGGTCGACCGAAACCAATTAAAGTTACGAAACCGGAGTGGGCATATAATCCACAAGGGAAAACATTAACGGATTTAAATCAAAACGAGCTTGTAGATTTATTAGAAGCGCAATGTAAAAATATTCATACAGGGTTCGTTAAGACAAATAAATCGTGTTTAAATAAAGTATTGGATGAAACGATAAAATCATATAATTCAGGTAAAGTTATTGCGTGGAATGATTCGCGTTTTGAAACGAATGATATAAATTTAGATTGTTATGACACGTATGTTTGGAATGAAGAGAAGGGTGAGGACAATAGAATCGTTGCTGAACAAGCCAATATTGGTATTACATTTAGTGATATGACGTTAGCAGAAAGTGGTACAGTGGTATTGTTTTCTGGTAAAGGAAAAGGTAGAAGTGTCAGTTTATTGCCGACCCATTATATAGCGATTGTACCTCAATCAACGATTGTACCAAGATATACACAAGCAGCTCAGAAGATGAACGAAATGATGAATGAAACCGACAGATTCCCATCTTGTATTAATTTAATTTCTGGACCTTCGAATTCAGCGGACATTGAAATGGAATTAGTAGTAGGGGTACATGGACCGGTAAAAGCAACGTATATAGTAGTAGAAGATATTTAAATATTATTACAAATCTAGAACTAAAAAATCTACCAACAAAAATCACGTATTGTGAATTTTGTTGGTAGATTTTTTGTTTACAAAAGAAATGAAAAAAGCGATAAGCTTCAGGAGGCTTATCGCTTTAGGGTATGTAACCCATCCGTTCCATTTCATATCATATATAAAGACTTCTTACAGTATAATCATAAATTGCACGATGTCTATTCATCTAAGAAGTAGATTTAATACAATTTATCATCTGTATGTTTAGTATAAGGTCATATTACTAGATTAGCAATAATATATTTGAGAAAAAACATGATAAAGTTACACTTCTAAAGGATTTAAAAATGCAAAAAAGTAATTTAGTAAGAATTTTCCGAAACTTCCGAAAATAATAATTTTTATGATATACTATTTTTAATTTGATTAAGGGGAGGGCAATATATGAATCAAGTAAAACACAAAGTATCATTTGTAAATCGTTTCTTGAACATTGTTGAAAAAGCAGGGAATAGATTGCCGGATCCGAGTATACTATTCTTCTTACTATGTGCAGGATTAATTGTATTATCTTGGCTGATATCATTATTTGGTGTTTCTGTGAAAAATCCAGGTACAGGGAAGACTGTCGAGGTGACAAGCCTTATTTCTAGAGAAGGATTCGGTAAAATATTAAGTGAATCGGTTAAGAATTTTTCTGAGTTTCCTGCTTTAGGTTTAGTTCTAGCTGTCATGCTCGGCATAGGGGTTGCTGAGAAGACAGGTTACTTTGATAAATTGATGATTTTAATCGTAAATAAAACGTCGAAAAAGGTTATAGTACCAATTATTATATTTGTAGGTATCGTTGGTAATGCTGCAGGAGATGCTGCACCAATTGTCTTACCGCCATTAACAGCACTTGTATTTATCAAACTAGGTTATCATCCAATAGCCGGACTTGCTATGGCATACGCATCTGCACTTGGGGCATTTGCTGCAAATATTTCATTAGGTATGAGTGATGCACTTGTTTATGCATTTACAAAACCAGCAGCTGAAATTATAGATAAAGATATCCATTTAAACGTAGCGATGAATTGGTATTTTATAGCTGCATCATCGTTCATCTTATTACCTGTTATTTATTTCGTTAGTATGAAAATTGTTATACCACGTCTCGGTAAATATGAGGTAGAAGGTGAAGCAGCAATAAGTGTACAAGAAAATGAAATTAGTACGAAAGAGAATAAAGCACTTAAATTTGCAAATATTAGTTTTCTAGTTGTGCTAGCAATATTATTAGCTTTATCTATTCCAGAGAATGGTTGGTTACGCAATGCTGAAACTGGAAGTCTAATTGAAAAGTCTCCATTAATGGACGGTGTAGGGATTGTTATTTTGATCGTATTTTTCGTTCCTGGATTTGTTTATGGAGTAGTATCAGGAAAAATTAAAAATACAAAAGATTTAGGGAAGATGCTTACTGAATCGATGGCGACGATGGGGAGCTTTATCGTGATTGTGTTTTTTGCTGCACAACTATTAGCATATTTAGAGTGGAGTAATTTAGGTGTCGTTATTTCGGTTAAAGGTGCTGAATTATTACAAGGTCAAAATGGCATAACAGTCATTATAGGATTGATTATATTAAGTAGTATTATCAATCTATTAATTGGTAGTGCTTCTGCAAAATGGGCGATACTTGCACCAATATTTATACCTATGTTTATGTTATTAGGTTATCATCCAGCGTTTACGCAAATGATTTATCGTATAGGTGATTCAATTACGAACCCGATTACACCTATGATGCCATACTTACCACTATTATTATCTTATGCTCAAAAATATGATAAAAACATGAAATTAGGAACGTTATTATCAAGTTTAATGCCATATTCAATTGTATTAGGAATAGTATGGCCAATTGTGATAATTATTTGGTTCTTATTAGGACTACAATTAGGTCCAGGAGGAGATATATTCTATCATAAATAAAATAAAAGTATCATTTTGATAAGATTTTTTAGAACGTTTTAATCTTACATAAATTCGATACAATGTGGTACAATCACGTAGGGAAGTTTCTTAATTTATACAAAGTACAAGATACATTATATATATTAATAACATGCAAAGGATGATTCAATGTCTCCGTTAGTTTTGAAACCTGTATTCAAAGAGAGAATATGGGGCGGGCGTAATTTAGAAAAAATGGGTTATAATCTTCCAGAAGGAAATATTGGCGAATGTTGGGGTATCTCAGCACATAAAAATGGCGCAAATGAGATCGCAAACGGCCCTTATAAAGGTAAAACTTTAGACGAAGTATGGAAAGAAGAACCTCAACTTTTTGGTAATCCTACAGAAGAAAAATTTCCATTGCTTACAAAAATTTTAGATGCAAATGACAAACTATCTGTTCAAGTCCATCCAAATGATGAATATGCAAACATTCATGAAAATGGTGAGTTAGGTAAAACAGAATGTTGGTATGTAATTGATGCTAAAGAAAATGCAGAAATTATATATGGTACATATGCAAATACTAAAAACCAATTAGAATCATTTATACAAAATGAAGATTGGGATCATTTATTCAAAAGAATAAAAGTCGAACCTGGGGATTTCTTCTACGTACCGAGTGGCACAGTTCATGCTATAGGTAGTGGTATTATGATTTTAGAGACACAGCAAAATTCTGATACGACTTATAGAATATTTGACTATGACAGAACAGATAAAGATGGAAACAAACGAGCATTACATTTAGATAAAAGCATAGATGTTATAAATGTTGGTTCCGAAAGTCCAAACGTACCTCCTAAGAAATTAGAATCAGAGGAACAAAAAGGTCAAATTCTTGTAGAAAATGAATTTTTCACAGTGGCTAAATGGCAAATTGAAGGAACATTTAACTTTAGAAAGCCAAGAGACTATTGTCTAGTAAGCATTATTTCTGGAAGTGGAGAAATTATAACCGATGGTAATGTTTTTGAAGTTAAAATAGGAGATCATTTAATATTAACGGCTGATGATTTAGATAATAATATAAATGGAAATTTAGAAGTTATAATCAGTTATGTATAGATAGGAGATTAAGAATGAAAAAATTTCTATATTTATCTTTAGTATGTGCAGTCATTGCGGGATTAGGTATATTCTTTCAAGTTCCTAAATACCCAACACCTATCATTCCCTTTATAGTTGCTGTAATTGGACTATTGCTAGCAATAGCTACTATAAAGGATAAAGATATTTCACTTGGCTTAAAAATGGGTGGTATACTCGTTAATTTAATGCCATCACTTGCAGGATTGTCATTAGTAATGACGAATTAATAAATCGTAAAATTTCTTTGATTAAAAAGAAATTTTGCGGTTTTTTTTATTTTAAAATTTGTAAGCGGAGTGAGATTTTCATTGCTATAAAGGTATGCTCATCATTAATTTATAAAAATAAGTCTTATATTTTATGTACATACATATTAATTATCAATAATTATTTAAGTCAAATATTGAATAAAGCAAAATGGAATTAATAGAAATGAAATGGAACTGTAATATAAACAACTGTAATTTAAGTGTATAATTAGAAAGAATTAACTTTATAAAAAATAAACTAAAAAGATATTGGGGGTAAGGTATTTTGAAGAAAAAGACAATAGCAGCATTCGTTGGTGCTTCTGTAGCAGTAGCAGTATCTTCTCATCATGCTGAGGCAGCAACATATAAAGTGAAAAATGGAGATTCATTATGGTTAATTGCAGATAAGCATAATACGACAATTTCGAAGATTAAATCTTTGAACAAATTAACATCGAATCTGATTTTTCCTAACCAGGTACTACAAGTACCAGGAACATCGAGTGCAACTAATAAACCTAGCACGAATACGGGAACATCTTCAACATCATATTATACTGTGAAATCTGGAGATACGTTATCTGTTATAGCTGGTAAATATGGCACTACTTATCAAAAGATCATGTCATTAAATGGCATGAAAAACACAATTATATATCCGGGACAAAAACTTAAAGTGAACGGTACAGCTAGTTCAACAGGCGGTTCAAACACGGGTACAACAACTCCAAAACCTTCAGGAAGCACAACAACATATACAGTTAAATCCGGAGATTCATTATCAATCATAGCTGCAAAATATGGTACGACATATCAAAAAATTATGTCATTAAATGGCTTAAATAACTTTATTATTTATCCAGGACAAAAGTTAAAAGTGAGTGGAACAGCAACGAGTACTGGTGGTAACACTGGTTCTAGTAACACTGGCGGGTATAATACACCTATTTTCCATCACCAAAACTTATATGACTGGGGTCAATGTACTTGGCACGTATTTAATAGAAGACAAGCTATTGGTAAACCTATCAGTACGTATTGGTGGAATGCAAACAATTGGGCAAGTGCAGCGATTAAAGATGGTTATACAGTAAACCATTCACCAAGTGTCGGTTCGATTTTGCAATCAACAGCTGGATATTATGGACATGTGTCATTTGTTGAGAGAATAAATTCAGATGGTAGCATTCAAGTTTCTGAAATGAACTTTGCTTCATCACCTGGTATATTAACATACAGAACAATACCAGCATCACAAGTGACTAGTTATAATTTTATACATTAATCATATATTTAAAATAAACTGGGACAGTATGATGTCTCAGTTTTTTAATTGGGTAATCATAGACATGAATGTTAATGTCTTATACAATGTTAATATTAAAGTGTTTTTATATCATCTGCATAAAAAAACACAATATAGATACGTGTAAAATTGATTAATTTCGAATATAAGGAGTATACATATGTCTGAAGAAACAAACTACTTTTGGTTAAATTGTGGGTATAATAGGTGGAACCATACGGAGCCATTAGAAGGACAAGTCGCAGTATTTGAATCTGGTGCGAGTTTTAATCCAACACAAGGTTTTCATGCATTCAAAACGGCAAAACCAGGTGACAAAGTTATATATTATCAAGTTCAAAATCAAATCGGTCTATTAGGTTATGGCGAAATTGTACATGTACAAACAGGTGGTAACCAAAAAGTAAGCATTCACTTTAAATTTGAAAAATCACTAATGCTACTTTCAATTGAATATTTAAAGAGAAGTGAATTACTTGAGTCGCGCATTAAGCAAATAACAAATCAGTTATTTAACCGTATAACTAAAGATGAATTCGATTTAATAATTGGATTAGGTTTAGGAGAAATCAAGATTCCTAGATATTTCTTAATGTCAGAAGAAATTCAATTTGAAGAAGGAGAAAACTATACTATATTTACGCATACTGTAAATGGTATAAAAAGAAATGGATACCTTCACTATACGCAATTAGAAATTGGTGATCAAATTGTATTTTTAAATAAGAATGCAAACTATTCTATTATAGGTGTAGGCGAAGTCACTGAAAGTATCCATAAATTACCTCCACAACCTGGTCGAACGGATTCAACTTGTATTAACGTAAAGTATGAAAGAGATATTAATCCAGTAAGTGTAAGTAACTTGAACAAACATCAAACGTTGAAGAAATTATTCTTCTTACAGGAAAGCTCAAAACAATCCATTGCGAATTTAACGAAAGCACAATATGAAGCGATGATGGAAATGAGTAATGGTACATATAAAGCACCTTCGAATAATAAATTTGAGATGAACGTTCATAAAAATTATGAAGAAGATACAACTAAAGACAAACCAATTATATTAATGATTTGCGATAATAAAGAAGATGGCATGAAAAGAGCAAAACATTATGTTGAACGGGAACTTGCAAAAGGTATATATACGACAGGTCACCCAGATTTTTCTGAGGAAATGCTATACGGCAGATATTTACCGAATGAAAGTGGTGCACTTTATTATAGAGAAGGTTTCATAACTGGACATATAACAAATTCTGAAAGAGAATGGTTGGTCATTGATCAATTTGAAAGAATTGATCCTGAAATTTTTCAATTATTCTTAAATGTTCTAGATGGACATGAAATGACGTTACCAAGATATAATCATGAAGGTAAAATGGTGAAATGGAGCTTAGAGAAAGATTCATTCTATAAACATAATCCGAAGTGGAGAATGATTGGATTATGTTATGGTTCAATTGATGACATTAAAGAACAATATTCTCATCAGTTCTTAAAACATTGCCGCGTTTTACATGTAGGTTAATCATATAGTAAAAATATATAGCAAGGATATGTAATAAAGGTAGTATTACTTTGTTTACATGTCCTTGCTTTTTATTTACTAAACAATTGCGATTTAGTTATTTATGAATTAGCTTCCAATGTGATTGAATTTTCTGTAAAATGAAAGTGATATTATTTTTATTTTGATAATAAATCACAAAGGGGTAAATAAATATGAATAAAATTGTAGCATTTTCAGATTGGTTATGGGGGTATCCTATTGTAACCTTACTACTACTTTCAAGTTTATTTTTAACAATTTATTTAGGATTTATTCAATTTAGACATTTTGGTTATATGATGAAACAAACATTTGGCAGTATTAATAGAGAGCCTAAAGGGGAAGGTACAATTACGCCGAGGCAAGCTTTAACGTCTGCCTTATCTTCAACTGTAGGTGCTGCAAATATTGTAGGTGTCCCGACTGCTATTATGATGGGGGGACCTGGAGCGGTTTTCTGGATGATGGTTATCGCATTTTTAGGAATGGCATTAAAATACAGTGAGAACGTATTAGGTTTGTTCTATCGAGAGAAAAATAGTAAAGATGAATTCGTAGGTGGACCAACTTACTATATGAAAAAAGGCTTCAAAAATAAAAAAGTAGGTATTGTGTTTGCTTTTATATTTGCATTAGCGTTAATGTTGGAATTAATACCAAGCATTATGGTACAAGGTAATTCTGCAGCCAGTACTGTAGAAGATACATTTAATATTAATGCAGGTGTTATTGGTATTATATTAGCAATATTAGCTTCATTAGTTGTGTTCGGAGGTATAAAACGTATTGCAACATTTACTGAAATGATAGTTCCTGTAATGGTTGGACTTTATTGTATTATGGGATTCATTATTATCATTATAAATATTCAACATGTTCCAGGCGTTATTGTATTAGTAATTGAAAAAGCATTTAACCCTGATGCAGCACTTGGCGGAAGTTTTGGTGCAGCATTAGCAACAACTGTTAGATGGGGATTTGCACGTGGTATTTATTCAAATGAAGCAGGTCTTGGTACTTCACCAATTGCACACGCAGCAGCTAAAACAGATCATCCAGTTAGACAAGCGTTTTGGTCAGTGAGTGAAATTGTAGTGGATACGCTTATTATTTGTAGCACTACTGCTTTCGTTGTACTTGTTTCAGATGTATGGAAAGCTAAAGATGCGAAGGCACAATCTGCAGCTTTAACAGCCAGAGCATTCAATGATGCATTTGGCACATTTGGGAGTTGGATTGTTTCTGTGTCGATGGTATTCTTTGTATTCTCAACAATAATTGTTGTAATCTATTATGGATCGAGAATGGCAGAATATTTATTTGGCTTAACTGCAGGATTTATCATGAAAATAATTTACGTATTATCAATTGCAGTAGGCGCATTTGGTGCGGGAACGCAGTTATGGAATTTATTAGATATCGCATTAGCTTGTGTTCTTATTCCGAATATTATAGCGGTTGTTGTATTAGCACCAAAAGTAAAAGAATTAACGACAGAATTTTTCACTGGTAAATCGTATTACTTAAAAGATAAAGGCAAAAATTAAAATTTGTATATATATCATATCGTTTCAAAAAATAAGCTTGCGACATGTTAATTGTCACAAGCTTATTTTTTTATGTTAAGAAAATTTATTTTTTACTATTCAAATTGAAGAGTGTGCATGTAACGAGGTGATGATTCAACTTACAAATCAAAAGTTTTGAACTCTTATATTTTTGAAATTATATAATTATAGCACTATTTTCCAGTTAGAGTTTGTATGAATTTGAATTTTGCTTTATAATCGTAAATATATACATAAAATGCCAAATATATTAT
>NZ_PPQZ01000042.1 GCF_002902525.1 Mammaliicoccus stepanovicii
CGAAAGCACGTCGTTATCGACGAGTACATCAGGTTCTGAAAGTGAATCAACATCATTAAGTGGTTCAGAGAGTGAAAGTACATCATTATCGACAAGTACATTAGGATCTGAAAGCACTTCAACGTCATTGAGTAGCTCAGAGAGTGAAAGTACATCGTTATCGACAAGCACATCAGGATCTGAAAGCACATCAACATCACTAAGTGGTTCAGAAAGCGAAAGTACATCATTATCGACAAGCACATCAGG
>NZ_PPQZ01000043.1 GCF_002902525.1 Mammaliicoccus stepanovicii
TTTATATAACAAGAGTTCAAATAACAAAATTAAAGAATTGATTTATAATATTAAAGAAGATTTAGGTAAGGAATCTGAAAGATGGATTGAAGAAATAACTAATGAAAACTTCTTTATAAATAATATTATTAAAAAACCAAAATTAGATAAAAAACAATATGAGTACATAATAGAGAATTCTAATAATGAATCTAATTTATCCTTTTTTGTAAAGAATAAGTCACATCTAGAATCTAACGAATATGTCTTGATAAATGAAAATATAGAATATATAAAAAAACATATATTTGACAAAGTATTAGAGTATGTGAGAGTTAACTTCACTAAGAATATTTATAATTCTCTAAAAAACACAATCGAAAACGAATATATTTATACATATAGAAATAAATATATAAATGATTCTTCTCTAACAATTAAAAATAATAATAGCATATTTATTTTTAATTGTTTAGATGGAACGACTAGTAACTATAATATGCTTATTCATGAATTATTTCACGCTGTCTTTTATTTTATGGGTCAAGAGGATATGTACAGACATGAAAAGTTTGTTTTCAAACACCACATGGAGATGCTAACTTTCTTTAAAGAAGATGATATTTTTAAAATTTTATATATTAACTTTATATTCAATCATATTCATATATATATTTGTAATTCATTAAGTTTGGATTATGAGAAATATACTTTAGAAGGTAATATAAACAAATTTTTTGATAAGTGGGGATATGACGATATAGAAGAAATGATAGAAATAGTTTCTTCTAATATAAATCCATTTAGTCCGTTATATAATTACAAATATATTTATGCGATTAATGAAAATATCAATACTTTTATTAATCACGTAGAAAATATTACATTGAACACTGATTTTTCAGTTAAAGTTTAATTATGACTTATTACATTACGAATAACTTCATTCATCACATTTTGATTAATCCCAACATATCTAAGCTTTGCTGGGGTCATTACCAAATAATTAAAAATAACGATCAATGTTCCCTGTTATCATCTAAGGAGGACATTGATCGTTATTGTTTACGATACTGTATGAGGTTGTCGTGTGTGTTTAATCTTGTATATAATAAATCCAATTATGAATCCTATTATAGATGGTAGAACCCATCCCATCCCAATAGTGAAGAATGGCAAACATTTTTCTCCGAAAGTAAGTACAACTTCTGAGAATTTTGTATTTACAATAAAATCGGGACTAGCTTTAATACCATCTAAAAAGGATGCAATCATTGTAAAGTATGTTGTAAACTGATAAACGATTTTTGAATGGTTAAAGGTTGTACTAACCAAAGTTAATAATATAAGTGTAATTGCTAATGGATATAGAAACATTAACACTGGTGTTGAATATTCTATAATTTTAGTTAAACCGACATTTGCAAAAACGCATGAAATGATACTGACTACCGTCGCAAACATTAAATAATTTTGTTTTGGGAATAATTCTGTAAATGTTTCTGAAAATGCAGTGATAAGTCCGATTGCTGTTTTCAAACAAGCAACAATAATAATTAATGATAATAGTATGATTCCATAATCACCTAAGTAATATTTTGCTATTTGAGCTAGTGCAATACCACCATTTTCGCTAACTTTGAAATGACCTAAACTCATCGTACCCATGACTGCTAAGAGACTGTAGATAACACCCATTAAAACAATGCTGATTGTTCCTGATTTTACAGTTTCTTTCGCTATTTCATTTGGGTTTGTAATGCCTAATTTCTTAATCGTAGATACAATAATAATACCGAATGCTAGTGATGCTAAAGCGTCTAGCGTATTATAACCATCAATAAACCCTTTGAGTAATGAACTGTCTTTATATTGAGGATCAATTGTGGCATCTGAAATATTACCAATTGGATTGATAAATGCTAACAGAATAATTAACCCTAATAATATTAAGAAAATAGGATTTAGAAATTTACCAATATAGTCTAAAATTTTGGATGGTTTTCTTGCAAAGAACCAAGCAACTAGAAAGAACAATATACTAAAAACTGATAAGAATAATGTTGCTGATTTGCCGAAAATAAATGGTGAAAAAGCTATTTCAAATGAAGTTGTGGCCAACCTTGGCAGCGCAAAGAAGGGACCAATAACTAAGTATAAGGCAATAGTAAATATGTATGCATATGTCTTGTTAACCCGAGTAGATATTTCAAATAGTCCATTTGTTTTGGATACACCAATTGCAATGATACCTAAGAAGGGTAAGCCAATTGCTGTAATTAAAAAACCTAAATTTGCAGTTAAGACATTTGCTCCTGCTGATTGGCCAAGATGTATAGGGAAAATTAAGTTCCCAGCACCGAAAAATAACCCAAATAACATGGAACCTATATAAATGTTTTCTTTAATCGTTAATCTGTTTTTCATGATTATAGTGCCCCACATTCTGTATTTATAATTTATGTAAAAAAAGCTAAAGACATGTTATCTTTGGCATATCAATTATCTTATATTTTTCCATGTACTAAAGTCAATAGTAGGAGGTAAAAACGGAACTAACATCTTAAATAAAGAACAAAATTACCGTATTGTATAAATGATTATGATAAGAATGGGAGTTCTTTTGTATCTTGTAGCAAGTATGTTATAAATGTGTTTATATAGTATTATTTTAAGGTATTAATAGTAAATCACCATAATGATATATGAAATTTATAAATTCGAGGAGTGAAAGATATGTTTACAATATACGGACATAGAGGAATGCCAAGTAAAGCTCCAGAAAATACATTAGCATCATTTAAAGCTGCTGCTGAAGTAGAAGGAATAAAGTGGTTAGAGCTAGATGTCGCGATTACGAAAGATGAACAATTAGTCATTATTCACGATGATGACTTGGAGCGTACAACAGATATGTCTGGAGAAATAACGACATTTAATTATGATGAAATCAAATCTGCATCAACAGGTGCATGGTATAGCGAGAAATTTAAAGAAGAAAAATTACCTACATTTGATGAAGTAATTGAATTAGCCAATGCATTCGATATGAATATCAATGTAGAACTCAAAGGTGTTTCCGGACCTAACGGGCTCGCGTTATCACATAGCATGGTGAAACAAGTAAGTGAGAAATTACAGAATTTAAATAAAGATCAGCAAGTGGTTATATCAAGCTTTAATGTCATATTAGTGAAATTAGCTTCTGAAATTATGCCTCAATATAGACGTGGACTTATATTCCATGCTTCATCATTTAGAAGAGATTGGCAATCATTATTAGATTATTGTGAAGCAGAAATACTTAACATAGAAGATGCACAATTAACAGAAGAGAAAGTTAAATTAATAAAAGAAGCGGGCTATGAATTAAATGTATGGACGGTTAATAAATCAACACGAGCAAACCAATTAGCCAATTGGGGCGTTGATGGTATATTCACAAATAATGCAGATAAGATGGTACATCTTTCAAAAGCATAGGAAAAGATATTAGTATATATCATATATTTAAATATGTATTAGGTTGTTAAAACTTTTGTGTTTAGAGAGTTTTTAACAACCTTTTTTTGTATTTTGTAAGTGGTGAAAGTTTGTAAATAGTTCGTAACTATCTCTAGAAGACATTGATTCTGATAAGACAATTAATGTTAATGGTATGTTATAGTAATATTATTCCACAATTGGATAAATATAGTATATAATATATTTTGAATATTTGATGCATATAATTATAAGATAAAAATATTAAATTCTTCGTGCATAGAAATGGAGGTTCGTTATGATAAAGGTTAAAAATTTAAAATTTGCTTATAAGGACAAAGAAATAATACGGGATTTAAACTTTGAATTTAAACTTGGTCAACTTTACTGTCTTGTAGGTGAGAATGGAGCAGGGAAGACGACGTTAATAGAACTAATACTAAGGCTGAAAAAAATACAGCAGGGTGAAATTTATTTTGGGAATCAAAAGAACATGACTGAAGAAGTCTTGGAAAATCTAGGTATAGTATTTCAAGAGAACTCTTTAAGACCTAGATTAAAAGTAAAAGAGGAGTTATATGCTTATGTTGATTTATACAAAGTGGATAAAGAATGGACAGAAAAAATAATAGACGCTTTTAATATAACACCACTGCTAAATAAAATAGGAAATTCACTAAGTGGTGGAGAACGTAGAAGAGTGTTAATGGCATTGGCATTTATAAATAAACCTAAATACGTAATATTAGATGAGCCATTTACGGGGATAGATACAAAGCTTAGACACCAATTCAGAACATTTCTTGATTCATACGTAGAAGAGAATCAGGCTTTAATCTTATTTAGTGAACATAATATTTTAGAATGTCAAAAGTATAATTATCATTTTATCTTTATGTATGATGGAAATTTTATTTTGTCAGGTGACCATAAAAAGATAAGTACAAAGCTGAATCAAATGAATTATGAATTTAAAGATTTACAAGATTTATACTTAGAGATTTGGAGAGGAGGTCAATTGAATGAAGACCTTATTAAAAAATGAAGTGATTTCATACATTAGAGAGCCATTTGCTTCCTTCTTTAGTATTGCTTTACCAATAATCTTAGTGTTTATTTATGGAGATGCATTTGGAAAGTATAAATATAATGATATTTTGTCGGGATATGATATGTCTATTTTATTTAATATAGTATTTCTGTTAGGAAATTTGGGCTTAATGGGTTTAGTTATGACAATAATAGAAAAAAGAATATCTATGGCCGCTAAAAGAGATCAAGTATTACCTATTAATAATTTTAATAAATTTATACTCAATGTGTTTTCTTCGATTGTGTTAGCTTTAATTATAACTTTCATTATTGTCCTATTAAACTATTGGCTATATCCAGTAACATTAAAGTTTAATATATTTTATGTTCCTGCATATATAGTGATACTATTTAATTTCTTTGCTATTGGCTATAATATTGCAACTTTACCTGTATCACCGAGAACAGCTCAAACGATAGGTATATTAGTGTTTTTTATTTGTTTATTCTTTTCGGGATTAGTGATACCGTTTGATGATTCTAAACCGTTTCTGAATAAGATATCATTATACTCACCATTTAGAGTGTCTTTAAGTGTCATGACATCAGTGGCAGATATAGAACACTTTTTATCATATAATAAACACTTAATTGCCATGGCCATTTATACAATTGCTAACATAATATTTATTATTTCAAAAGGTAGGGTAAATAATGAAGTTAAATAAATTACATATTTCTCAGAATCACTTACAACTTTAAATCTCAAAGACCTTAACACTTCAATACAGGAGAGTTAAGGTCTTTTTATACTAAAAAATTAAATAAATCCATAAAATTGTCCTTTGATTAAACTTATTGTACACTTAATGTAAGCGTTTACTTAAGAGTAATTATACAAATATAACAGTTATAAGGAGAATATATATGAAAGATAAAGTGATCATGGTAACTGGTGGCAGTAATGGTATGGGTAAAGCAATGGCTAAACGATTTGCTCAGGAAGGTGCAAAGGTTGTTATAACGGGTCGATCAAAGGAAAAATTAGAAGTGGCAAAGGAAGAAATTGAACAATATGATGGGCAAATACTTACTATAGATATGGATGTTCGTGATCCCGAGAGAGTTCAATATACAGTTGATGAGGCTATTAAGACTTTTGGTCAAATAGATGGATTAGTCAATAATGCTGCTGGTAATTTTATTTGCGCTGCTGAAGATTTATCTATAAATGGATGGAATTCTGTTATTGATATTGTGTTAAATGGAACTTGGTATTGTACGCAAGCAGTAGGTAAACAATGGATTAAAAATGGTCAAAAAGGTCGCATCATTAATATGGTTGCGACATATTCTTGGTTAGCTGGTGAAGGTGTTATACATTCTGCCAGTGCTAAAGCAGGAGTTCTTTCTATGACGAGGACATTGGCAGTTGAATGGGGAAGTAAATACGGCATTACTGTTAATGCGATAGCACCAGGTCCTATTGAGAATACGGGAGGTGCTCAAAAGCTAACATTGTCAGAAGAAGCGCGTCAGCGAACAGTGGATAGTGTCCCACTTGGAAGAACTGGTCAACCTGAAGAAATAGCAGGATTAGCACGATTCTTATTCTCTTCAGATGCGGATTATATAAACGGAGAAGTTATTACAATGGATGGTGGTCAATGGCTGAACAAAAAACCATTCTAGCCTTCTTTGAATGTTTATTTATATTGAAAACGTGAATTTATATTAGTGATGAGAAGTTGGTTTATTTGATTTAAAAAACTTTAGAGGTGATAAACATGGATGTTAAGCTTCCAATTGGAGAATTACAAATGCCAGAACCTGTCACGATGGATCATATTCAGCAATGGTTAAATGAGATTGGTAATTACGCTAATAAATTACGAAAAACAGTAGATGGTTTATCTTCAGAAGCTTTAAATAGCAAATATCGAGAAGGTAGTTGGGATGTTAGGCAATTAGTACATCATATTGCTGATTGTCAGTTAAATATGTATCAAAGGCTTAAACTTGCTTTAACAGATGATAGCAAACCTACAGTACCAGCATTTGATCAAGAAAAATGGATTAATACGCCAGATAATAAATTACCGATAGAAGCATCTATAAGAATGATTGAAGGTATCAATGAGCATATCGTTGCTATAGGAAGAGAATTAGATGAAAGTGATTTGAAACGTAAATTCACACATGTAGAGAATGGAGAAGTAACAGTTGCATTCAAACTTGCTAAACTTTCTTGGCATGAAGAACATCATTTGGCACATATTAAATTAGCATTAGCTCAAGAATAGTTGATAATACGATGATATAATTTGAAAAACTCGAACGCATGACTAGGAAATTTCTAGTAACACGTTCGAGTTTTATTTTATTAAAACATAGAACTTATTAAATCGAAAGATGTAAAGAGTACAAAGAATACGACTGCCCATATAATAGAAGCTTTCTTTGTTAATTTACAAGTAGCATAAAGTAGAACGCCGAATACATAAGCACTGAAAATCGTTTGTAAATTAAACGCGGCAAGTACCTTATTTCCTTTATCAAAGATATTTAGGCTTGAAATATCATAATCAGTAAGCGCTATTCCTGCGACATATTGTATGAAATAAATAACAAATGTTAAGATAGACGTTATAAGCATATGACTTAATGTTGCTGAAAATATCATTTTCTGAGTTGCATCAGATTTCATGATTTTTGAAACAATAAGAACGATTAAGAAAGAAAAAGCTATCATGAAAAGTGTAATAAAAGGTACAGCTATTAATGAATACTTCTTAGATGTTTCGTGTAAGTCCATAATTTCTTTAGAAGATAACCCCAAATCTTTGTAAATCACTAAAGGGTCTATTATTAAGTTATACAATGTGGTGGTTAGCATAGCGAGAATAATAACAAGAATTAATTTCAAACCATACTTCGGATTTATTCTTAAACTTTCGAAATGCTGCATAAATGGTAAATTAGATGATTGCATCATGTTGCCTCCTATAAATGTCATATTTATCCAAATTATACCATTAATTGCAATGTATTTTCTATAGTTTATATCTTTTAAAAATATAACTTACCAATTAATATAAGCGAATATTAGTTTTGATTATAATTACATAGTATATATTCTGTAATGTGATGTTAAATTATGGTAAAATTCAAACTAAAGTAATATTTAAATAATAAGATAATTAGGGAGTGTTTAACAATTGAAGAAGTTGACTTGGATCATTGCAGTCATTGTAATCGTTGTATTAATTTCTATCGCCTTTATATTAAGGCAAAGTAATAGTGGAGATAAAGATAAAAACGGTTATGATACATATGAAGTAAAGAAAGAAAATCCGATTAATTTAGAAGGTAAAGCAACACCTAAATCAATTAAAATGTATAACAATAATGATCAAATAGGTTCATACATAAGTACGTCGGTTAATGATGGTCAAACTGTTAAGCAAGGAGAACCACTCATTAACTATGATATTAATAACAACAAGAGAAAACAATTATTAGATAAATTGAATGCTACTGAAGATGCATACGCAAAAGCTGAGGCACAACAAGAATTAAATAAGTATGATCGCACTGTATATGACAGTATATATGCATCATTTGATGGGAAAGTAGACATCAAAAATAAAAATGATGTATCTGCTGGAGAACCAATTCTTCAATTAATATCTAAAGAACTTCAAGTGAAAGCAACAATTTCTGAATTTGATGTAAGTAAAATTAAAGAAGGAAATGATGTTGATTTGAGCATTACAAGTACAGGAGAAACTGCCAAAGGGAAAATCGCTAAAATATCAGAACTTCCTAAAAGCTTTGAAGATGCAGGTAGTAAAGCGAGTGGCGGAGAAGGTGGCGAAGCGCCATCATCAAATGTTATAAACGACCCTAGTAGTGGCAACAGTGATGAATCTTCTAAGTACACAATCGTGATAAATGATATTGATATACCTGTTCGATCTGGTTATTCTATGGAGGTTAAAGTACCAGTAGATACGATTAAAATACCTAAGTCAGTATTAGCAAAAGATAATCATGTATTTGTAGTAGGTAAAGACAATAAAATTGAAAAACGCCACATCAAAATAGACAAAGTAAACGGTGAGATAATCGTAAAAGATGGATTGAAAAAAGGTGAAAAACTCATTAAACATCCTAAAAAAAATATGAACAATGGAGACAAAGTTGAGGTGTCGTCATGATAGAACTTGTAGATATTAATAGACACTTCAAGAATGGTAATGAAGAGAACCATATTTTGAAAGATATTAATATAAAGATTAAAGAAGGCGAATTTATCGCGATTATGGGTCCTTCAGGTTCTGGGAAGAGTACATTAATTAATATATTAGGTTTTATTGATAGAGGCTATAAAGGCGATTATTTGTTTAAAGGCGAAAATTTTAAGAAAAGCTCGGATAATCAACTTTCCGACATTAGAAATAAAACAGTAGGATTTGTATTTCAAAATTTCAAATTGATTCAAAACAATACGATATTAGAAAATGTAAGCATTCCATTAGTGTATGCAGGGCTTAGTTCACAAGAAAGAAAAGAAAAAGTCATTGAAACTTTACATGAAGTTGGTCTTTATGACAAAGAAAACTTAGTACCTAATAAATTATCAGGTGGTCAACAACAACGTGTTGCAATTGCACGAGCCATTATCAATAATCCTAAATTTATAATTGCTGATGAACCAACAGGTGCACTTGATTCAAAAACATCTAAAGATATAATGGATTTATTTATTAAATTAAATAAAGAACATAAAACAACCATGATATTAGTCACACATGACCGTAAAGTTGCAGATAAAGCAGACCGTATCATTCATATATTAGATGGAAGAGTACAGCGAGAAGAGGTGCTCGAATGAAGAATTTAAATAATATTATTGTGATTTCTTTTAAATCTATATTAAAAAATAAACGACGCAATATCTTTACGATGATTGGTATTATTATCGGTATCGCGGCAGTTATAACGATTATGTCATTAGGTAATGGTTTTAAGCAATCAGCAGCTGAACAATTTGAAGATACAGGAGCAGGTAAGAATGCAGCAACTGTTGATTACATTACAGGTACAGGAGAGGCCGTTAAGAAGAATCCATTCACTAAACAAGATATTGATATAGCGAAACAAGTTAAAGGTGTATTGAGTGCAAAGGTCAAAGAATCGGATGATCAAGGATATCAAGCAAAGATGACGAATGCAAAGAAGCAATCTGATATCAGTATATTTAAATCTGAAACATTAACTAATCCTGAAAAAGGAAAAGGCTTTGATGAAGATGATAACGAATTACGTCATAAAGTTGTAACAGTAGATAACAAAATTGCCAAAGAAATTTTCAATAATGATGCTATTGGAAAAACGTTGTTCATAGATGAACAAGGATTTGAGGTTGTCGGTATCGTCAATGATTCCAAGACTCCATCTTCTGTTAATATGCCAACAAAGACGTTTAATCAATATATGGGGAATTTAAGTCAAGGATACCCATCACTACAATTAACATTAAAGGATGGAACAAATAAGAAAGATGTTGCCAATAAAGTTGCAGACAAGTTGAATAAACAAGGGACTGGAGCTGGAGAAGGTAAGTATAGTTATACTGATATGGAATCTATTATGAAGAATATTACAAATATATTTGACGGTATTACTTACTTTGTTGCTGCAGTAGCAGGTATATCGTTGTTTATTGCTGGAATTGGCGTTATGAATGTCATGTTTATATCTGTTACGGAACGTACGGAAGAGATTGCGATTAGACGTGCGTTTGGCGCAAAAGCTAGAGATATAGAAGTACAATTTTTAATAGAAAGTGTTGTCTTATGTGTTATAGGCGGAATTATAGGTTTAATATTTGGTATATTGATTGCAACAATTGTAGATGCCTTAACACCTGATTATATTAGAAGTGTCGTCAGTGTGACGTCCTTAATCATAGCAGTAGGCGTTTCAACATTGATTGGTATCGTATTCGGTTGGATACCAGCAAGAGCTGCAGCGAAGAAAGAACTTATAGATATTATAAAGTAGCAATTTAAATAATAATACTCAGTAACAAACGCCCTTTTACGACATGAGTTGTGAGAGGGTGTTTTTTTGAGTGGAAAAGAAATTGTTTACATATTATTTCTTTTAAACCATATATTGTAAGTTGTTATAAATTGTTATATTCTTATATTAAGTATTTACAATATTTAGCAAAAGGGGAAGAGAAATGTATTTCTTAACATTAACAGAAGAAGAATTTGACGGCTTTATAAAGCGGAATTTTTCACATTACACACAAAGTAAGAATCATTATGCATACAGAAATAAATTCAAGAAAGACGTACATATTGTCGGGGTTAAAAACGAACAAAATGAAGTAATAGCTGCAACACTGTTAACAGAAGCAAGGTCAATGAAGTTTTTTAAATATTTTTACACACATCGTGGACCCGTTTTAGACTTTAATAACGAAGAATTAGTTAGCTTTTTCTTTAAAAATTTAACGAAATATTTAAAGAAACAAAGGTGCCTGTATGTGCTTGTCGATCCATATATCGTTATCAATAAGTATGAGGCAGATGGAAATAAGATTAATGAATATGAACACCAAAAATTAATCGAAATGTTAGAAGAACAAGGTTATAAACATCAAGGATATTCAGTAGGTTATCAACCAATGAGTCAAATAAGATGGTTGTCAGTATTAGATTTAAAGGACAAATCAGAACAAACATTATTAAAAGAATTGAACTACCAAACAAGACGAAATATTAAGAAGACTGATGAAATGGGTGTACAAGTTAATACGCTTAAGATTGAAGAAACAGATAGATTTTTTAATTTGTTTAAAATGGCAGAAGAAAAACATGGATTCTCATTTAGAGGGATAGATTATTTTAAAGAAATGCAAGCTATATACCATGATAATTCTGTATTGAAGGTAGCCACGATTAATTTAACAAACTACTTAAATCAATTAAAGAATCAACAAACATCACTATCAGACGAAATGTCTTGCATAGAGAAAAATCTACAAGAGAATCCTAATTCTAAAAAACAAAAAACGTTAATGCAAAATGTAAAACAAAGATATGATAGTACAGCTAAAAGAATAGATAAAGTTAAAAATCTTATCAGTACAGACGGTGAAGTCATTGATTTGGCAGCTGCTCTATATATTTATAATGATTATGAAATGTATTATTTATCTAGCGGTTCAAATCCGAAATATAATGAATTTATGGGTGCATATAAACTTCAATGGGAAATGATTAAATTCAGTAAAGAAAGAGGCATTGATAGATACAATTTCTATGGTGTTACGGGAGACTTTAACGACACAGCAGAAGATTATGGAGTCCAACAGTTTAAGAAAGGATTCAATGCAGAAGTAGAAGAGTATATAGGTGATTTTATTAAACCAATAAAGAAAAACTGGTTTGCAGTAAATAACATATTACAAAAAATAAAAGAAAGATAAAGCATTTATAAAAGAAGTATCCTGAGACATATTGTCACAGGGTATTTTTTTATGTTCTAAGGCGCAAGACTATATCCACAAGCGCCTTAGATTGTTTATTCTCTATTTATCACTAGGGGAATCCCTTAATCTTATAAGGGATAATACTGAATTACCTCCATATTTGTGAAATGAATCACAAATAAATATATAATATATATTGAAAGGGATGATGTGATGTTTAAGGTGATTTTTGTCGTACATGGCATGAGAACAGGTGAGATTAATAAAGAATTAAAATCATTTATTTCTCGTACATTTGATTGGATTAGTGAAGAATATGTCGTTGCTTTCTTAGAAAGTAATACAGAAAATTTGGAACAAACGATGTCGTCGCTTATAGCTAAAGGATATAAATATTTTTATGTTATTCCAATAATATTATTTGAGGCACGTCATTATTTGGAAGATATTCATGGGGTGATTGAAACTTATAAAAATCGTCACAATGAAATCGAAATTTACATTTCTAAACCAATTGGAACACATCATGAGATGATTCAACAGTTAAAATTTAAAATCGATAAATACAAAGAGGAAGATATGGCAATTGTGTTATTAGCACACGGCAGTTCGACTTATAAGTATCCCGATATTGCACTTAAAAACATATGTAATCAAATTCAAGAACACGTATATCCACTCACGATTTATGGAGATTTAACTTATAAAACCCATCTACAAAAATTAACAAAATGTCACGATAAGTTATTAATTGTTCCATATTTTATGTTTGATGGATTTTTAGTAAATAAAACGAAACAAAACATCAAGATGATGAATTTAAATACTGAAATAATATACACGCCGGCAATTAATTTTGATATAGGGATGGAAAGAGCTGTAATAGATAATTTGAACAGTTTGAAGGTATTAACCAATGTATAACATACAGTTAAATATTGATGGTTGCCATGTCGTGATTATTGGAGGCGGTAAAATTGCTTACCGGAAATATATGTCTCTTAAAAATGAGAACGTCACGATTGAAGTGATAAGCCCTCAATTTGGTGAAGCCTTTAAAGTTGAACGTGATAAACGGCTTAAATTAATAAAGAAGTGTTACGAATATGGAGATATTGAAGGTGCTGATATAGTATTTATCACAACAAATAGTCGTGAAGTAAACGATTTAGTTAGACAACATACGTCATCATCACAGTTAGTCAATCATACCGGAGATAAATCTCAATCTGATTTTTATAATATGAAGACATTTAAATATAAGGAATGCGATATCAGCATTAGTTCTGCTGGTAAAGATATTGGGCAAACGAAGGCGATTTATAGAAAGTTACAAACATTTTTAGAGGAGGAACATTAATGAGTAAAGAGCGATTAGTCATGGTTGGAAACGGCATGGCAGGTATAAGAACAATTGAAGAAATTATATCAAGAGACCCAAATAAATTCGAAATAACAATAATAGGTAAAGAACCATATCCGAATTACAATAGAATCATGTTATCAAATATATTACAGAAAAAAATGACCATAGAAGAAACGATTATGAATCCTTATGATTGGTATAAAGATAATGGGATTCATTTAATAACGGGTGATCAAGTCGTTAAGATTAATAAAGAAGAAAAGTTTGTTGAAACAAAAGAGGGCAAAGTCGTTTCTTATGATAAATGTATTATCGCAACAGGTTCTAATTCATTTATTCTTCCTATAAATGGTTCTCGTTTAGAAGGTGTTATTGGTTGGAGAACGATTGAAGATACAAAGAAAATGATTGAGATGGCTAAAACGAAAAAGAAAGCCGTCGTTATTGGTGGAGGTTTACTTGGATTAGAGTGTGCAAGAGGTTTGTTGGACCAAGGCATGGAAGTAACAGTTGTACATTTAGCAGAATGGCTCATGGAAATGCAACTAGATAGAAAAGCAGGTCAATTACTTAAAGATGATTTAATAGCGCAAGGTATGAAATTTGAATTACAAGCAAATACACAAGAAATTATAGGTGAAGAAAAGGTAGAAGGTATTCAATTGTCTGACGGACGTATTTTAGAAACAGATATGGTAGTAATGGCAGTTGGTATTCGACCTATCACGAAAGAAGCGCGTGCTGCAGGTTTAGAAATTGGTAGAGGTATTATAGTTGATGACTATATGAGAACGAGCGATGAACATATATTTGCAGTTGGGGAATGTTGTGAACATAATTCTAAAGTATACGGACTAGTTGCGCCTTTATACGAACAAGGTAAAGTACTTGCTGACTATTTAACAGGTCAAGAAACTGAAGGATATAAAGGTTCAACAACATTTACTTCATTAAAAGTTTCCGGTTGTGATTTGTTTAGTGCCGGTAAGATTCATACAAGCGAAAATATTAAAGGCATTGAAACATTCAATAGCGTAGATAATATTTATAAAAAAATATTTGTAGAAAATAACCGTATAGTTGGTGCGGTATTATATGGTGATACGGCTGAAGGTAATCGTTATTATAATATGATGAAAAAACAAGAAACGATTGAAGAATATACACTCGTATCTTTACTTCATAAAGCTGGGGAAGTAGATGCATTAGATGTAAGTGCTATGGATGATAATGAGACGATTTGCGGTTGTAACGGTATTTCTAAAGGTACGATTGTGCAAGCAATTAAAGATGAAGGACTCACTTCTGTACAAGAAGTAACAAAGATGACGAAAGCGGGAAATTCATGTGGTAAATGTAAAGGTCAAATCTTAGAATTATTGCAACATACACTTGGAGATGACTTTGAGAACAGTAAGCCTGAAGGTATTTGTGCATGTACGTCATTATCACGTGATCAAATTGTTACTCAAATTAGAGCTAAAGGATTAAAGACATCTAAAGAAGTAAGACATGTCTTAGATTTTGATGATAAAAATGGCTGTCCGAAATGTCGACCAGCAATTAATTACTATTTAAATATGGTTTACCCTAAAGACCATCAAGATGAAAAAGAATCTAGATTTGCAAATGAGAGATATCATGCAAATATTCAAAAAGACGGTACATTCTCTGTTATTCCACAAATGCAAGGTGGCGTTACAGACGCAGACCAATTGATTAAACTTGGAGAAGTAGCTAAAAAATACAATGTGCCACTTGTTAAAATTACGGGTGCACAACGTATAGGTTTATATGGATTGAAGAAAGAAGAATTACCAGAAGTTTGGGAAGATTTAGGAATGCGTTCAGCATCAGCATACGGTAAGAAGACGAGAAGTGTGAAAAGCTGTGTTGGAAAAGAATTTTGTCGTTTCGGTACACAATATACGACAAAACTAGGTATTAGACTTGAAAAGACATTTGAATATATTGATACACCACACAAATTTAAAATGGGAGTCTCAGGTTGTCCGAGAAGTTGCGTTGAATCAGGAGTTAAAGATTTTGGTGTAATAGGTGTGGAGAATGGATTCCAAATTTATATTGGTGGAAATGGTGGTACTGAAGTTGAAGCGGCAACACATTTAACGACTGTACAAACAGAAGACGAAGTAGTTAAACTATGCGGTGCATTCATGCAATATTACAGAGAAACAGGTATATATGCTGAAAGAACAGCACCATGGTTAAAACGAATGGGCTTTGAACAAGTTAAGGATGTACTCTTAGATCAAGAACAACAAGATACTTTATATAATCGTATTATGGAAGCTAAAGAAGCAGTGAGCAAAGAACCATGGCAACAAATTACAAATGATAAACAAGCAAGAAAAATATTCAATGTAGAGAGGGTGTAATTGTATGAAATCTGCAGAAAAAATCAAAATCGCAAATTTAGATGAGTTAGTACCATTAATAGGCAAAAAAGTCATAGTCAATGATACAGAAGTCGGTGTATTTTTGCTTGAATCAGGAAAAGTAAAAGCAATTCACAATCTCTGCCCGCATAAGCAAGGCCCACTTTCTGAAGGAACAGTTAGTGGAGAATATGTGTATTGCCCGCTACACGATAGAAAAATAGATTTAAATACTGGTGAAGTACAAGCACCAGATACAGGGTGTGTAAAAGCGTACGAAACAGAAGTGGTGAATGGAGAAGTCTACTTATGCCTGTAATGAACAAAGTATATTTAGTAGGTGTCGGTCCAGGTGATCCACGACTCATAACAAGAAGGGCAGAACAATTAATAAAAACTGCAGATGTCATATTATATGACCGTCTTGTAAACCCATTTATCATCCAATTATCACATCCTAATGCGGATTTAATTAATGTTGGTAAAACACCTTATCATAAACAAATTAAACAAGATGAAATCAACAAACTTATTGTTCAATATGGAAAAACAAACAAAGTGATTGTAAGATTAAAAGGCGGCGACCCAGCCATATTTGGAAGAGTAGATGAAGAAATAGAAGTGCTAGAAAACCATGATATTTCATATGAAATTGTACCAGGTATTACAACTGCTAGTGCAGCAGCTTCATACCAAAGTCATGGGTTAACAAGAAGAGGAACAGCCAATCAAATAACTTTTGTAACAGGTCACTTTCAGAAAGATAAAGAAGAACCTTTAAAGATACAATCATTACTAGACGGTGGGACAATAGCTGTTTATATGGGCTTGAAGCGATTACCTCATTTAATATCGGAAATCAAATCTCAAACAGATCAAACATATGAAATAGCTGTTATATCAAACGTATCATTAGCTTCACAACAAACATACAAAGGGAATATTCTTACTATTGAAAGTATGATAAGGGAGATTGATAAACAATCACCAGCATTAATATTAATCGGAGAAATTGTAAATTCAGATAGGGCATCTTGGTTTGAAAAACTACCTAGATTTGGCGAGAAAATCTTAGTTAAAGGTCATTATCAAGAAGCATTAGAAAAAGCATGGTCGCTTTATGATCAAGGAATATGGAGTTTTATAAGTACGGAATACGAGGAACAGAGCAACTCACGACTACAATTCGAACAAAGTATAATAGAACATACTATTTTTGATGAAGTGGTAGAGGTATAAATCCTATAAATTAAAAAAGTCCTACAAAGTAACATGATGAGTGTATACTTTGTAGGATTATTATTTATTTAACGAGTTCTTTAAAGTTCTCTAAACGATTGTTTCTTTCTTCTTCACTTATATGATGTGCTTTAACATAACGATTATGTTCATGTGTCGCACATTCGTGACTACAAGAACCTAAATATGTTGCTTCGTTTTCTTCATGTACTAAAAATTGTCTGTTACATTCTGGGTTGGCACAATTAATGTATCTTTCACATGGTGTGCCATCAAACCATTCTTTACCAACAATTGTTTTTTCAACTTGGTTAACTTCAACACTAATACGTTCATCAAAGACGTACATTTTGCCGTCCCAGTATTCACCTTTCGTTTCAGGGTCTTTACCGTAAGTAGCAATACCACCTTCAAGTTGACTTACATCTTCAAATCCTTCTTTGAGTAGAAAACCAGAGAATTTTTCACAACGGATACCGCCAGTACAATATGTTACGATTTTTTTATCCATAAATTGCTCTTTGTTTTCTTTGATCCAGTCAGGTAAGTCTCTAAATCTAGTGATATTAGGGCGAATTGCACCACGGAAGTGACCTAAATCATATTCATAATCATTTCTAGCATCAATAACGACTGTATCTTCTGCTAATAAGGCTTCTTTAAATTCTTTAGGTGATAAATATTCACCTGTTAATGTTCTAGGATCAACGTCATCTTCTAAGTCTAATGCTACAATTTCAGTTCTAGGACGAACATGCATTTTCTTGAATGTATGACCATCCGCTTCATCTATTTTGAATGTGATGCCTTGGAATCGTTCGTCAGCCTGCATTTGAGCCATGTATGCATCTGTCGCTACTTTTGTTCCAGATAATGTTCCGTTTATTCCTTCATTTGCAACTAAAATTCTCCCTTTAAGTTCCAAGTCTTTACAAAATGCTAAATGTTCAGTTGAAAAAGTTTCGGGGTCTTCGATTGTTGTATATTTGTAAAATAGCAATACTCTATAATCCATTTATTATTCTCCTTTAATATTTTTAAATAAATCTATGATAAGTGTCACATTAACTTTAATTAAGATTGAAGCACAATATATTTAAAAACACAATTTTATCCTCATTATATTGTATCAAAAAAGTTGTATTTTTCAATTGTTTAATTTTTAAATACGTATGGAAATCGTTTTTATTTATAAGTTTAATCTAGTTTCTAGTATAATCAGTATATGATGAAGCAGGGGGGATGATTAGATGGAAACGATATATTTAGCAGGCGGATGTCTATGGGGTGTTCAAGCATTTGTTAAAACTTTACCTGGTGTACTAAATACTGAAGCCGGTAGAGTAAATGGTCAAAGTCATACATTGGATGGACAATATGACGGCTATGCAGAGTGTGTAAAGGTTGATTTTGATCCAGAAGATGTATCCATTACAGAGCTTATGCATTTTTTATTTGAAATTATTGATCCATATAGTCTCAATCAACAAGGTGAAGATATAGGCTTAAAGTATAGAACAGGTGTTTATAGCTATCATTCAGCACACTTAGAAGAAGCAAAAGCTTATATCAACAGTAGAAATGATGTAGAAAGTATTGTAGTAGAAGTGTTACCAGTTACGAATTATTTAAGAAGTGCAGATGAACATCAAGATAGATTAGACAAATATCCTAATGATTACTGTCATATTCCGAATGTATTAATGAATAAATACAAATCAGAGTAAATGTAGTTATTATATAATAATGTAAATAAATCCAGTCTAACGTTACATGTTCAAAGAGACATACAACGTTAGACTGGATTAAGTTTGAATCTTACATTTATTGTCCATGATATATACTAAAACGCAGTGGCTTTATGTTGTTTTTGGACCATTCATTATAAATGTTCTCTCTATTTAAATCATTTTTAACGATGGTTATGCCACAATCGCCACCGCCTGCACCTGAAGTTTTACTTGCACCGTCGTATTTTTCGCCGATAGCACATAGTTTTTTTAAATCGGGTGTTTCAATATCTACAGTAGCAAATGCATCTAAATATTGAATAACTTCTCGATTTTTTCTAATAGAGTCTAATACACCTTCTATATGGTTTGTCTTGAACGCTTGTATTAATTTTTCAACATTTAATTGTGATGATTTTAGAAAATGTCCAAATATATTTGGGTCTGATTTAAGACGTTTAACTTCACTTACTAAGTGGTGCGAAGAAGCTGGTGAGCCAGTCCATCCTATTAAAACTTTCATATGTTCAGGAGCCTGTAATGGTTCTATGTGAAGGCCGGGCCAATTTTTGATGAGTACTTCATCAACGGTAGATGTGATTATTTGTTCTTTAACCCATTCGTGGTCAAATGTACTATATACAAGCCAACCTGTATAAACACTAACCGCAATATCACCACAAGAACTTAAACTTTGTAATTTCATATTAGCAATCACTGCTAATTTATATATATAAAGATTAGACAATTGCATATGATAGAATTCGTTTAATGCTTTAAGTACGGATACAAGCACGGCTGCGCTTGATCCTAGACCGTATTTTTGACCTGAAGCATCATCTAAATCACTGTCGATTGTTATATTGAAGTGCCTTAAGGTGATGTTTTTACTATTGACATATTGCTCAAAAACTTCTATTGCCTGGGTAATATATTTAAGTTGTTTAGCATGATCTATATCGGATATGACGATTTTGTCTTCTTTACGTACAAAAGACACTTGGTCTTTGTGTAAAGCTTTTGAATGAATCGATCCACACTCGGTATCTGTATCCTCGATAGTAGCTGTAACGAAGCGATCAACAGCAATCAATACTGATTTGTATCCAGGTTCAGTTACGGCATATTCTCCTGCAATATATAACTTACCAGGTGCTTTTGCTTGAATCATGTTATCTCGTCCCTATTTAATAATTTCTATACTCGTTTGTGTAATATCGCTTGCTATAATTTGGTCTTCTCTAAAAGTCTTTAATAGTGCATTTATAATGTAATCTTGATTTTTCTTTTCTGTTAAAATTTTTACATTTGGACCAGCATCCATTGTGAAATAGCCAGGGAAACCCGCTTCTCTACATTGATGAACAATTTCCATTGCTTGATAACTTTCTGGAACTAAATAAGTAAATGGTGGTTGTGAACCTAAGTTGGTCGCATGCATTCTCAATCCATTTTCTTCAATAACTTCACCCAATTTATTAAAATTCTTATTATGAATAGCATCTTTAACATCGGATATGTCATCATCTACATGATCTAACCAATATTGATAAAAACGAGACGTCTGGCGTGTATGTGACATTCCACTTCTACTTGATATTTTTTTGGATTTATTATTGATGACAACAAATATCATTGAGAGGTCATTCTCCCAACCATTCGCATCTATAGAATGTGCATAAGATGTTTCATCGTCATATCCTTTATTCCATTCAGAAAATCCTCCAAAGATACTTCTACAAGCAGAGCCAGAACCTCTTCGTGCTAATCTGGATAACGCTGTATCAGATAAATTTAAATTTAATGCAACATTACAAGCAGCAGATAAGGCCGCATATGCACTTGCTGAAGAAGCGAGTCCAGCTGCAGTAGGGACAAAATTAACACTTTCAATGTGTGCATACATTGATGTGTTACCTCTTTCTCTGACAAGGTCCATAAAGCGATAAATCTTTGTAGCTTCATCATCCGTAACCTCTTGGCCATTTAAGACTAAGCGATCTTGTTTATATTCAGGGTTAAATGTGACTTCAGTCTCCGTATAAAATTTATCTAATGTAACCGAGATACTATTATTCATAGGTATGATTAATGATTCATCAGCTTTACCCCAATATTTAATTAATGCGATATTAGTATGAGCACGAGCTTTTCCATGTTGTTTCAAACTCATAAACCTCCTAATGGTTCAATCCAAGTATGATGGGCCCCAAAATGTTCTGCATTAGCTGCGATTTTCTCCGCAATATCTAAATTACGAGCAAGTATAATCATACTACCTCCGCGTCCACCGCCAGTTAATTTACCAGCGAGTGCACCTTGATGTTTGCTTAATGATATTAATGCTTCAATTTGATCGTGGCTAACAGTGAGCTTTCGTAAATAAGTTTGTGAAAGCTCAAAAACATGTGCCAGTTGTTCAAGATTATGCGTGTTAATAGCATCACTCGCTTTATAAGTAAGGTTGCCTAGTTCATGTATATATTGCATGAATTTTGAATCGTTATCACATAATGCATGTACATCTTCTACTGCCTGTTTAGTTGAGCCTTGTATACCAGTATCAATGACTACCATATAACCATTTAATGAAAGTGGTTTTAAAGTTGAAGCTTTACCTTGCTGGAACCATACTGGTTTGTTTGAAATAATCGTTTGTGTATCGATGCCACTAGGTTTTCCATGTGCTATTTGTTCAGCCCAGTTAGCCTCATTGATCAATACTTCATCAGATAATGGTTTGTCTACATAATCATAGCAAGCACGTATAAAGGCAATAGCCATAGCTGCACTTGAACCTAATCCTCTAGAAGGAGGTAGATTCGTTTCAAAGGTCACTTTGATTGGTAATGAAATTCGGTGTTGCGCTATGAATCGGGAAATGACTGCATTTATATGTTCTGGCGCTTGATTCAGAGTACCTTCATATACATCACTGATTATCATAGTGGGTTGACCAAAGTTTAAGGATTCTATTTTAGCTTTGACTTTTCCTGTAGTAAATGGAATAGCAATAGCTGGCTGACCAAATGTAACAGCATGTTCTCCTATTAAAATTACTTTCCCGTTTGATTCCCCATATCCAATTTGTGTCATATATACAATCACCTTATTTTATTTTTATATTAAGCTTGATAAACCATTACAACATTACTCATTATAAAACTCTATGTACAGATATTCAAAAACTAAGATTTTACTTATTGAAATTGATAACTTGTGTGACCTTTAGCAAATCCTTTTGCTGTGAATAACCAAGAATCGCCACCACGCTCTATATCATTTGCGCATATAATTAATTGATCTGTACCCGGAATAAATGCAGGGTGAGTTGATCTTAGCATATGGCCTTTGTCTCTTCCTGGCATAAGTATTTGACCAATTGGGTATCCACTTTTATTAAAGACGAGGACACGACCTTGACCGTACATAGCAACATATAAATTATCATCAGAATCTATACAACATGAATCTGGACCTTCATGTCCTGTGAAATGATAAGGGATGGAAGCACCAAATGGTTCAATCGTAACACCATCTTCTTTAAGTGATATGCGATGCAACCTATTTGCGTTTGTTTCAGTTACCCAAAGAACGCGTTCATCCGTACTGAGTGCTATACCATTAGCAACAGCAATATTTTGTATAATAGGTGTGATCTTACTGTGGTCAGGTGATACATAATAAACGCCACCAAGTGGGTTTGTTGAATAACCTCTGAAGTCTGTGAAATAGAATCCACCTTTGCTATCGAAGACTAAATCGTCTACACAATAATCGGTATCAATATCTGACACGATACTCTCTGGATTATTTCCATCATCATCAGTAGCTATAATACCGCCAGTATCCTTAAAATCACCTAAATAACTAATATATAGGCGACCATTTTTATGGATTTTTACAGATGCAGGATTTGTCTTCTCTGACTTGAAAACGGTGTTTACCTTTTTTTCAGGTAAGTCGACACGGAAGATAGAGCCACCAAAAACTTCGCATAAAAATAAATTATGATTTCTATCGAAACATAATCCTTCTAGTTGCAACCCTTCATCAGAAATTTTCAACCATGGTTCTGCAGTAACAGTTTGTAGATGTGCTTCACTACTTAAGAGTGGGACTGCGCTTTTAGAAGATTCGGTATAATATAATCCTGGAATTTTAGAATTTGTCATTATGATTTCTCCTTTATTTGAAAATTTTATAAAACCGTATTATTTATATATGAAGTTAAATTTATGTAAAATATATCAATTGTATATGTTTAATATTATCACTTAATATCCTATATTAAAAATCTATCCATCATGCGATGGATAGATTTTGTTGAAGTAAGAACTTGAAGTTCAAAATTATAAATTTGTTTCACGTGTAACTTATTTAAAACGTTGTATTGCTTTATTTCGTTGTTCTACGTAAGATTGCAAATCTGGTGAAAGCACATAACCAACTTCTCGTAAGTCTGATATGTTAGACGCATTTAACAAGTTAGCTATAATATAAAGTTGGTCAATAAATTGTTTCATATGGGTTATTGTTTCTGTAACACCAAATTCTTCAAGGTGTTTTAGGACATATCCTGACATACCAACTGCATCTGCACCTAATACAATGCTTTTAATCGCATCTAATGGGTTTTTCACACCACCACTTGCTAGTAAATTAATATCTGTTCCTAGAATACTTGCTTCTAACAAGCTTTGTACCGTACTTTGTCCCCATTGATTAAGGAAAGACATGTCTTGTAATGGTCTTCTTCTATTTTCTATATCAGCAAAATTCGTTCCGCCTCTACCACTAATATCTACATATTGAATGCCGATGTCTTTAATTTTTTGTATAGTTTCTGCACTCATACCGAATCCAACTTCTTTAATAATGACTGGAACATCTATATGTTCTTGAATTTCTTGAATGTTATTTAACCAATGTTCAAATTCAGTGTCACCTTCAGGCATAATAAGCTCTTGTGGTGCATTGACGTGTATTTGTAACGCATTAGCACCTAATAACTCAATAGATTTTTGGGCTAGTTTGTAGCCAATATCTGCCCCGACATTACTGAATATAATACCATTTGGATTTTCTTCTCTAACTACGGTGAAACTTGATTCTGCATGAGTGTCTTTTAAAGCAGAATGAGTGGATCCAACCGCCATAGGGATATCGCATTCACGGGCAATTTGAGCAAGGTGTTTATTAATTAAACTGGCACGTTCACTGCCACCTGTCATTGCATTGATGTAAATAGGATGGTTAAAAGTAAAGTGAGGGAACGTCATGGAAAGGTTTATTTGATTTTTATTGATTGAAGGAATGGACTGATGAATTAACTGAACTTTATCAAAATCAGTACCGCCAGATTGATAAGTATCTAAAGCTAATTGAATATGTTCATTCTTTCTAATACTTCTTAATGAGTCGTCCATTCGTTTATCCTCCATATATTAAATGATTTTGCTTAAAATTTCACAATTTCATTATAACAGTTGTCAATATGAAGTTAAACAGAATGACACAACGGTGATAAGTATACGTTTATAAGATACTATTTTCCAAAAAAGAATAGCGTAGAATTTGCTGTAATTATCAAAAAATGTTACTAAAATTAAACAATGAAGTAATTTAAATAAAAAAGAAAATTTGGGTTTATGTTAATATAATAGGGGACGATTAATAAATGACAATTACAAATGGAGGAGAATAATCATTAAGATAAAACAATTTTCAATTATACTTATATGTATATTATTACTTAGTGGCTGTAATCTACCTGGTTTAGCTGGATCATCTCCAGAATCAGTTAAAATAACCGCACTTGCAACAAGTGAATCTCAAATAATGGCACACATGATCAGATTACAAATAGAGCACGATACAAAAGGGAAGATTAAACCGACACTTGTAAATAATTTAGGTTCTGCAGTTATTGAACATAATGCAATATTACATGATGATGCACAAATATCTTCTACAAGATATACAGGAACCGATTTAGTTGGTGCGTTAAACTCAGATCCAATAACAAATACAAAAAAAGCTGAAAAAGCTGTGAAGTCAGGGTTTAAAAACAAATTTAATCAAACGTTCTTTGATAGTTATGGTTTTGAAAATACTTTTGCGTTTACGGTAACGAAAGAAACAGCTCAAAAGTATCATTTGAAAAAAGTCTCGGATTTAGAAAAATATAAAGATAAATTAAGAGTAGCGTCTGATGCAACATGGATTAAGCGTAAAGGTGATGGTTATCCATCATTTACAAAAGCATATGGATTTGAATTTAAAAATATTAGATCAATGCAAATTGGATTAGTATATGATGCACTCAAAAATGAAAGTATAGATGCAGCATTAGGTTATACTACCGATGGGCGTATAGCTGCATATGATTTAGTAACATTAGAAGATGACAAACATTTCTTCCCACCATACGATGCAAGTCCATTAGCAACAAATGAATATTTAAAAGCAAATCCAAAAGTAAAAAAATCGATTGAAAAATTAGAAGGCAAAGTTTCTACAAAGAAAATGCAAGAATTAAACTATAAAGCAGACGGTGAGAAAGAAGAACCAGCAGTAATAGCAGAAAAATTCTTGAAAAAACATAACTATTTTGAGTAAAATGAGTGTAAATGACGCGTTATAGATGAATTTTTACATTATAGTTCCAAACAAAGAACACATGATGAGGGCCAATACGCCCTCATCATGTGTTCTTTGTTTGTTATATATCTTGCAGTATATTGTATATAGCTTGTTTATCTTTAGCGTCGATTAAGCTATCTCGTATGTCATCGTCCATTAATGCACGTGATAATCTTTGTAGTAATTTTAAGTGTGTGTCACTACTATCATTTGGTACAGCTATAAGAAAGACAATCTTCGGAAGGGTTTCATCTAAACTTTCCCATTCTATCCCTTGTTTATTATTTAATACGGCGACAATTGGTTTTCTTACGGTATTAGATTTACCGTGTGGAATTGCAACGTTCATTCCAATTGCAGTTGTAGACTCTGCCTCGCGATTAAGTACAGCAGTCTTTAAATCCACTTCATTATCAATATAGTTATTGAGTTTTAGTTGATGTATTAAATTTTCAATTGCATCATCTCTTGTCATCGTTTCATCTGAAATTTGAATTAATTGTTGATCAAATACTTCTAATTCAGCTTGAGATTTCTGTTCTGGATGTGTTTCTTTATCGTGATCAACGTCATCATTTGAAATATCTGGAGTAGCAATACTTGTTGCGTCTGTCGCTACCGCTATGGGTTCTTGTTTTTTTAATAACAATGCAGTCGTCATCGTAACAAGGCTTCCGACTAAGACCGCTATGAAGAACCATATAATTTGGTCAATACCGCCTAGAACAGCTACAATAGGCCCACCATGCGCCACTCTATCACCAACGCCACCTAATGCAGCAATAACCGCAGCTACCATTGCACCTATGATGTTTGCTGGAATAATACGTAAAGGGTCTTGGGCAGCAAATGGAATTGCGCCTTCAGTTATACCAAATAATCCCATAGTAAATGATGCTTTACCCATTTCAATTTCACTTTTATTAAATTTGCGTCTGTTTACAAAAGTAGCCAAACCTAAGCCGATAGGTGGGGTACATACACTTACAGCGACCATTCCCATGACGGCATAGTTGCCTTCAGCTATAAGGGCAGAACCGAATAAGAATGCAACTTTATTCACAGGTCCTCCCATATCAAATGCTATCATTGCTCCTATAATAAGAGCTAGAAGGATAATGTTCGTCCCTTGCATGCCTTTTAACCAGGTTGTTAATCCTTCGAATATACCTGCAATAGGTGCGCCTATTACGAAGATGAATATTAATCCTACTAGAATTGAGGATATAATGGGAATGATAATAATTGGCATTATAGGTGCCATTGCCTTAGGTATTTTAACGCTTTTAATCCATTTTGCAATATAACCAGCTATGAAACCTGCAACGATACCACCAAGAAATCCTGCACCAGCTTCACTTCCATAGAAACTACCGTCTGCTGCAATAGCACCACCGATCATACCAGGAACAAGTCCAGGTTTATCAGCTATACTATAAGCAATGTAACCTGCGAGTATAGGAACCATAAAACTAAATGATAGAGAGCCTATACTTTCAATAGATTTCCAAAATGAATGTTCTGGAATTTTTAATCCTTCGGGCGTTGTTTGTCCACCTAAAGTTAGTGAAATAGCTATCAATAACCCGCCTACAACAATGAATGGTACCATGAAAGATACACCGTTCATTAAATGTTGATATACCATTTGTATACCGCTTTTACTATCTTCATCGTTATAGTGGTTATCTTGATTTCCTCCATCTACACGATGAATGGTTACTTCACGATTGATGATGCGTTGAATGAGTTCTTTAGGATTATGTATCCCTTCACGTACACTTTCGTTAACAATGAGTTGTCCATCAAAGCGTGATAAATCAACTTGTCTGTCTGCAGCGATAATAATGCCGTCTGCTTCCCTAATGTCTTTAGCAGTTAGTACATTTTCAGCACCAACGCCACCTTGTGTTTCCACTTTAATATCTATGCCCATTTCTTTAGCGGCTTGCTCAAGTTTTTCTTGAGCCATATAAGTATGCGCTATCCCGTTTGGACAAGATGTAATAGCTAAAATTTTCATAACATCACTCCTTCTTCTTTATTGTAAGCGTATCCATCTTAATAATAAAAAAAATAATTGCCGTTACAAGTGGCAATTATTTTTTAATGTGTTCTATTATCTTTTGTTTAAAAGTTTCATCGTCTAATTTGATTAAATGGTGAACATCTTGTTCAGTCAATTGGGCTATATTATGAATGATATTTTTCATAATTGAAGCATCATCTTTGGCTATCGCCAAGAAAAAGACGAGCTTTACCTCATATTGTTTCCACGAAATACTATGATTAAGCTTATATATCATAACATTTGATTTAAGTACATACTCAGGATTGCCGTGAGGTATAGCAATTAAATTTCCAATATAAGTGGAAGAAAATTTTTCGCGTTCTAAAGCCGTTTCAATATAATCATGAGTAATCGCATGTTGTTTGTCTAATGTGTTTTTGGATTCTTTAAAAATATCTATCATTTTAAGTGATTTGTCAAAGTCAGATTGAACAGTGACTTCAACTGAAGAAAGGGCATCGTTTTTAATTATAGGATTTTGAATTTGTTTCAAAGTTGATTTGATTTTAGATTTATCTTCATCAGAAAACAGGGGTGTTACTTTTATTATATGTACATCTTTAGGTATATATGAATCATCGATATCATGCGTAGTAATTAATATATCTATATTTGAAAATGTATAATTTGGTACTTCTTCTATGTTGAGTGTATCGACAATCGTTATATTATCATTTAAATTTTTAATTTTTGCTTCTAATAAACTTGAAATACCTAAACCATAATAACAAGTAATGACGATGTTGACCTTTTGCTGCATATTTCTATCTAGAGATGATTGGAAATGTAAAGCAAGGAAGGCGATTTCATCCTCATTTAAATTAATTTTTGCATCTAATTCTAAATATTCGACAGATTCATATAATGCATTGAACATGAATGGGTATTGTCGTTTTATATCTTCAGTGAGAGGGTTATTAATATAGATATTTTTAGTGATTCTTAAATAAGTTCTACTAAAGTGTGAGTAAATGTTTTCACGAAGTAATTTATCTTGTGTGAAGTCCACATTTACTTTTATATTCATCTGGTATATAAGACGATCAATATAACTTTGAATAAAAATTTGGTTAAATCCTAGTTCGTACTTTTCGAAATAATAGCTTATAAAAAATGAAAATAATCTACTTGTTTCTTCATTTAAGTGATACTTAAGTTTCTGATTAATGTCTTGGATAATCGATTTAGCAATGCCATGGGCTTCCTGATTAATGACCCAGGATTCATTTGATTCGTGTTGTCGTTTATAAATAATGATTAAATGAACAAGTAGTTGTTGTATGCGTATTTGAGATGTTTGTATACCATGATGATTTAAATGCATCGTGATACTATGAACCATGACTTCACGATGTGCTTTTGGTATTTCAGATATAATAAAATCTTCAATAGAAACATCATGATGCGTAAGCTGATTTAAATGTAAAATAGCGTTACGAATATTCATTTCGTTGCCACTGACTGTGATGCCTTTTTTCTTCACAATTTTAAGTGTCACATCGTATGTGTCACACCATTCTTGAATACGTCTGATATAATCATTGATTTCATTTTTACTTAACATAAACTGTTCTGCAATATGATTTAAAGTAACAGACTGCTTTGACATTAATAATTGGTAGGCTAATTTAATTAAATTATTGTCTTCGTTTATCATCTGTTTATCTAATAATTGTTCTAATGCCTGTTTAGTATAACGTGTTTTGTTTAATTGATAACCTTTCCCCTTAACGCTAACAATTAATTCACTATAAACCTCACTGTTGATATATTTAATATCATTTCTTACTGTCCTATTTGAAACATTTAAATAGCTAGCAATTTCATCTGCATTTAAATAATGATGCTCATTTTTTAAAATTAATCGAATTAATTTCACATGACGATTTAACATATTTCCACCGCATTCCCACTGTAACTTATATTATATTGTAAGCACATTAGTGGTGATAAACAAGTTGAAAGGATGTAATGTATACATAAAAACACGGATTCCTTTTTATTTAAAAAGGAATTCGTGTTTTTGTTTTGAACTTATTACATTTAGTTGCCTATTCTAGCAGTGATTTCATTAACGAGCGCTTTAATGCCACTATTTTCTAGATGAACACCGTCGTATGCGAAGTATTCTGACTTGCCATTAGCGACGTTTTGCCAATTTATCAATTCCACATTTTTGTGCTTTTTCGCAGCTTCGGATAATTTTTTGTTTACACTTTCTTCCCAATCTCTTGGTACATGTGTATTAACGAGATAAATCTTAGCATTACCAAACTGTTTGATTAGAGTATTTAGATCTTCGCTATTAAAATCTCCGTTTGTCCCAAGCTCTAGTACCACTCTATTATCTTTCTTTGTATAATCCTTATACTTTTGTTTAGCGAGTGGGATGGCATCCGATAAATGTCTACCAACTTTTCCATCAATAACTGAATCTGGGTATGTTTGGAGAAGTTCTTCACCAATATCAACCATGACAGAATCACCAATAAATAATGGGGCAGGGTCGTTTGATTTTTTCGCATCTTTATTATCTAAATCTATCTTGCCTACAGGTTCTATCAAACTATTATGGGATTTATGATCACTTGTTACTTTAAATGCAGTTTGTACAGGCTTGTGATCAGGTTTTTGTAAATAATCGAACTGCCCAAATAATGTAATAACGGAGATGCCGAGCAATATCATACATATACTAAGACGAATAACAGTTGAGTATAATGTATTTTTATTTGGAAGGAACATCCTCAATCCATTTCTTCTAAAAGGTACTTCTACAAATCGATAAGAGAACATTGCCAATAATATGGTCAATATAATTTCTAATACAACAAATGAAAATGGTGTCTGACCTTGTACAAAATGTTTGTTTATAAACGTAATGACAGGATAATGCCATAAATATAAACTATAAGACCTTTGTCCAATCCATAATAATACAGGATTACCTAATGCTTTAGAAAAAAGTGTACTAGGGTGCACACTACTAGCTAAAGCGGGTAATGTAGCAATTGAAATGATATATATACCACCAAAGTAAAACCAATTATCGCTTGAAGATACAGTGAATATAAAATATAAAAGTAATGAAAATGATATTAAACCTATAATCTCAATTGATAGGCGTAATGGGAAATTGATTTTGCTTTTAAGTTTGAAAGGTGGCCATAGAAACGCAAGCGTAACACCTAGCAATAAAGTTTGTAATCTTGTATCCGTTCCAAAATAAACCCTTGAATTATCTGCATTTGGTTGGGCAAGTATCATCATTAAAATAACTGAAATTAAAGATAACAAAAAAATATACAAGAGTGATTTTTGTTTTAATTTTTCCTTACTTAGAAGTAATGTTAAGGCTAATGGCCAAATAATATAAAATTGTTCTTCGATTGCCAAACTCCATAAATGCTTTAAAGGCATTAATTTAAAACTGTCAAAGTAACTGACATCATGAAAAATATACCACCAATTTGATACATAAAAAATTGCTGCAAGTGCGTCTTGTTTAACATTTTTAATAATGTCATGTTCAAATAATAAGGTATACAATAAAACAGTTGAAATCATAAAGATAACAGCTGGTAATAATCGCTTTATTCTCTTCTTCCAAAAATTAAATAAATTAATCTGTCCATTTATTTTGTATTCATTTAAAAGTAAGCTAGTAATGAGATAACCTGAAATGATAAAAAAAGTATCAACACCTAAAAAACCACCAGGAAGCCATTTAGGATTTAAATGATAAATAATAATCGCTATTACAGCAATAGCACGTAATCCATCTAATCCATAGAAATATCTCGTTCTATGAGAATCGTTTATATTCAATTGTTCAACAGACATTGCCTTCTAGCTCCTTAACATAAGGTAAATTTTTCCAATGAAAAAAATTATAACATGATTTATATAAAATATACATTAAAAGTAAAATATAGGCAAAGGATTTAAAGACGATTATGTCATTAAAAATAAATATTAAAAATTCAGAAAAACATGATTGTATAGCGTGTTATTTTATTAAAATGATGCTTGTATGTTTAGTGAGTTAACAGAAAATATCAACAACGAAGTATAAAGTGAGAAGTATATGTCTGTATCATAAATATGGTAAGTGTGAACTTGTTTTGTTGAGGCAGAGGAGTCAAATAGTGATAAGAAAAACCGTAAAATTTCTTTACTTAATAAAGAAATTTTACGGTTTATTAGGATTACAGATATGAGTATCAGAAATCTACATTCTACTTAGTAATTCAGCTTTTATAATATTGAGTGCTTCTTTGTAGTATTGACCAGTATGTTGTTGTGCATTGATAATGAGTAAATCTATAAGTTCTTGATTGCCTTTTGATTGAACTTCTTTCTCAAATTGAAAAATATCTTCCATTGTTTCTTCTTGGTCTGAATTTTGTTTAATAATTTGGTAGTAACTATCAGCGCCAAGCCCGCCTTCTTCAATCATCACAGAAATACCTGAGGATCTACCTTCATTCAGTCGATTTACTTTTATAAGTTTTTTACCATGAACAGTCATTTGTTATACCCCCTTATATCTCAATATAGTCTTTATGAAATAGCGTTATACAAGAAATATTGATTCTTAAGGAAAGTATATTATCTGCAGTGTAATTTTACAATTACTTTGCTTGAATGTTTAAGTGGAAATAATTTACTTTTTTAATATGTTGTTTTAATATAAATTTGTAATAAGCCTTTATTTTAATGAACTATTTTTATAATATAATTTAAATTTTTAGGTTATATCTAAATAGATGTTAAAATTGTTTTGTTACATAAACAGTAATTATTCAGAAAGGTGATAAATATGGACAATAAAGAATCTAAAGATATTATTTTAATTGGTGCTGGTATTTTGAGTTCAACTTTTGGTACATTTTTGAAAAATATTGAACCTGAGTGGAACATTAAAATATTTGAAAGATTAGATCAACCTGCAATTGAAAGTTCTAATGAAATGAATAATGCAGGTACTGGTCACGCCGCTTTATGTGAGTTGAATTATACCGTAGAACAAGAAGACGGCTCAATAGATGTTGAGAAGGCTAAAGAGATTAATGAGCAATTCGAGATTTCTAAACAATTTTGGTCTTATCTCGTTAAGAATAAAGCTATCGAAAATCCAAGCGAATTTATTCGTCCATTGCCTCATATTAGTTTCGTTAGTGGTATGAGAAATGTTGATTTCTTAAAGAGACGTTACGAAGCGCTAAAATCTTTAGATATGTTTGAAGGATTGACATATACAGAGGATCATAAAGAATTAGAAAAATGGATCCCTTTAATGATGGAAGGGCGTAATTCTAATGAGCCACTTGCAGCTAGTAAAATAAATGAAGGTACTGATGTTAACTTCGGTGAATTAACACGTAAACTAATTAAAAATATTGAAAAACATGATCATGCAGATGTTCAATTCAATCAAGAAGTTATAGATTTTAAACAACTTGATGACAGTAAATGGGAAGTAAAAGTGAAAAACTTAAAAACTGGTGAAGTGGTTGTTCACGTTGCTGACTATATATTTATTGGTGCGGGTGGTCATGCAATTCCTTTATTACAAAAAACAAAAATCCCTGAAAGTAGACACCTAGGTGGCTTCCCAATCAGTGGTGCATTTTTAATATGTAATAATCCGAAAGTTGTTAATGAGCATGACGCGAAAGTGTATGGTAAAGAACCAGCTGGTACACCGCCAATGACAGTCCCTCACTTAGATAGACGTTATATTCAAGGTAAAGAAAGTTTATTATTCGGTCCTTTCGCTGCCATTGGGCCTAAATTCCTGAAGAATGGATCAAATTTAGATTTATTTAAATCAATTAATCCAAGTAATATTGTCACAATGCTTTCCTCAGGTGTTAAAAACATGTCACTAGTTAAATATTCAGTGGAACAAGTATTACAGAAGAAAGAAGATCGTATGAAAGAATTACGCCGCTTTGTTCCTAATGCTAAAGATGAAGATTGGGATATTCATATTGCAGGCAAACGTGTTCAAGTAATCAAAGATACTAAAGAGCATGGTAGAGGGTTTATTCAATTTGGTACTGAGGTAGTGAATTCTGAAGATAATACAGTTATTGCGTTATTAGGTGAATCACCTGGGGCATCTACATCAGTTTCTGTTGCTTTAGAAGTATTTGAGAAAAACTTCCCACAATATATAAATAAATGGGAACCTAAAATCAAAGAAATTATTCCTTCATACGGCGAATCATTAATTGAAGATAGTGAATTATTGAAAAAAATACGTAAAGAGACTACAAAAGATTTAGAATTAAATAAATAAAAAACGACTAGGACAATTAGTCTTAGAAACCTAGTAAATCGTAAAACTTCTTATGTTAATTTAAAGAAGTTTTACGATTTTTTTAATGCCTAAGTAGCCAGATTAGTAAATCTAGCAAAATAGAAGCGCGCTAAGTAGCCAGACTGAAGAATCTAGCAACATAGGCCCCACGTAAATAATAATTACTGATGTTATAGAAAATAGAGAGGCGCTAAGAAGCACGACTTTAGCATAACAAAATGTTACATAAATAAAATAAATTCATATTACAGAAAATATCTTGAGAATTGTATAAGCAACATGATTACTTGTCTTTATTGTATATTTAGGATTTTGATGTGATTTTACTTTCTTGTTTAATTGATATATTTATATATTAAATAATAACAATTAAAAACACGGAGTTTACATAAATATATTGTAATGGAAATTGTTAACAAAACCGTTATAACTACCAATTGTTGTTATGATGAGGTACTAAGTGCAAGTTGTAATTTGTATGCAATAGTGTACGAAATAATATTCTTGTATATCTTTTTTCTTTTGTTTTACAATTACAATATGTTATATTTATTTATGTAAGGGCTTACATTTAAAGCGGGAGGTTTTATGCAGTGCTCGTAATCATGAAAGATAGGGGTTAGCCGAATGGAAATTATTTCTTTTAAAGATATAAAAGATATTATCAAAAGAGGAGATGTTATAGGGTTAGCAGCATTATCAGCAAGTAATTTGCCGGTTAATGTACTAAAGCATATCGTTGAAGCACATGATGAATATGGAAATTTAGATAACCTCACTTTAATGGTAGCAAATGATATCAGTGATTACCGTGGTGATGGTTATGATTTAGATTCCTTTATTAGTCGTAAAATGATTAAGCAACTTGTGTTAAGCATTATAATTGGTTCGCCTAAAACAATAGAAGCAATGAAAGATGGAGACGTTGAGGCTTATTTCGTGCCTCAAGGTATTTTGACAACACATTACAGAGAAGAATCGAATAAGTTTCCAAATAAAATTACAAAAATAGGTCTACATACAAATGTTGATCCAAGATATAACGGTGGAAAAGTTAATAAAAATACTAAAACGGATATTGTTTCATTACTTGAAATCGATGGTGAAGAATATTTGCAATATAAATTCCCAAAAGTGGATGTTGCTTTACTTAGAGGGACATATGCTGATACAAAGGGTAACATTTATATGAACCATGAAGCGCACTTAGGTGAAGGCTATGGCGTTGCTTTAGCAGCACATGCAAACGGTGGGAAGGTTATTGTGCAAGTTAAACAGATTGTGCAAGAGGGGAGCTTCAAACCAACAGATGTCTTTATACCAAGTGAATTAGTAGATTATGTGGTAGTAAATGATAATCCCAAATTACATAGACAAAGCATGCAATCTTATTATGATCCGGCAATAAGCGGTGAATATAGAGTAAATGGTATGCAAGAGGAATTTAATGCACTTAGTACTAAAAAAGTAATTCTCCGAAGATCTGCACAATTTTTGAATAAAGGACATGTTGTCAGTATTGGTTTTGGAATCAGTAATGACTTATCTAACTTACTAGTCGAAGAAAAAGCAGATAACTTAGTTCAACTCAATATCGATATCGGTAATTTTGGCGGTATGATAGGTAGTGGCAAAAATTACGGTATGAATTATAACGTTGACGCAAAATTAAGACACGAGATGACATGGGATTTTATTTACAATGGTGGATTAGATGTTGCATATTTAAGCTTTGCTGAGATTGATCAATATGGCAATGTAAATGTGTCTAAGTATGGCGATAGAATGAATGGTTGTGGGGGATTCATTGATATTAGTCAGACAGTCAAGAAAATTGTATTTTCAGGAACAATGGTAGTTGGAAGTAAGACTATTTGTGCTGATGAACATTTGATAATTGAGCAAGAAGGCCACACAAAGAAATTTGTTGAAGACGTACATAATTTAGATTTTAATGCTAAATACTCAAGAGAATTAGGGCAAGAAGTTTATTATGTAACGGAACGAGCGGTGTTTAAGTTAGTTGATGAAGGAGTTAAACTTATTGAAATAGCGCCAGGGCTAGATTTAGAGAAAGACATTCTTGCTCATATCGCATTTAAACCAATAATTGCAGATAATCTAAAAGTGATGAGTAACAAGATTTATCAACAAGATTGGGGTGAGTTGAAACAAATTATTCAAGACAATGGTTCAAACTATTAAGGGGGTAGTTTAATATGAATTACGATTGGATTAAAACAAGAGCTCAGTTTGATGAAGAGCGTACAGCTGTCATCGACCCGCTAAAAGGCACTGAGTGGACGTTTCAAGAATTAAATATCCGTGCAGAAAACTTAGCAAATCATCTTCAAGAACAAGGTGTTAAAAAAGGTGATGTCATTGGAATATTCTCTCCAAATGATGTAGCTGTTTTAGATTTATTGTTCGCAGCATTTAAACTTGGAGCAGTATATTTTCCAATGAATTGGCGATTGAAACCAAACGAAATTGAAAGTGTAATAGCAGATTCTGGCGTGCAAGTGATATTCTATGCGAAGAGACATTTAAGCAGTTTAGAAGGTATCGCAGATGAGAAATTGCACATGGATATAGATTCATCTGAATATGATGAACTAGTTAATCCTAAAAAACATAAACCGTTTAAATCAGTTGATGTTGAAAGAGATGATTTAGCTTGTCTGATGTATACAAGTGGTACAACGGCTTTACCTAAAGGTGTTATGTTCACATATGAATCATTTACGTCGAATGCCATTAATTCAATATTAACTTATAGGGTAAATTCGAATTTCTCAACTGTAGTCTCGCTGCCAATGTTCCATGTGTTTGGATTCAATGATTTAACAATTCCGTTATTGATGGCTGGGGGCAAACTTGTCTTACATCGATACTTTGAAGGAGAGCAGTTTAATGATTTAATGGCTCAATATAAACCTAATTATTTAACACTTATACCAACAATGTATTATGCCTTGTTAATTGCACCTAACTTCAATCCAAAAGATTTTGAGAACATTGATTTTCTAGTTCAAGGTGGTTCAGCACCACTACCAGGTGTACAGAAAAAATTTGAAAGTATGGGCTTAAATATTATAAATGGATACGGGTTAACTGAAGCGCCACTTGGTTTAGTTAATACACCTGAAAACTCAGTTAAAAAGCCCATGAGTATTGGTAAGCCAGTTATGTATGTCGACATATGTTTGTTAGATGAAGAACATAACGAAGTTGAAGTTGGTGAAATTGGTGAATTAGCAATTAAAGGTAAACAAGTAACACCAGGATATTGGAACAAACCAGATGCAACGAAAGCATCTTTCCATAATGGATATTTCTTAACAGGTGACTTAGCTTGCATTGATGAAGATGGTGATGTGTTTATTGTCGATCGTAAGAAAGAACTAATCATTACTGGTGGAGAAAATGTACTACCATCAGAAGTTGAAACAATACTTTCTGAACATCCACTTGTAGCTCAATGTGTCGTCGTCGGTTTTGAAAGTGAAAAATTTGGAGAAGTCGTAACGGCAGGTGTATTACTTACTGAAAATGATCCGGATTACGAAGAGAAATTAGATGCACATATGAGGGAGCATTTAGCAAGTTATAAAGTACCGAAACTTTATTTACAAGTAACAAAAATGCCATTAACTTCTACTTCTAAACCAGATAAGTTAGAAGTAAAGAAAATGATGAATAAAAAAGCAGATCAGTTAAATCGTGATTAAAATCAATTAAATAAATTTTTTTACACAATTATGAAAGCGTTATCATAAAAATGGAGGTTATATATATGACTAATAAAGATGAAGTATTAAAAGCGTTATTCCCAGAGGATATCTTAAAAACATCTAAAGATTTAACAGAAGGTGAGGTTAAGTTTTTAAAGCAATTAAATGACTTATTAGAAGAAAAATATCGTTCTTCCATTAACGATCATTGGGTAAATGCAACTGTGCCAGAAGATTTCTTTGAAGACATGGGGAAATTAAACTATTTCCACAATCCATTATTATTTGAAGGACGTGAAGGTGAAAAAACACCAAGTCAGTTATTCCAATTTTTCATGTCATACGTTATTGCTCGATTTGATGTTTCGCTTGTTACATTACTAGGTGTTCATCAAGGGTTAGGACATAATTCATTCTTATTTGGTGGAAGTAAAGAACAAATCGCATACTACTTACCAAAGTTACAAACACATGAACTAAGAACGTGCTTTGCACTGACAGAACCAGAACATGGTTCAGATGTTGCTGGAGGATTAGAAACGACAGCAAAACGTGATGGAGACAAATGGATTATTAATGGTGCCAAAAAATGGATCGGTGGAGCAAACGTGGCTGATGTTATTCCTTTATATGCGGTAGATGTTGATACAGGTAAACCAAAAGGATTTATTATTAGACCTGAGCAAGAAGGCGTAGAAATTGATGTTATTGAAAATAAAATTGCGTTACGTATCATACCAAATACAAATATTAAATTAACAAATGTTGAAGTTAAAGAGGAAGATAGACTTCAAAATATTAATGGATTTAAAGATATTGCAAAAATACTTTACTCAACACGTGCTGGTGTTGCTTACATGGCAACTGGTGCAATGGCTGGAGCATTACGCGCGACGTTAGATTACGTAACGGAACGTAAACAATTTGGTAAAGAAATTAGTAAATACCAATTAATACAAGAGAAGCTTGCGATGATGCAAGGAAACTTGGCACAAGCAATGGCAACATGTGCACAATTAGCTAGAATGCAAGCAAAAGGTGAGTATGACGAAGTTGCAACATCTGCAGCAAAAATGATGAACGCTTTAAGATTAAGAGAATCAGTCGCTATGGGACGTGGTATTACAGGGGGTAACGGAATTTTAGCTGAATATGATATTGCTAGATTCTTCTCAGATGCTGAAGCGGTTTACACATATGAGGGTACACATGAAATTAATGCATTATTAATAGGTAGAGCCTTAACGGGTGATTCAGCATTTATTTAAGTTTACTGAGTAACAATTAGAAATCTCAGAATACAATTTTGGAGGACTTTTTATGACGATAAGAAAAGCAACCGTATTAGGTGCAGGTACAATGGGGAGTCAGATTGCTGCACTACTGGTAAATGCAGGGCTAAAAGTTAAATTACTAGATATAGTGATAGATGAGAAAGATCCTAATAAAATTTCGAAGAAAGCTTACGAGATTATAACAGATAAGAAACGACCATTATTATTTGATTTAGAAACAGCATCTAATTTGAGTTATGGTAACTTTAATGATGACTTAAATGAAGATGACACAGATATTTATATAGAAGCGGTTAAAGAAGAATTAGACATTAAACATCAAGTATGGAAACAAGTGACTAAAGTTGCTAAAGATGATGCAATATTTGCTACAAATACATCTGGTATTCCTATTGAGGCAATAGCAAAAGTGTTTGAAGCTGGTGCTAAAGAACGTTTTCTAGGTGTACATTTCTTTAATCCACCTCGCATTATGAAATTGGTTGAGATCATTCCAAATGCAAGTACTTCTGATAGCGTAGTAGAACAAACGCAATGTTTTGTTGAAGATGTGTTAGGCAAAGGTGTTGTTGTTGCTAATGATGTACCTGGTTTTGTAGCTAACCGCGTAGGAACACAAACGATGAATGATGTTATGTATAGAGGTGAAGAACAAGGACTTTCAATTGTTGAAGTCGATGCATTAACTGGACGTTCGATTGGGAGACCAGGTACAGGTACGTATGGACTATCAGATTTAGTAGGTTTAGATATTGCAGTTACAGTGATTAAAGGACTTCAACAAGTTCCTGAAGAAAAACCATACTTCAAAGATACTAAACTAGCTGAGACATTATATGAACAAGGTGCCTTAGGTCGCAAAACGAAACAAGGCTTTTATAAAAAAGATAAAAAGAAAAAGCTAGTATTTGATATAAATAAGAATGATTATATTGAACCAGAAATGCCACAATTAGAGATACTTTCAAAATTCAAAAAAGATTTAGAAGCGAATTTAGATGTTATCTTTAATGCCGAAGACAAAGGTGGAAAATTCTTATGGGAAACTTTAAGAAATAATTTCTATTATTCAGCAATAAATGTTCCTAAAGCTGCAGCAGATTTTAAAGATATAGACCGTGCACTCGTATGGGGCTTTAACTGGAAGAAAGGTCCATTCCAACTATGGGACCTAATGGGATTTGAAAGAGTTAAAGATCGTATGAAAGCAGAATTAGGGGAATTACCAGAATGGATTGAAAAACAAACTGAACCATTCTACAAAGATGGAGAGTCAATCGAACGTATGACACCAATATCAGCATTTGTAGATCGCGAAATATGGAATAGAGAAGACTCTAGTTTATCCGTAGCAAATAAAGACCAATTATTACTAAAAATTCAGAGTAAAAATAATATCATTTCTGATAATTTTGCGAACGATTTAATTGAATCAATCGACTTATTAGAAAGAGAAGATTATACTAGCATGGTTTTATATGCGGATGGTAATAACTTTAGTGTTGGTGCTAACTTAAATTTAATGAAATTAGCACATGAACAAAATAGTGTAGAAAAATCAGTTGGTCCTGCAATAGATAATTTACACGAAAGTTTCGGACGTATGAAATACGCTTTAAAACCAATCGTAACTGCTATTCAAGGTAGAGCGCTTGGTGGTGGTTGTGAAGTAGTTCTGCATTCACCTTATGTAGTGGCATCAAGTGAAACTTATATAGGATTAGTAGAGACTGGAGTAGGGTTACTACCAAGTGGTGGCGGTCTTGCAGAATTTACAGACCGTATATTGCGATCTAATCATAAAAATGATGATAAACAAGAATCTATTATTAAAGTATTAATGAATGTTGGACTAGCTAAAGTATCAACTAATGCGTATGAAGCAAGACGATTAGGTTATTTACGTGAAACGGATACAATTATCTTTAATAAAGATAAGCGTGTTGAAGTAGCACTTAATAAAGCGAGATTCTTATCAGAGACGAATTATATACCTAAGCCAAAAGCACAATATTATGCATTAGGTAGAGATTTCAAGGCACTCGCGCAAGCTCAATTAGACGCTCAACGTGTCGGTCACTTTATAAGTGATTATGATTATGAAATCACGATGAAAGTAGCACATATATTATCAGGTGGAGATTTACCTCGTAATACGTTAGTGAATCAAAGATATATTCAGTTACTAGAAAGAGAAGGTTTCTTATCATTACTAAATAATAAAAAAACATATGACCGTATTACCCATATGTTAGAAAAAGGTAAACCACTACGTAATTAGTATTGAGCGGAAATAAGAGAGGATGGATATCAATGCAAGATGCATATATAGTAGCATACGGACGTTCTGCAGCTGGGAAAGCAAAAGGAGGTGCGTTATTTCATGAAAGACCTGATGAAGTGGCTGCACAAGTATTAAAAGGTGTACTAAAGAAAGTAGAAGGATCATTTGATCCAAGTATGGTGCAAGATGTTATTGTCGGTAATTCATTTCCAGAAGGATTACAAGGGCAAAATATTGCACGTTCAATCGCATTATTAGCAGGATTACCAGAAGAAGTACCTGGACAAACTGTTAACCGTTATTGTTCATCTGGCTTACAAACAATTGCTATTGCAGCAAATGAAATTATGTCTGAACAAGCGGATGTATTAGTAGCTGGCGGTGTAGAATTAATGAGTGCTGTCCCAATGGGAGGCAATGAACCTACTAATAACCCATTATTACAAGAAGCAGATTCAGGCGTTTCATATCCTATGGGATTAACTGCTGAAATGGTTGCAGATGAGTATCAAATTTCAAGAGAAGCACAAGATAAATACGCAGTTGAAAGTCATAGACGTGCCAAAGAAGCTCAAGATGCAGGTAAATTTGAGGATGAAATTATTCCAATCGATGTGCATAAAGTAAGCTATGGGCCAAATGGACCACAAGTAACGAAAGAAGTGTTTAAAGAAGATGAATTAATTAGAGCAGATACAAATTTAGAAGCTTTATCCAAGTTAAGAACATTATTTAAAGCAGATGGAACAGTTACAGCTGGTACATCAGCGCCACTTACAGATGGAGCTGGATTTGTTGTATTGATGTCAGGAGATAAAGTGAAAGAATTAGGCATTAAACCAATCGCTAAATTTGTAGGATTTAAAGCAGTAGGTGTAAACCCTAAATTGATGGGAATTGGACCTGCTTATGCAATCCCAGAAGTACTAGAATTAGCTAATCTATCGATAGATGATATCGATTTAGTTGAACTCAATGAAGCGTTCGCTTCACAAACAGTAGCTTCTATTAATAAAGTTGGATTAGATTTAAACAAGACAAATGTAAACGGTGGTGCCATAGCTTTAGGTCATCCACTTGGCGCAACTGGCGCTATGTTAACTGGGAAGTTACTATCAGAAATGAAGAAAAGACCAGACACTAAATACGGCATGGTTACAATGTGTATAGGTGTTGGTATGGGTGCAGCAGGTATATTTGAATATGTAAGATAAACATTTCAAAGAAAGCTTGAGATATCATTCCTTTCAGTCATAATCAAAACGAGAAAATCACGATAAAAAGTGATTTTCTCGTTTTTTCATGAGTGGACATTTTTAATGGATAAATTGTGGTTCAACTTTTGGGAAATAGGCAAAGTCATGGAATAAGTCGGAAGTTAATCCACGAAATGGGCAAAGTCATGGAATAAGTCGGAAGTTAATCCACGAAATGGGCAAAGTCATGGAATAAGTCGGAAGTTAATCCACGAAATAGGCAAAGTCATGGAATAAGTAGGAAGTTAATCCACGAAATAGGCAATGTCATGGAATAACTCGATAGTTAATCCACGAGATAGTGATATTAGTGATTCATAGTAAAAATATTTTCAAGCTTTGAAAATATATTCTAATATAAACAATAAGTGTCTTTACAAGTGTTATTCATTGGTGTTTAACGGTTTTTATTCTAGGATAGTCATATAGACAATAAATTTATGTTTTTTTACACATTGATGTAAGCGTTTGCTTATGTGGAAAAATCATTAAAAAATATATAAGGGGATGAACATATGAGTTTGAATATTGGGATTATCGGATGTGGTGGTATTGCAAATGGGAAGCATCTACCAAGTTTAGAGAAGATTGATGAAGTAAATATTGTTGCATTTTGTGATATTGATATTGAAAAAGCTAAAGCAGCAGCAAACGAATACGGAACAAGAGAAGCAAAGGTATACACAGATTATAAAGAACTATTAAAAGATAGTAAGATTGACATTATTCATGTTTGTACGCCTAATAGCTCGCATAAAGAATTAACAGTAGCTTCCCTAGATGCAGGCAAACATGTCATGTGTGAAAAACCTATGGCTAAATCAACTGAAGAAGCGCAAGAGATGATAGATGCAGCTAAACGCAATAATAAGAAATTGACAATAGGCTATCAAAATCGGTTCAGACCAGATAGCCAATATTTACATAATGTAACCGAGCGCGGTGATTTAGGTGATATATATTTTGCTAAAGCACATGCAATACGTAGAAGAGCAGTACCTACTTGGGGGGGATTCTTAGATGAAGAAAAGCAAGGTGGAGGTCCATTAATTGATATCGGAACACATGCATTAGATCTGACATTGTGGATGATGGATAATTATGAACCTGAATCTGTCATGGGTTCAACTTTCCACAAATTAGGTAAAAAAGAAAATGCCGCAAATGCATGGGGATCTTGGGATCCAAAGAAATTCAAAGTTGAAGATTCTGCATTTGGATTCATTAAGATGAAAAATGGTGCGACAATTTTCTTAGAGTCTAGTTGGGCGCTCAATTCGTTAGAAGTTGATGAAGCAAAATGTTCACTTTCAGGGACTGAAGGTGGAGCAGATATGAAAGACGGATTGAGAATTCATGGAGAAGATTTCGGGTCTTTATACACAACACAAGTAGAACTTGAAAATAAAGGCGTAGATTTCTATGAAGGTGAAAAAGTTGATGAAGCTTTCGTAGAAGCACGTAGTTGGATTGATAGTATATTGAATGATACAGATCCAGTCGTAAAACCTGAGGAAGCGATTGTTATTACGCAAATATTAGAAGCGATTTATGAGTCCAATCAAACTGGTGAGGCAGTATATTTTGATAAATAATTTAGGAGGGACTATATGAATATTACAGTATGGAATGAATTTAGACATGAGGTAGAAAGTGAAGAAATTAAAGCTGTTTATCCAGATGGCATACACAATGTTATTGCTGAGTTTTTAAGTGTAGATCATGACGTTAAGACTGCTACTTTAGATGAGGAATCGCACGGATTAACAGATGATGTCTTGAAAAACACAGATGTATTAATTTGGTGGGGCCATAAAGCACATGACGAAGTAGCTGATGAAGTGGTAGAGAAAGTAAAGCAACGCGTGCTAGACGGGATGGGATTGATTGTATTACATTCAGGACATTTCTCAAAAATTTTCAAGAGTCTTATGGGAACAACATGCGATTTGAAATGGCGCGAAGCAGACGATAAAGAACGATTATGGGTTGTTGATCCAACGCATCCTATAACTGCAGGATTGGGTGAGTATATCGAACTAGAAAAAGAAGAAATGTATGGAGAACATTTTGATATTCCAGCACCAGATGAAACGGTATTTATAAGCTGGTTCGAAGGTGGAGAAGTATTCCGAAGCGGTGCTACATTTAAAAGAGGGAACGGCAAGATTTTCTATTTTAGACCGGGTCATGAAAGTTATCCAACTTATTACAACAAAGACATTCAACAAGTCATAAAGAATAGTGTAATATGGGCGGAAAATCAGCAAACACCTAAACATAAATATGGAAACAGTAAACCTCTAGAAGAAATTAGTAAGAAATAAATTAGGAGATAAGACGATGGAAACTTTAAAAGTAGGTATCATTGGTGTAGGTGGTATTGCTCAGAATAGACATATTCCTGCTCTGAAGAAATTAGACCATTTAGTAGAAATTGTAGGTGTGCAAGATATTAATTATGAACTGTCTCAACAAGTTGCATCAGAGCATAAAATTCCTCGAGTATTTCAAGAATACAAAGATATGTTTGAAGTAGTTGATGCGGTCATTAATTTGTACACCAAATAAATTTCATTCAGTCATTAGTTGTGCAGCTTTAGATTCAGGTGTACATGTATTTTGTGAAAAACCGATGGCAATGAATAAAGAAGAATGTGACATAATGCTCGAAGCTTCTAAACGAGCTAATAAATTATTAGCAATTGGTTATCACTATAGATTTACCGATGCTGCGATAACGGCGCATCGTGCTATTGAAGAAGGTGTAGTAGGAGATCATTTAGTTACGAGAGTTCAAGCATTACGAAGACGAAAAGTACCCGGTTGGGGTGTGTTTACAAATAAAGAACTTCAAGGTGGTGGGAGCCTTATAGATTATGGTTGTCATTTATTAGATTTATCAATGTGGTTGTTAAGAGATGCCAAACCAGTTGAAGTTTTAGGTAAAACTTACAACCGTCTTAGCAAAATTCCTAACCAAATAAATGATTGGGGGACGTTTGATAGTGAAACATTTGAAGTAGACGACCACGTATCTAGTTTTATTACTTTTGAAGATGGTTCCTCGATGCAGTTTGAATGTTCTTGGTCAGCAAATATTAAAGAAGATAATATACATTTGAGTATGTCAGGCGTTGATGGTGGTTTAAACGTATACCCATTTGAAATATATCAACCTAGATTTGGAACGTTCTTTAAAGAAGAAGCGGTTGCTGATCATAATGAAGATGTAGCAGCAGAGCGTCAAACTGCCAATTTTGTGAAAAGTTGTTTAGGTCTTGAAACATTGGTCGTTCAACCAAAAGAAGCAAGACGTGTGAGTACAATCATTGATGCAATATATAAAAGTAGTGAAACAGGAAAAAGTGTACGAATCGAGTATTAATAAATTTTAAAGGAGTGACACAAATGAAAATAGGTGTATTTACAGTACTATTTCAAGATAAAACTTTTGAAGAAATGTTAGATCATGTTGCAAATTCGGGATTAAAAATGGTAGAAATCGGAACTGGCGGTAATCCTGGTAATCATTTTTGTAATGTAGATGAGTTGTTAGAAGATGAGAATAAGCGAGCAGCATTTATGAAAGCTATAACAGATCGTGGTTTAGAAATCAGTGCATTTAGTTGTCATAATAATCCGGTTTCTCCGAATGAAGAGGAAGCACAAGAAGCACATGAAACATTTATTAAATCGGTTAAACTTGCTTCAATATTAGGAGTACCCGTTGTAAATACTTTTTCAGGGATACCTGGTTCTGATGAAGAGGCGAAATATCCAAATTGGCCTGTGACACCTTGGCCAACAGCGTATTCAGAAATATTGGAATGGCAATGGGAGAAGAAGTTAATTCCATATTGGAAAGAAGCAGCTCAATTTGCTAAAGATCATAATGTCAAAATAGGTATTGAATTACATGCAGGATTCTCGGTACATACACCACATACTTTATTAAAATTAAGAGAAGCAACGAATGATGCAATAGGAGCAAATCTTGATCCAAGTCATTTATGGTGGCAAGGTATAGACCCAGTTGCCGCAATTAAAATTTTAGGTAAAGCAAATGCGATACATCATTTTCATGCTAAAGATACATATATTGACCAAGAAAATGTTAATATGTATGGCTTAACAGATATGCAACCATATGGGTCGGTACAATCAAGAGCATGGACATTTAGAACGGTTGGATATGGTCATAGCCCGCAAGTATGGGGCGATATTATTAGTGCTTTAAGAATTAACGGTTATGATTACGCGGTTAGTATCGAGCATGAAGATCCAATCATGTCTGTCGAAGAAGGATTCCAAAAAGCAGCCCAAAATCTGCAATCAGTAAATATTAATGAATCCCTCGGTAATATGTGGTGGACTTAATAATAAACATGAAGCACCTCGACATTGTGTAAATGCATGTCGAGGTGCTTTGTAATGAAGTCGTGGAATAAAGCGGAAGTTAATCCGAGAAAAGGTCCAAGTCGTGGAATAACACGGGATTTAATCCAAGAAAACGTCCGAGTCATGGAATAACACGGGAGTTAATCCAAGAAAAGGCCCAAGTCATGGAATAAAGCGTAAGTTAATCCAAGAAAACGTCCAAGTCATGGAATAACACGGGAGTTAATCCAAGAAAACGTCCGAGTCATGGAATAACACGGGAGTTAATCCAAGAAAATGTCCAAGTCATGGAATAAAGCGTAAGTTAATCCAAGAAAAGGCCCAAGTCATGGAATAACACGGGATTTAATCCAAGAAAACGTCCAAGTCGTGGAATAACTCGGGAGTTAATCCACGAAAAGGTCTAAGTCATGGAATAACACGGGATTTAATCCAAGAAAAGGTCTAAGTCATGGAATAACTCAGTAGTTAATCCAAGAAAACGTCCATGAGCCGAAATGTTTTTATAAAGAGTAAAATGAAGAGTGTTTACCTTCATTTTTAAAGTGTTTTCTACAAATAAGCCTGATGGTATCCTTATTGCCATTGTCACACCATCTTTGTGCATCATTTATAGTGAAAGGTTTGCGTTTTAATACATATAATTCACGTAAATTATGCAGGTATAACTCTTGTCGAGTTGTTTGGTAAGTGCAATGCATACAATATCCATGTCTTTTTCGGTTTTCTAAAAAGATATGGCCTATTTTTCTACAGTGCTGACAACGCAATCCGGGTTTAATATCGTTAAAAGGTACAAGTGTATTAGGATAAACTTGTGAAAAATCTTTCTTCATTGTTTTAATTTTATTTAAAAGTTTACGATTTTCTTCGATTTTATAATTTTGAAACTTTTTGGGTAATTTATGTAATTCTGTTGGTAATAATACTTTTTCTCTGTGGGGTATGTTTGTATGCAAAGTAAAAGTAGGATTTGTGAAAATAAGATAAGATTTAATATCTCTGTCAATTTGAAGATGAGATTTAATATGCTCGAGTTCGTACTCAGTCCGATTGATTTGGTGAAAAGGTAAATTAAATGCGTTACCATATTCATTACGCATTTGAGAATTGTGAATGAAATAATCACCACTATAATTTTTAACTTCTAAATTGATTATATTTTTGTCATCTACAACTAGGAAATCGATTTGAATTCTGTTTTGTAAATCTAATTCTAAATTGTAATCATAGCATAAGTTTTTTACTTGATTTAGAATCGATTCAATTTTTGATTCTCCTTCAATCCCTTTCAAAAAGTTCAATAAATCCTTGCGCACATAATCTTTATCAATTCGACCTTCAAGGGCCATATAATAAGCATTTCTTATCATTAACTACCTCCTAGTTTTTTAAATATATTATACAACATCGACTAAATTATGGCATGTAAAAAGTAATGATTTCTAAATGGACAAACCTAAAATCACTTTAGGTTTGTCCATTTAGAAATTTATTTAAGTTTTTCAGCTAATTCTACATAAACACTTTCTGGTCCTTTAATGTAACACAGTTTATACTGATCTTTATATTGAATAATATCACCAATGACATGATGTGTTGAGTCTTTGAGGTTTGATACGATTTGGTCTAAATCTTGCACCGCAAAAGCAATATGGCTACCTCCAATATTTCTTGGGAAATAGTTTGAATCAGGAACAACGTTTTGTGGACTCTTAAATGTAATTATTTCTATCACAGTCTCGGCATTAGGAACATTCATCATAGCTACGGTTGCTGCAGCATCATCTACACCATAAATATTATTAATCCAATCTCCACTGACTTCTTGTTGACCCATAAGCTCTAATCCTAAACTACTAAAGAATTCTTTAACCAATTCTAAATCTTGTACAATAATCCCGACATGGTCTATCTTTTCAATTGCCATGCACATCATCTCCTATCCGAATTAAAGCATCTATCTATTACATTATACAATTTAAGTGTTCACAATAAAAAGTAAGATGAATTGATATAGTTTAAAACCATCAAATTTTGTGATGTAAAAAATTATGAAATTTATATTTATTCAATCTAAATAAAGCTATCTACAATTATTTACTGTGTTGCTAAAGATTTTACTGTATAATTTAGGGAAAGATTCATCAATTTGAATGGAGTGATTATGTGAGTAAACAACGCGAAGAATGGTCATCGAAATTAGGGTTTATTATGGCAAGTGCGGGAGCTGCTATAGGTATTGGTGCGATATGGAAATTCCCTTATGTTGCTGGCCAATTTGGTGGTGGTGCTTTCTTACTTTTATTTATTATTTTCACATTGTTTATAGGATTACCTATGTTGATTTCTGAATTTATTATAGGGAGATCTGTAAATAAGGAAGCTGTTTCTGCTTATGATACGTTAGCTCCGAAGTCACCATGGCGTATTACGGGTAGGCTTGGAGTCATTGGTTGTTTCTTACTATTAACGTTTTACAGTGTAGTTGGTGGTTGGATTACAATTTATACTGCAATGGGATTAACAGGTCAAATTATTTCTGATGATGCAAATTACGGAAAGATGTTTGAACAAATAATAAGTCAGCCATTTACAATCTTGCTTGGTACATTTGTGTTTATTTTACTTAATGTGATTGTATTAAGTTTTGGAATAAAAAAAGGTATTGAACGAGCGAACAATGTATTAATGCCTTTATTGTTTATTTTTTTTATTATATTAGTAGTAAGAGCAGTCACTTTAGAAGGTGCGTCTGAAGGATTATCGTTTTTCTTCAGTTTTAATTTTTCTGATTTTAACGCTGAAGGTGTCCTGTATGCACTCGGTCAATCATTCTTCTCGTTAGCAGTTGGATTTTCTTGCATGGTAACGTATAGCTCATATTTAAGTAAGCAAGAAAGTTTACCAACTTCTGCAGCGAGTGTTACAGGGATGAATATTATTGTTTCTATATTAGCGGGTATGGCAATATTCCCAGTTGTTTACGCGTTTTCTTTAGAACCGACAGCTGGTCCTGGTTTATTATTTATCGTACTACCTAACGTATTTAGCCAAATGGCATTTGGTTCATTGTTCTTAACTTTATTCTTGCTATTATTTCTATTTGCGACACTCACTTCATCGTTTAGTCAATTTGAAATTATCATTTCAGCTATAGAAAAAGATAAAAAACGCTCAAGACCAAAAGTAGTTGTCATTATCGGTTTACTGACATTTATAGCATGTATTCCGTCATCATTATCTTCAGGTGTATTAGCGCATGTTGATATATTTGGGAAATCTATTTTTGATGCTACGGACTACTTAGTAAGTAATATATTATTACCTATTGGTTGTTTGCTTATTGCTGTATTTATTTCGTTTAGAATGGATAAAGCACTTGTTAAAAGTGAGTTCCAAAGAGGGAATACATTATCGCTTAAATGGTTTAAATTATGGAAATTTCTTATGAGATATATTATTCCAATTATAATTATTATTGTATTTATCTTTTCATTATAAAAAAATTTAAAAGAAAATCATTAGCTTCTCAACATTGAGATGTTAATGATTTTTCTTTTTTTAAATATGAAATTAACTGAAAATTAAAAAATGAACAGTTGACATGTTTTTTTGTATCGGGTATATTTAACAACATAATTTACTATATCCTACTAAACATATCGGATTTGTTAAAATTTGGGTTATTTAAGGAGGCGCTATTATTATGGTAGAAGTGTTAACTTATGAAAAGTTTGACACAGATCCATTTAAAGATTTAGATATCAATGATGAAACAAAAGGCGCATATCAAATTATTAAATGGGCATATGAACATTATGGAGACTCAATTGTGTATTCGTGCAGTTTTGGTGCTGAAGGTATGATACTCATAGATTTAATTTCAAAAGTCAAAGCAGACGCAAAAATTGTGTTTTTAGATACTGATTTACATTTTCAAGAAACTTACGAATTAATTGATAGAGTTAAAGAAAGATATCCTAGTCTTAATATAGAATTAAAGAAACCAGATTTGACACTCGAACAGCAAGCAGACCAATATGAACCAGCACTTTGGACTAGTGATCCAAATCAGTGTTGCTATATTAGAAAGATTAAACCGTTAGAAGAAGTGTTATCAGGTGCGACTGCATGGGTTTCTGGATTAAGACGTGAACAGTCACTAAGTAGACAGGACACGGATTTCATTAATAAAGATGAAAGATTCAAATCTATTAAAGTATGTCCGCTGATTCATTGGACTTGGGATGATGTATGGAACTATATCAATAAACACGATTTAACTTATAATACGTTACATGATTTTCAATATCCAAGTATTGGTTGTATCCCATGTACGTCACAAGTAACATCTAATGATGATTCGAGAGACGGCAGATGGACAAACTTTAATAAGACAGAATGCGGATTACACACACCAAACAATAAACCTAAATAAATAGTGAAATACTACAAATTTTTTTAATAATAAAACATAGTAATCCTATAGGAATAATTAAATAAAACAAACAAGACGAGGTGACACTTTTGGAGTTGAATGTTACAAATAGCCCATTTAACGAGGCGCAATCAGAACAATTAAATCAAGTGTTTTCAAAACTAACAAAAGAACAAAAAATATGGCTAAGCGGATACTTAACTGCATCTGTCAATACACAACAAGCTAGCAATCAAACTGATTTACCTATTTCTACTGTTAACACTAATGTCCCATCACCTAAGACAAGAGCAATTACGATATTATTTGGCTCTGAAACTGGTAATGCACAAGGCTTAGCTGAAACATTAGAGAACAAACTTAAAGAGCATCATTTTGAAGTTAATTTAAGTAGTATGGAAGACTTTAAGACGAAGGATTTAAAGAAAGTTGAAGACTTATTTATTATTACTGCAACCCATGGTGAGGGCGAACCACCAGATAATGCTATTACATTCCATGAATTTATACATAGTCGAAAGGCACCTAAGTTGAACGATTTGAGATATTCAGTCCTAGCATTAGGAGACGAGTCATACGAATACTTTTGTCAAACAGGTAGAGATTTTGACAAAAAATTAGAAGAGCTTGGCGCGAAAAAATTACATCCAAGAGTGGACTGTGATTTGGATTTTGATGAACCAGCTGAAAAATGGATGGAAGATATTATAAATGAACTAGCTGAAGAAACTGGTCAGAAGCAAGAAGAATATGATGCGGTAAATACTGAAAAAACATCAGCAACTCAAAAATATTCTAGAACTAATCCATACGAGGCAGAAGTACTTGAGAATATTAACTTGAGTGGTAGAGGTTCGAATAAAGAAGTAAGACACATTGAATTATCTTTAGAAGGTTTTACAGAATCGTTTGAACCTGGGGATTGTATTGGAATATTCCCTAAAAATGACCCTGAAATTGTTGAGAAACTTATAAACATATTAGTTTGGGATCCAGAAGAAGAAATTGTGATAAACGACAATCAAGATAAATTAAAACTTAAAGATGCTTTAGAGAATCACTTTGAAATTACGAAATTAACGAAATCTATATTAACTAAAGCGGCAGAAATATTTAACAACGGGGTTTTATCCGAAAAAGTAAAAAAAGAACGCTGGATATATGGATATGTTGAAGGTAGAGATTTTATAGATTTAATTAATGACTTTCCACCTGAAGATTTAGAACCAGGCGCACTTTATAAAATTTTGAGAAAACTTCCTGCAAGAGAATATTCTATTGCGAGTAGTTATGAAGCAACGCCAGACGAAGTACATTTAACAATTGGAGCAGTTCGATATAACGCGAATGAAAGAGATAGAAAAGGCGTATGTTCTGTACAATTTGCAGAAAGAATAGAACCAGGAGATACAGTTCCTATTTATCTCAAGAAGAATCCAAACTTCAAGTTTCCAAAATCAGATGAAACACCAGTTATCATGATAGGTCCAGGTACAGGTGTCGCACCATTTAGAGCATATGTTCAAGATAAAGAAGAACTTGGAATAAATAACAAAGCCTGGTTATTCTTTGGCGAACAATATTTCACAACAGATTTCTTATATCAAACAGAATGGCAAAGTTGGTTGAAAGATGGTGTACTGAATAAATTATCATTAGCTTTTTCTAGAGAATCAGATGAAAAAGTATACGTACAACATCGTATTGAAGAAAATAGTAAAGAATTTTATGAATGGATTGAGCAAGGAGCAGCCATTTACGTTTGTGGAGATGAAAAGAATATGGCAAAAGATGTTCATCAAGCCATTCTAAAAGTTGTTCAAACAGAAGGACATTACAACGAAGAAGAAGCAGAAGCTTTCTTAACACAATTAAAGAAAGAAAAAAGATACCAAAGAGATATTTATTAAGAGGGGGCAAAACAATGAGCACTCAACATGAACTTTCCGATAAATTAGATGAAATGGAACATATAAAGAATAGAAGTAATTATTTACGAGGCACAATCCAAGAAGGATTAGCTGATGAAATTACTGGAGCGATAGCAGCCGATGATACAAAACTACTTAAATTCCACGGTAGTTATATGCAAGACGACAGAGATTTAAGAGATGAAAGAAGAAAACAAAAGCTTGAACCAGCATATAGCTTTATGATTCGAGTGAGAGTACCTGGTGGTACAGCTACAGCAAATCAGTGGATAGCAATGGATGATATTTCAAATCAGTATGCTAATCAAACGATCAAATTAACAACTAGACAAGCATTTCAATTTCATGGCATTTTAAAGAAAAATTTAAAAAGTTCAATGCAAAGTATACATCAAGCTGTAATGGACTCGCTCGCTGCTTGTGGTGATGTAAATAGGAATGTAATGTGTAATCCTAATCCATATCAATCCGAAGTTCACAAAGAAGTGGATCAACTTGCGACGGATATTAGTGACCATTTATCACCTCAAACAGGTGCTTATCATGAAATTTGGTTAGATGGAGAGAAAATAGTAAATACACAAGAAGAAGTTGAACCAATGTACGGCAAAACGTATTTGCCTCGTAAATTTAAAATTGGAATTGCGGTTCCACCTTCTAATGATATTGATGTGTATTCACAAGATATAGGTCTCATTTCAATTATTGAAGACGATAAATTAGTCGGATTCAATGTAACTGTAGGCGGCGGTATGGGTATGAAACATGGTAACACAGATACATACCCACAAGTAGGTAGACTACTTGGTTATTTTTCAAAAGAAGAAGCGATTGACGTCTGTGAAAAACTTTTAACAATCCAGAGAGATTATGGAAATAGAGAAAATCGTGCAAACGCAAGATTTAAATATACAGTAGATAAATACGGTGTTGATTGGATTAAAGAAGAATTAAATAAGAGGTTAGGTTGGGAAATAGAAAAGCCTAAACCATTCGAATTTGAACATAATGGAGATCGTTACGGTTGGACTGAAGGAAGTGGTAAGTGGCACTTCACATTATTTATTCAAAATGGACGAGTGAAAGATACTAAAGATTATCAACTCAAAACAGCATTAAGAGAAATTGCTGAAATTCATAATGGAGATTTTCGTTTAACACCAAATCAAAACTTAATTATAGCGAATGTTTCGACAAGCAATAAAAAGAATATCCAAAAAATTATTGATAAATATAGCATTACAGACGGAGAGCAATATACCGGGCTTAGAAGAAATTCAATGGCATGTGTTGCATTTCCGACGTGTGGATTAGCGATGGCAGAATCTGAAAGATACTTACCAACATTGATCAATAAAATAGAAGGACTATTAGATGAAGCAGGATTAAATGAAGAAGAAATTACGATTCGAATGACTGGATGCCCAAATGGATGCGCAAGACCAGCATTAGCAGAAATCGCATTTATAGGTAAAGCACCAGGTAAATATAATATGTACCTTGGCGGAGGATTTGCTGGAGATAGATTGAACAAGTTATATAAAGAAAATATTGGTGAGGATGATATTTTAGAAAGTTTAAGACCAATATTAATTCAATATGGCAAAGAAAAAAATGACGGAGAACATTTTGGTGATTTCGTAATTAGAAAAGATATCGTTAAAGAAGTACATTCTGGACAAGATTTTCACAGTTAAAGAGAGAATGGGGTGGCAACAATGGGCAAAGTATTTCTAGTTGGTGCAGGACCGGGTGATCCTGATTTAATTACAGTAAAAGCGATTAAAGCAATAAAACAGTCGAATGTCATACTTTATGATCGTCTTGTAAATAAGAGTTTGCTTGAATATGCTTCTGAAGGCACTCGATTCATTTATTGTGGTAAAAGTCCGAACCAACATTCGCTAACTCAAGATGAGATTAATCATTTACTTGTGAAGTTAGGGCTTGAAGGTCATACAATTACAAGACTTAAAGGTGGCGATCCATTCATCTTCGGTCGAGGTGGAGAGGAAGCAGAGGAATTGAGAAATTACGGTGTTCAATTTGAAATTGTACCTGGAATTACTGCAGGTGTAGCAGCTCCAGCTTATGCTGGAATACCTGTCACACATCGAGATTATAGCTCGTCTGTTGCTTTTGTCACTGGCGTCATGAAAGATTCCGTTGATGAAGATGAATACTGGAAACATTTAGCTTTAGGACCTGAAACATTGTGTATTTATATGGGAGTTAAAAAATTACCTGAAATTCAAAGATTATTAACGAAGCATGGTAGACCAACTGATACGCCAGTTGCATTAATTCACTCAGGTACAACAAATGAGCAAGATACTGTCACGGGTACTTTGAATAACATTATCGAGAAGTCAGCACACATTAAAAATCCTGCAATGATTGTTATTGGTGAAGTTGTAAAACTAAGAGAAAAGATAGATTGGTTTGAAGAAGTAAAGAAAGAACAAGGCGTAACACAACTGATTCACTAGCACTGGAGGGATTACATGAACGGTGTATTATATGTAAGTCATGGAAGCAGAATTAAAGAAGCAATCGAAGAAGCTATATCGTTTATTGAAACTGTTAAAGAAAAAGTTGAGGAACCTTTACAAGAAACTTGTTTTTTAGAACTTGCTGAACCAAACATTCAGCAAGGTGTTTATAAACTAATCAAACAAGGTGCGAACAAAATATCCATTATACCAGTTTTACTATTAAGCGCAGGTCATTACTTTAAAGACATTCCAAAAGAAATAGAATCCATTAAAGTTCAGTTTCCGGATGTTCAATTTACATATGGGCAACCGTTAGGCGTGCAACCAAGATTAACTCAAATTTTGAGTGAACGTATTCAAGAAACAGGTATTAAACCAGCTGAAGATGCAAAGATATTAATAGTAGGACGAGGAAGTTATAATCCACAAACACAAATAGATATATCAAGTATTGGAGAAACATTCCGTGAAACAACGGGTTTTAAAGATGTTGAAGTATGCTATTTAGCAGCATGTAATCCGTCATTCGAACATACATTAAACAAATATTTAGAAGCTAAGCCCTCACAAATATTTATCGCACCATATCTTTGGTTTACAGGTGTACTTGAAAAACATATTGAACAAACTGTCAATATTCAAGAAACAGAAAGTGATGTTATTGTTTGTGACCATTTAGGTCATCACGAATCTATGAAACAAGCACTTTTGGATAGAGTCCTTGAAACATTAGACGTTCAAAAAGTATAAAAAGGGTGATGTTAATTGGCATATATTCCACTAATGTTTGATTTTACAAATAAAATAATAAAAATTTTTGGTGGCGGAATGATTGCTGAACGACGAGTTAAAGCGCTATTAGAAAGTGAAGCAATTATTCAAATTATTAGTCCAAACATTACAAGTCGATTGAAAGAGTTGCATAACTCAAATCGTATACATTGGATAAACAAAGAATTTGATAGTGGAGATATACAGAATGAAGATTTTATCATTGTTGCTACAGGCAATGAGGCGGTTAATCAGAAGATTCGAAAGTTAACACCGGATCACACATTAATCAATATGACGAATGAGGCAGAAAGTGGGAATGTCATATTTCCCGGGACATTAAATCGTGGAAAACTTTCAATAAGTGTATCGAGTAATGGTGCAAGTCCGAAACTAGTCTCACAAATATTGAATAATTTAAATGAACAATTCCCACCTGACTATGAAGCATACGTAGATTTTTTATATCATTGTCGATGCACAATTAAAAATTTAGAAATCGAGAAAGAACAAAAGCAACAGCTATTAGAAGAAATTATATCGGATAAATACTTAGATTCTAATCATCAATTACAGTTTACAAAGTGGTTAGATACACAAAACTCAATGCGTGCAAGAGAGGAGTAGTATATGCGGAAATTAACAATATTTGCGATAGTAGGTTTCCTAGCACAACTTATTGATGGATCACTCGGAATGGGATTTGGCGCAACATCTTCATCTTTGTTACTTACGTTTGGTATAGCACCGGCAGTAGCTTCTGCGACAATACACTTTTCTGAAGTAGCGACTACAGCAGCATCGGGAATTTCCCACATTAAATTTAAGAACGTTGATAAATCTATCATTTTAAAATTAGCCTTACCAGGTGCAATTGCAGGATTTATTGGTGCTGGTGTGCTAAGTAATTTACAAAGTGATGCTATTAAGCCATTCATTGCGTTATTTTTACTGACGATGGGAGTCTATATTATTTATCAATTCGTGTTTAAACAACCGAAACAGTTTAATAACACGAAAGAAGGTAAACTTTCAGGATTCTTACTTGTTCCCCAAGGCGCAATCGCAGGATTTTTAGATGCAATAGGCGGAGGTGGTTGGGGACCAGTAAACACACCACTATTGTTAACACAAAACAAAATAGAACCAAGATATGTGATAGGTACAGTATCGGCGAGTGAATTTTTCGTTACGATTTCAACGTCGCTTGGATTTATTCTATTCTTTGGATGGGATCAAATAAGTATTGCACTTGTAGCAGCATTAGCAGTAGGAGGCGTAGTAGCAGCACCATTTTCTGCTTGGTTAGTTAAGACTTTACCAGTATACGTACTTGCGGTACTTGTTGGTGGGCTCATAATTTTCACGAATAGCACAGTATTGATAGGTACATTTGTACAAAGTGACGTAACTGCAAATATCTTAAAAATCACAATAGTTGTTCTATGGCTAGGACTTGTATTATTTACTTTATATCAACATAGTAAGTTTCCCTTTAATCTTCAAAATGAAAAATCTAAAGAGATAGACCAAATCAATTAAGAGGAGTGTTTGCTAAATGGTATCATCAGCAATTACAAAAGAAGAAACGATAAAGCCACATGGAGGAGAACTTATCAATCGTCAGGTTGAAGGTGAAGAAAGAGAAATCCTTATTCAAGAAGCGAAACATTTTCCTAAGTTAATATTAAATCCATGGAGTCTGTCAGACTTAGAGTTAATTGCGATAGGTGGATTCAGCCCTTTAACTGGATTTTTAGGAAAAAAAGATTATATAAGTGTAGTCGAAAATTTGCGTTTAGATAATGGTCTTGTATGGAGTATCCCTATTACATTGCCAGTTACAAAAGAAGAAGCAGATAAACTAACTATCGGATCAAATATCGCGCTTTATGGTGAAGACAACCATTTATATGGTGTTTTAAATTTAGAAGAAAAATATACTTACGATAAACAACAAGAAGCCGAAAAAGTATACGGAACAACAGATGACAATCACCCAGGAGTTAAAAATGTTTATGATAAAGGAGAAATTTATCTAGCAGGTCCAATTCAGTTAGTTGATAGACCTAAACATGATGAGTTTACAGAATTCCATCTTGATCCAAAAGAGACGAGAACATTATTTAAGGACTTAGGATGGAAGACGGTAGTTGGTTTTCAAACAAGAAATCCAGTTCATCGTGCACACGAATACATTCAGAAAATAGCACTAGAATCTGTTGATGGATTGCTATTGAATCCATTAGTTGGAGAAACAAAGTCGGATGATATATCAGCAAAAATTAGAATGGAAAGCTATCAAGTTATATTGAAACATTATTATCCAGAAGAAAGAACAAGATTAGTTATATACCCAGCAGCAATGAGATATGCAGGACCACGAGAATCAATATTGCATGCATTAGTACGTAAAAACTATGGCTGTACCCATTTTATAGTCGGTCGAGATCATGCAGGTGTGGGTGATTATTATGGCACTTATGAAGCTCAAGAACTCATTAGTGAATATGAAGATGAATTAGATATTAACATCTTTAAGTTTGAACATGCATTTTTCTGCACTGTTTGTGACAATATGACAACAGCCAAGACATGTCCACATGATAAATCAAATCACGTACATTTAAGTGGGACGAAAGTAAGAGAGAAGTTACGCAATGGTGAGCAACTACCTAAAGAATTTTCAAGACCGGAAGTTGCAGATGTACTAATCAAAGGATTAAGACAAGACTAATTTGTAAGGAGTGAACAACATCATGCAAACATCGACAAACATTACATGGCACGATTCAGAAGTAACTAAAGAACAGAGACAAGAAAGAAATGGACATAAAAGTGTAATCATTTGGTTCACAGGTTTATCAGGATCAGGCAAATCGACTATTTCAGTTGCACTAGAAAAAGCATTATTCGATAGAAATATGTCTTCATACCGCTTAGATGGTGATAATGTGAGACACGGATTAAATCAAAATTTAGGATTTAGTCCGGAAGATAGAAAAGAAAATATCCGTCGAATAGGAGAAGTAGGCAAATTGATGGTAGATGCTGGCGTTATTACAATGACAGCATTTATATCCCCTTATGAAGAAGACCGTACAGATGTAAGAAATATATTAGACGATGGAGAATTTATCGAAGTATATACTAAGTGCAGTGTCGATGAATGCGAAAATCGAGACCCAAAAGGATTATATAAAAAAGCAAGAAGCGGAGAAATAAAAGGATTTACTGGTATCAATGCACCATATGAGGAGCCTACAAATCCAGAAATCGTTTTAGATACAGAAGTAGAAAGCGTAGAATCGTCAGTTGATAAAATATTGTCATATTTAGAAGAACACAAATATTTATAATGATCGATGATGAAGACCTGATACTGAGTTGAGTGATGATTTGTGGTCCGCAAATGAGATATTCGGTCCAGATAACAGATTATGTGGCCCGCAAATGAGGTATTCGGTCCAGATAAATGATTATGTGGTCCGCAAATGAGATATTCAGTCCAGATAAATGATTATATGGACCGCAAAACTCAAAACACATAAAAAAACAAGCCTCCCACATTACTTTATTGTAAATGGGGAGGCTTGTTTGCATGTTTATATTACTTCTTATTTACTGATGCATCATATATAGAATCAACTGCGTCAGCTAAACCTTTATCGAATTCTTCTTGTGATTGGTCAGCGTATAAGTCTGTAACTAATGCGCGTGAGAAACTAGCGATTAGTCCATCGTTTTCTTTCAATAATTCGTTTGCTTTATCTCTTGAATAACCTCCTGATAAAGCTACAACACGAACAACATTGGGATGTTCGATTAATGATTTGTATAGATTAGCATTAGTTGGGATTGTAAGTTTCAACATTACTAATTGGTCATCATTTAATTTATCTAATGCCTTTGTTATTTCTTCTTTCAAGATGTCTTCAATTTCAGCTTTGTCATTAGCATTAATGTTTACTTCTGGCTCGATGATTGGCACTAAACCTGCAGAGATAATTTGTTTACCAATTTCGAATTGTTGTTCGACTACTTTAGCAATTGCTTCTTTATTTGCTTCTAAAATATTAGAACGCATCTTAGTACCGAATACGTTTCTTTCTTTTGCACGTTGTAAAAGTTCATCTAAACCTGGAATAACTTTCATAAGTTGAACGCCATTTTCTTCTTCAGCTAGTCCTTTGTCTACTTTTAAGAAAGGTACAACGCCTTTATCATTTAAATAATCTGATGTGTATTTACCTTCAACTTTACGGTCCATTGTTTGTTCAAATAAAATAGCACCTAAAATTTTATCTGCGTTAAATGATGGAGATGTAATGATGCGTGTTCTCATTTCATGTACGAGTGTAAACATTTCCTCTTCACTATTGTATTGATCTTCGTTAATACCATAGTCGTTAAGTGCTTTCGGAGTACTACCACCACTTTGATCTAGTGCAGCTATAAAACCTTTACCATTTTTTACTTTATCAAATTGTTCTTGGGTCATTTTGTTCCACTCCTTTAGATAATTTCAATTTAAGTATGATGAAATAAAAGACGAATCGCAAGTGATTAAACTTTTTAACTAATAAGAAGATAAGTTTGTCTATTTTAAGAAGATTTTCAAAATGATATTACAAAATTAGGTTATACGCTTTATGATGGGAAGAAGGAGGATTTTAAATGAACAAAAAATATGCAATATTATTAATAAGCGGACTAGCAATAGTAGCGATTGCAGTAGCGGCATTGTTATTCTTTTCAACACAAAAAACAACGTACTATGGTTATATGGAAAATAGTACAAAAGCAGAAAAAGTTGTAAGTGAAAAAACGAATAAAGTCACGAAAGACGTTAAGATAGAAAATTCAAAAGAATTTAAACCTAAAAAAGGTGATTTTGTAAAACTCATTTCAAATGATGATGGCAAAACATTCTATAAAAAAGAAATCGTATCACATGATGATATACCACACGGTTTAATGATGAAAATTCATGAAATGAAAATGTAATGAGGATCCAAATAAAACGAGTAAAGAACATAAATGATTTGTTCTTTGCTCGTTTTATTTTATTAATATATTGATTGTAGTAGTATTACACTATATATGATATAGGAAGGGGATCGTTATATGATAATTCGTGATAAGAAAAGTTCTGATATTGAAAGTTTGGCTGAAGTACATTATCAATCATGGATAAGTGCATACGAAGGCATGATACCAGATGACTACATAGAAAGACATCATAAATTTAATGCGCCGTGTCTTGTAGCGGAAGTGGATGATTCAATTGTAGGGTTCTTGATGTATAGCAAAGACAAAGATAGTGATGTAGGGAACTATTGTGGTGAAATAATGGTTATATATTTATTAAAGGAATTTCAGAATAAAGGTGTCGGAAGCAAGTTAATGGAAGAAGCAGAGCAACGTATGAGAGGTGATTTTGAACAACTAAGTGTTTTTGGGTATTTGAAGATAATAAACAAGCAATTAAATTTTACGAAAGATTTGGATTTAAGGCTGATGGAATTTATGAAATAAGTAATTTAGGTAAAGAAATGAAAGAAATAAGAATGAGAAAAAAGTTGTAAATTATACATTTTGAAACAATATTAAACTGTAAACCGGCAAAAATAATACTAAATATTAATTCTTCTTAAAAATAATTAAAAAAATTTATAAATATATGATTATCAATATAATACTTAGGGTAACATACTAAAAAAGGAGGATTTATATATGAGTAAAATAACAGATTCATTCATGAGTGCTTTAGATAGCATTATTGGTTTTATACCAAACTTAATAAGTGCAATTATTTTATTAATTGTTGCATGGTTAATTGCAGTAATTGTTAAGAACGTAATTATTAAAGGTTTAGGTGCATTAGGTTTTGAAAAATGGTTAGAGAAAAAAGGATTAACTGATTCAGGAAGTGGCAAATCAGAATCTGAAGGTTTAATTCAAACATTTGGTAAATTAGCTTACTTCATTATTTTCTTATTATTCTTACCATCAGTATTTGATGCATTGAATATGACATCAGTATCAACACCTATTAAAAACATGATGGGTAGCGTGTTAGACTTCTTACCTAAAATTATCGTTGCAGTTGTAATCTTAGTAGTAGGATTATTTATTGCAAAAGTATTAGGTACATTAGTTAAGAATTTATTAGCTAACTTAAATGCAAGTCGCTATAACCACTATGTAAACTTTGGTGAAAATAAAGAAAGCATAGACATCCCTTCAGCAACTGGAGGCATTATTACAGCAATTATTGGTTTATTCTTTGTAGTTGAAGCATTAAACACAGTTAATTTAGAAGTTTTAAATACAATTGGTGAAGCAATAATCGGTTACTTACCATTAGTTATCTCAGGTGCAATCATCTTACTAATTGGTTTCATTGGTGGTAACTTATTATCTAAAGTTATTAAGAAATCAACTGGTAACGGATTCGTTGCTGAGATTGTTAAGTACTTAGTAATTATCGTTTCAGTATTTATGACATTAGATCAATTAAACTTTGCTCAAAGTATTGTTAATGTAGCGTTCTTACTTATCTTAGGTGCTGTTGCAGTAGCATTCGCTATTTCATTCGGTATCGGTGGTAAATCATTCGCTGAAAAAACATTATCAAAAATTGAAGACAAAGCAGATTCTAAGAAATAAAGATTGCAATTAAGTTCTAAATAGATGGAACGTAATTGTTCCAAATATTTAAACCCAGTACCATTCTTGATATCAAGAATGGTACTGGGTTTTTCTTATGTAGTTGAACTCATGTGAATAGTACTGTCAGCATCCCATTTATCAGACATTATATGATGTATCAAAGTGGTTTCGAGGATAGTCTGCGGGTTGTCTACCACTAGACTGAAGGTTGTCTAATGGAACGATAGAATAGTTTATATGTCGTTTTCCTTGAATAAGACAGTAGAAAAATCGTATAATAAATTCAAGATATTAAATTTGGAAGGAGTTGGTAATGATGGAATGGTTGATTGGTTTATTAGGTGAAGATGTTCTATTTAATTATTTAGCATTTGGTATTCATTATTTCATTCCAATATTACTAACTCTCCTTTTTGTATATTTACAAATGCAAGCAAATATCAAATTACATCACAATTGGTTTGTAAAATCTTCAACAGAAATTGATGATCAATATATATTTGAATGGATCATTCCAATATTAAGATGGCGTATTAGATGTTTGTCCAAGTCCGACGATGAAGAAGATGTTTGTCCAATATATTAATTCATATTTAATATATTGGAGGAGAAATTTTGAAAAAATTATATTCAGTTTTAGCATTTTTATCAATCACATTATTATTAGGTGGTTGTGCGCCAAATAAAGACGGTGTATTTCACACTACATTTGTAGAACCGTTTATTTATCTAATAAAGTTTTTCGCGTCATTTTTTGATGGGAGTTATGGCATTGGTATTATAATCGTGACATTATGTGTACGACTCATTGTAATGCCTTTCATGTTGCGTTCATTTAAATCTCAGAAAAAAATGCAATTTAAAATGAAACAAATTAAACCTGAAATAGATGAAATAAATAAGAAGATGAAGGCGACTAAAGATGAAAAAGAACGTGCTAAATACTCTCAAGAGCTCATGGCTTTATACAAAGATAATAATGTAAATCCGCTTAATATGGGATGTTTGCCAATGTTGATACAAATGCCTATATTAATGGCATTATACTTTGCAATATCTAAGAATGAAGCATTGGCGAGTCACAGTTTTGCTTGGTTTAATTTAGGGACACCAGATATATTTATGGCATTAATTGCTGGTGCAATGTATTTAGTACAAGCTTATCTTTCGACGAAGTATTTACCAGAAGAATCGCCGGGACAAATGAAGTATATGATGTATTTAAGTCCGATTATGATATTTATCATTAGTATGAATGCACCTGCTGCACTTCCGTTGTATTGGGGAACGAGTGCGATTGTACTCATTATTCAACAATATATATCTAATAAATACTTTAATTATCATGAAGAAGAATTAAATGTAGAACCCTCAAACTAAAAAGAAGCAAGGCGCATATTAGTTAGTGCCTTGCTTCTTTTTTCTATTAAAAATTTCAAATGCAATGCAAATGATTATGACAAAAATTATAGAAATGATTTTGAATCCATCTGGAACGAAGAATTTAATGATAACCATGGATAGAATATATAGAGGAAGTAAAACTAAAGTTTCTTTCTTGAAAATATTATGTTTACTAACTTTGAAACTTGGAATCATAAATAAAAGCAACGAAAAAGAAACACTATATGCAACCAAAGATATCCAATCAATTTTATTATTGAAAAGCCATTGTACGAAGATGATAATCAATAATGTAAATAATAGATTAGAAAAACCATAGATAAGTTTATCTTTTAATATATAAATGACCTCCATACATAGTGAGTCTGATATTTTGTAATATGTTAATTATTTATCTGATCTAATTGATTTTACGTTTTTGAATCCTGCTTTCTTTTGTGCTAAATGTTCCATTACGTCATGCCAGTCGCTTCCAGCAGTATCAAATGTTTCTTGTAGCAAGTCATTTTGTGCTTGGTTTAATATGCTAACAAGTGAAGTGCCTTCTTGAGTAGGATATAAATGTTTAACACGTCGATCGTGTTCGGAATCTCTATATTGAATTAAGCCTTTTTCTTGCAGCATTTTTAACGATGCATGTGAAGCTTGTTTAGATATTTCTAATGTTTCTAGTAATTGTTTTAAGGTAATGCCAGGCATTTGATCGATGAAAAATAGAAACCTGTGGTGTTGTCGATTCATACCATGTTCTTGAATAATTTCATCTGCTGTATTGATAAATGACTTATATGCGAAGTAGAAGAGCATGTGATCATAATTGTTTTTATTCTCCATATTGTCGACTCCTTTTTCTTCATTATAATAGAAATGACAATAAAATTCATCAATAGGTCAATTAGGTTGACTTAATATGTTGAGAAGCATATAATCGTTATCAAAGGTTTAAAAAGTCAAAAGATATTTGATTGATTTTTTTTACACCAAAAGGTCAACTATGTTGACCTTTTAAAAAGAGAAAAGGTGGAATAGTCAATGAAAAAACGTGTTGGAGAATATTTAATGGATAGTTTAAGCACAGTTGGGGTCGAGAAGGTATTTGGTGTTCCTGGTGACTTTAATTTAGCTTTTTTAGATGATATAGTTTGTCGAGATGATATGGAATGGATAGGTAACACAAATGAATTAAATGCTAGTTATGCAGCGGATGGTTATGCAAGATTAAATGGTATTAGTGCTATTGTGACAACATTTGGTGTAGGTGAATTGAGCGCAGTTAACGGTATTGCTGGAGCTTATGCTGAAAGAGTACCTGTTGTCACAATTACTGGAGCGCCTACAACGAGTGTAGAAGAAGCTGGTAAGTTTGTTCATCATTCATTAGGTGAAGGACATTTTGATAATTATCGAAGAATGTACAAAGAAATTACAACTGCACAAGGATACATCACTGTTGAAAATGCACAAACCGAAATTCCTAGATTAATTGATGCTGCTTTAGCTGAAAAACGCCCTGTACATTTACATTTGCCTATAGATGTAGCACAAGCAGAGATAGATGTACAAATGCCATACGCACCAGCTGAAATGATAAATCAAGATGTTTCAAAATACACACAAATGATAGTAGAGAAATTACAGACTGCTAAGCAACCAGTTATAATTGCTGGTCATGAAATAAACAGCTTTAAATTACACAGAGTGCTAGAGCAATTTGTGAATCAAACTCAAATTCCTGTAGCACAATTATCATTAGGTAAAGGTGCATTTAACGAAGAGAATGATTATTATATGGGAATTTATGATGGCAGCATAGCTGAAGAAGATATTAAAGACTACGTAAATAATAGTGATGCAATTTTAAATATAGGTGCAAAATTAACTGATTCAGCAACAGCTGGATATTCATATGAATTTGATATAGATGATGTCGTTATGATTAATCATCATGACTTTAAAATGAATGAAACTATTACATCAGAAATTTCATTAGTAAATATGTTGAATGGCTTATTGAATATAAATTATAAAAATACTTCAAATTTCCCAGGAAATAAACAATCTAGAAAAGCAGACTATGTCATTAATAAAGAGCCGTTGACGCAAGAGAATTACTTTAAAATGATTCAAAACTTTATTGGATTAGATGACGTTATACTTGCTGAACAAGGGACATCATTTTTTGGGGCGTATGATTTAAACTTATATAAAGATAATACATTTATAGGGCAACCACTCTGGGGATCAATAGGTTATACATTACCAGCAACAATTGGTACTCAAATGTCTAACTTATACAGAAGAAATATATTATTAATAGGTGATGGATCATTACAACTTACTGCACAAGACATTTCAACAATGATCAGAGAAGACTTGAAACCAGTTATTTTTGTTATTAATAATGATGGTTATACTGTAGAACGTAAAATTCATGGGGAACACCAATCTTATAATGATATTCAAATGTGGGACTATAAACTACTTCCAGCCGTATTTGGTGGTAAAGATAAAGTCGCAGTACATGATGTTGAAACATCAGAAGATTTACAAGAAACTTTAATGAATATTAATAATGAACCAAATCGAATGCACTTTATAGAAGTTAAAATGCATGTATCAGATGCACCAGAAAAGTTAGATGCAATTGGTAAAGCATTTTCTAAACAAAATAGTTAATAAAGAACAACGAGCCAATGACACTATACATGTCGTTGGCTCGTTGTTTTGTATGGGTAATTCCAAGTTAATTATTACGGATGAAATATAACTTTGTCATAATGCTGTTTCTTATTTACAAGTTTGAAGAACGTTTCTGGTCCTTCACTTAAATCTAGTCTGTCTGAAATAATAGGGTCCACTAATAAATCACCTGAAGACATATAATGTATGGTAGCATCCCACTCTTTACCTGGGAAGGGCGCAGATAATCCATTCCAAGATCCAATAACGTTTAATTCATTTCTTAATATTTTTTCAAATTGTGTACGCTTGATTTCAATATCAGAGTAAGGTATGCCAAGTAGTAAAACTTGTCCCCCTTTAGTTGGAAGCGTCAATACTTGTCCAATAGTAAATGGTGAGCCTGCTGATTCTATAGCTACATCAATTTGTTCAGGAATAGCATCAATTGCCTCTTCTAAAGATTCTTCAATGGAATTAATAGTGTAATCAGCACCAAGTTTTTTGGCGATATTTAGTTTGTGATTGTCTATATCAATTGCGATAATTTTAATTGCTCCAAATATCTTTGCCCATTGTATTGCAAGAAGCCCGATACTTCCACATCCCATGACTGCAACTGTTGAGCCTGGTTTAATGTGTGTTCGATAGAAACCGTGAGCTACTACTGCTGAAGGCTCAACCATAGCTGCAGTGTCAAAGTCAACGTTGTTAGGAATTTTTAGAACATTGTTTGCAGGTAATTTAACATACTCTGCAAATGATCCTGGTTCTAATGAACCTATCACAAAGAGTTTTGTACATCTAGAGTATTCACCCTTTTCGCAATATTCGCAGTTATGACATGCAATTGCAGGACAACCTGTTACTGCATCACCCACATTCAAGTGGGTTACATCTTCACCAATCGCTTCAACAACTCCTGAAAATTCATGACCAAATGTCATACCTTCATGATATGGACCGAGTTTTTTATAACGTGAAGTATCTGAACCACAAATACCAGTCGCTTTTACTTTTATAATGACATCGAATGAATTTTGTATTGTTGGTTTTGGAGTATCTTCATATCTTAAATCTTCAATACCATATAAATTTAATGCTTTCATTTCAATTAGACCTCCAATCTATAATGGACTTATAACTTTAAGCTTGTTCAGCTACTACTTTCTTTTTCTTAAATAGTTTGGCACCGAAATAACTTAAGAAGACAGCACCATTACAATAAAGTAAATGGTTCATATAAAAATCAGTAATCTCTCTCATCGGTCCAAGCATAAAATCCAACATATGTTCTACCATAATTATCAATCTCCTTTTTAGTGGATAGGGCGGAGTAGTACTTTTATACCTTCACCACTTTTTATATGGTTATATCCTTTGTCCCATTCAGAAATATCTAGTTCATTTGTTATGAGTGCTTCAGCATTAACTGAACCATTACTTAAGAGTTCCAATGATGCTTCCCAATCTGCAGGTTTTTGACTTCTTGTGCCCACAACTCGTATTTCTTTTTGTACGATTTTCTCTAAATCAAACTGAATGACAGGGTCTTTAAAGATACCAACTTGGACGTATAAACCTTTTTTGCGAAGTAAATCTAGTCCTTGATTTGCAGCAGGTACCGCTCCAGAACATTCTAATACGACATTGGCACCATAACCGTTTGTAATATTATTAATATATTTTTTTAAATCAGTATGCTGAATATTGACAACATGATCTAAATTCAGTTCTTCTGCTTTGTTAAGTCTAGCTTTGTCATTATCTAAACCAGTAATGACAACTTTTCCACCTTTACTTTTTACTACCTGTGCAACAAGTAAGCCAATAGGACCTGGACCCATTACAACAACAATGTCGTCTTGGTTAATTTCAATTTTAGAAACGGCATGATGCGCACACGCTAGAGGTTCAGTCATAGCTGCCGCCTTATAGGTCACATTATCGGGTAATTTGTGTACACTTGCTGCTCTTGCTATTAAGAACTCTGTAAAACCACCATTTTGTTGAGTACCAAGACCTTTTCTAAGATTACATAAGTTATAGTCTTTAGTTTGGCAATACTCACATTCTCCACAAATATAATAAGTAGTTTCAGATGTAACACGATCGCCAATTGTAAAACCTTGAACGTCTTCACCAATTGATACAATTTCACCTGAAAATTCATGACCTAATGTAACTGGGAAGTTTACGTTGTAATGACCTTCATATGTATGAACGTCAGTTCCACAAATACCAGCATAATGAACTTTTATTTTCACTTCATTCTTATTTGGTTCAGGTATTTCTTTATCTAAAATTTCTAAATTTCCGAATCCGGGTGCTGTTTTTACTAAAGCCTTCATGTATGACATCCCCTTAATGTTAATTGAATAATGCAAAGAATTTGTAGATGATATAGTTTAAGATGTTACCACCTTGGTCAAGACTTGATATTTGTGACGCGTCTGATGGCATTTTGACATTTGTACCGTCAGCCATACTAGTGAAAATTGGTGCAACATCAGTTGCGATATATAGTGAAATAGCAATCATAATCGTACCTACAATTACAGAGTGAATAATATTACCTCGAGCTGCACCGACAATGAATGCAACAATAAAGGGAATAGTTGCTAAATCACCAAAGGGTAAAACTTTATTACCTGGTAGTATAACTGCAAGTAGGACAGTTACAGGCACTAGAATTAATGCTGTTGAGATAACGGCTGGGTGTCCTAATGCAACTGCGGCATCTAATCCAATATAAATTTCTCTATCTCCGAAACGTTTATTTAACCATGTACGAGCTGATTCAGATACAGGCATTAAACCTTCCATAAGAATCTTAACCATTCTAGGCATTAATACCATGACAGCAGCCATTGACATACCTAAATTAATTACATCTCCTGCGTTATAACCCGCAAGTAAACCAATAGCGAGCCCGAGTACTAAACCAACGAAGATTGATTCACCAAATGCACCAAATCTTTTCTGAATTGTCTCTGGATCAGCATGCAGTTTATTCAAGCCAGGGATTTTTTGGATACCTTTAACTAAGAAAATACCTGGAGCATATGAAATTGTACTACCAGTTGCAATCGAAACACCTGGTAATTCGTAAAATTCACTCATCATTGGTGCAGTCCAGTCGGCAACTTTTAAGCAGACAATTTGGAATATGACGGCAGCAAGAAGTGATTGCCAAATACTGCCTGATACGGCATAAACCATTGCACCCATAAATGTGTAATGCCAGAAGTTCCAAATATCTACGTTCATTGTTTTAGTCGTTTTTGTGAGTAACATAATAACGTTTATTACAATACCTAATGGAATGATAAAGGCGGCAATAACAGACGCCCAAGCAATTGAAGAAGTTGCTGGCCAACCAACGTCAATTACACTTAAACTGACACCTAAGTTTTTAATCATAGCTTGTGCTGCTGGCCCTAAGTTCTTAACGAGTAAATCAATAACTAAGAAAATACCTACAAAAGCAACACCAATAGTTAAGCCAGAACGAAATGCTGCTCCAACTTTTTGTCTAAAGAATAAACCAAGTAAGAATATAACAATCGGTAGAATTACCGTTGCGCCTAAATCTAGAAAAGCTTGAATAAAATCTACAAATTTATCCATTTCTTCCACCATCCTCTTTTTTAGAAGAGAGTCTGGGACATCATGAATAAGCCCCACACTCTTGTTTTATTGGCAGTAGATGACTGAACTGAAAATACGCTTTATATCAAGCTTTTTTCAATTCTAGTCATCCTTGCCGGGGTGGGACCACGAAATCTTTTTGATAAAATGAGATTTCTGTCCCACTCCCCCTTATTTAATATTTTGAAATTGATATTAGCTTTGTAATACGTCTAAAATTTCTTTCTTTGTATCTTCAATACCGATACCTGTTAAGAAGTTACGTGCATTGATAACAGGGAAGTCGTATTCTTTTTTAGTCATTGCAGTTGTAACTAATAAGTCTGCTGTATCAACATAAGGTCCAACTTCTGTAATTTTAATTTGTTTCAAATCTACTTTGATATTATGTTCTTTTGCCATTTCCTCGATTGCATTGTTAACTACTGTTGATGTTGCGATTCCTGCTCCACACGCTACTAATACTTGTTTCATAATAATTTCCTCCTAATTTGAGAACATAAATGTTTAAGTTCTCTTCCAGTTAATTTATTTTTATTTACTTAATTCTTGATCTAATTTGTTTACAATAGCTTGCTTATCTTTAGCATTTGCAAGAAATGCTAACAGTTCATCATTTTGGAAAATACCCATTAATTTTTGTAATAAAGAAAGTTGTGCATCTTCTTTATCCATTGCTAACATGAAAATCAATTTAACATCAGTTGTTTCTTCTAATTCACCCATGATGACAAAGGGAACCGTTTCTTTAAGAACTGCAACGCCAATAGACTTTGTATTAACATGTTTTATGTCAGTATGTGGGATTGCTACTGAGCAATATACAGTGGGTAATCCAGTTGCAAATGATTTTTCTCTTTCTATTACGGCATTCGTGTAACCCTCTTTAACATATCCATTTTGATACATTAAATCAGATAACTTACTCAATGCTTCTTCATTTGTCGTTGCCTCTAAGTTTAAAATGACATTCGAGACATCGATTTTTAAATCTTGCATATCATGCAACCCCTTTTTATTCTGATTTTGAATACTGTTTAATCACTTCATGTACTTCTGAAATTGAATTTGCTTTAATAATATTTTGAATGCTTTCTAAATCTTGAGACATATCTCTTAATTGTAGTAGTGGGCGTAAATGTTTGAATTTATCAGTTGCTGCAATAACAACAAATATTTGAACATCATTTCCAGTACTTAATGTAAGAGGTTCTTCTACTACTAACATACTCATGGATGTTCTATTAACACTGTTCTCACCACTAGCATGAGGAATTGCAATATTCTGATTTATTACCATATAAGTATCATCAAAAGATTCATACATCTCTTCTATATATTTCGGTTCAATATATTTCATCATGACTAGAGGTTCGGCAGTTATCTCAATTGCTTCTCTAATATTAGAGACGTTCTTTTTGAATTGAATATGGTCAATGAGAATTAAATCTTCTAAATTTAACGTACTATTGAGTGATAACATGGATGATTTAATAGAAGAATATGCATAGTTTTCTTCTAATTGATTATGTATTTTTGTGAATAATTCATTCTCACTATGAATAGTTGCATGTTCTCTAATAATTGTAAGCATCTTTTCAACTTGAATTTCAGTTTCTAATTTGTTATTAAGTTGACCAAACACATGCTGACGTAATTCTTGTTTTTCTTGAGCAGTTAAAATCGCCTTAGTAATGTATAAACGTTTATTTGTCATAACATGCATCGGTGAAAACACAATATCAAAGTCCAATTCATATTGATCAAACTCTCGTAAAGATAATGCATCTAAGAATATAAACTCTGGAAATACATTTCGTAACTCTTGAAGCATGAGTTGGGAAACTGAAGTACCTTGTGTACAAACAACGACTGCTTTTACTTTTTCTTCTATGTCTTCGTTTTGACTTCGTAAGCTACCACCAATCAACATAGTTAAATAGGCAATTTCATTATCTGGTAAAGTTTGATTAAAGAAATCTTCCAAAGGTTTTAAAGATAATTTAACTAAGTGAAACAGTTCTTTGAAATCTTCCTTTAATGAGTTAGCCAACTCATCAACATCGGATAATTGATATCTCACTCTATAAAATGCTGGTTTCATATGAAGCATGAGTTGATTGAGTAAAGACGCTCTATCAGTAAAGTTGATAAATGTTATTTTCTCAAATCGGTCTATTACGGCTTCAAGTGCATGCTTAAGTTCAGGTAAATGTTCTGCATCATTTAATTCGGACCATTGTACACTTGTTGATAATAGTTGCAACGTAATGAATAACTTTTCTTGTCTAGGTAAATTAGGGTAATCAGAAGTTAATATTTCAGTTGCACGATACTCTTCTGTATCTGATAAGTCATCGTAACCAATTGCAAAAGGTGACACAATTTTATCGTGATTGATACGTCTTAAAATGAGATACAATTTCAGTGGTAACGTCTCGGTACTTTGATCAATAAATCTACTATTCAAAAATTGCTCGATTTTTGTAATCTGATGATTGATGGGTTCAATTTTATTCTCATGACAATCAAGGTATTTCATAAGATCTCGTTTACTAAGATTAAGCATAAAAGCTTTATCAATAACCCACATAAGTAAGCGGCGAACTTCAAACTCTTTACCAACAAGATAATATCCATTAATACGCGTATAATGTAAGTTAACTTCATAAGGCAAAAGTAATGCTTTTAATTTTTTTATGTCATTTAATATAGTGTTTTTGCTAACTTGTAAATCTAAAGAAAAGTGATTAAGAGATAAATTCTCTTCTTCTCTAAACAACATCAATAAAATGAGGTGTGCACGTTGATAGGCGGTATATACCTGCTCATTTTCTTGTTGGATGGATTCATTCGTAACATTTAGAAAACTTTTAATTGAGTCATCCACTATAAAATAACCTTGGCTAGTTCTTTTGATTTCTGGGAAATCTTGTTCAATTAGCCAATTGTTTAGTTTTTGGATTCTATAACCTAGTTGTCTTCTTGAAATGTTGAAACTTGATTCCAAATCTTTGCCTTTTACTTTTGGATTTTTGATCATTTCAGTAATGAGATTAAAGTTTTCCTTCTGTATATGAATCCCTCCTTTGTTGTTGTATTAAACTTAACATGCATCATCAAAGAGTAGTACAAACTTTAATCACAAAAGTAATATAATTGAGTGTACATCTTTGTGCTAAGCTGTTGTGGTGCCTTCTATATCAGTTTCTATGCTTTCGTAAAGTCGTTAGTCGGTTTATAATTCCTTCAGTCTAACTTCCTTATAAAAATAAATTTATTTCAAAAAGTATTGCAAGTGACGTTACGTCATAATGTAAGATTGGAATAAATAAGTAAGAGAGGAGCTAATATTATGAATATGACAACAGGAGAAGTTGCAAGTTTATGTAATGTAAGTGTCAGAACCATTCAGTATTATGATAAAAAAGGTATCATTTCACCCAGTAACAAAACAGAGAACAATCGTAGACTTTATACAGAAGACGAGCTTAACAAAATTAGAGTGATATTAGCATTAAAAGATATGGGATTTTCGCTTAAAGAGATTAAAGAATTATTGAATTCAAATCAATCTATTAACACATTGAATTTACTATTAGAAGAAAAGACATTACATTTAGAAGAAAGTATTAAAAATAATAAAGAACTACTTGAACAAATTAAATTTGCTAAAAAAAATATTAGCAAAGACAGCGAATTTCCAGTATCAAATATATTAAATTTACAAAAAGAATCAGGATCATATCAAGAGATGGAAGAATTTAGAAAGAAATTTCTAGGCGTTGCAATGATTGCAGGTATTTTCCAATATAGTAGTATATTCACTGCTATATTAAAAAAGAAATGGAAACCGATATTAATCGCATATCCTTTATTGATGATTTATGCAGCTATCGCAACTAAAAAATATTACGCTGTAACAATGTACTTATGCCCAAATTGTCAAAATAAATTTAAACCTTTAATTTCAGAATGGATATTAAGCAATCATACTTACAAAACTAGAAAATTAGAATGTCCTCATTGTAGAGAAACAAGTTATTGCATTGAAATTCATAAATAAGTTTAAAAACATGTTTGACGAATCATGAGTGAAATGGTAGGATTAAAAACAATATAAATACTCTTATCAAGAGTGGCTGAGGGATGTGCCCAATGAAGCCCGGCAACCGTCTTAAGTGAAAAGGTGCTAATTCACATAAAGTTTTATAAAACTTTAGCAGATAAGAGAGAGTTCAACTAACTTTCTCTAAATTTTAGAGAAAGTTTTTTTATTTATATATAAATTGGCACAAAGAAAGGATTGTATATATGAAGAGATCAATATTGTTTTTAATAAGCTTAGCGTTGGTAACCGTATTAACTGCATGTGGAAAATCAAATGATAATGAGAAGAAAATTACAGTAGCAGCTTCACCAGCACCACATGGAGAAGTATTAGAACATGCTAAAGAAAAAATGAAAGAAGAAGGCTATGATCTAGAAATCAAAACGGTAAATGACTATAAAGTACCAAATAAATTACTACATAAAGGAGATGTGGATGCAAATCTATTCCAACATGTTCCTTACTTAAAAGAAGAAAAGAAAACACACGGCTATAAAATAGAAGAAGTAGGCAAAGTGTTTACTACGCCAATGGGTGTATATAGTAAAAAACATAAAGATTTAAAACACTTACCAAATAATGCTGAAATTTATGTATCAAATAATCCAGCAGAAGAAGGAAGATTCCTATCATTCTTTGTTAAAGAAGGGTTAATCAAGATTAAACCAGGTGTTAAAATAGAAGATGCTAAATTTGACGATATAGTAGAAAATAAAAAACACTTAAAATTTAATAACAAACAAGGTGCAGAATTTTTACCAAAAACGTATAACAGTGGAGAAGGTGAGTTAGTTATCATGAATTCAAATTATGCGATTGATAATGGACTGACACCTGTGAAAGACGCTATAGAAATAGAAGGTAAGTCTTCACCATTTGCTAATATTCTAGCTGTTAAAGAAGGACATAAGCATGATAAGAAATATCAGAAGTTAATCAAAGTGCTACAATCTAAAGATATGAAAAACTTCATTAATAAAGAATACGGCGATAACGTTATTCCGTACGAGAAATAATTGAACAAACATATATTTAAGAACTACAACTATAAGGTCTGAGAAATGGAACGAGACTATGACATAGTTCATATCAAGCTTATCCAAAACGAGAAAATCATGATGAAAAGTGATTTTCTCGTTTTTTCATGATTCCACTCCTTTAATGGATAAATTGCGGTTCAACTTTTGGTAGATACTATAAAGTCATGGAATAAGTCAGAAGTTAATCCACAAAATGGCGGAAGTCATGGAATAAGTCAGAAGTTAATCCACGAAAAGGGCGAAGTCATGGAATAAGTCAGAAGTTAATCCACGATATAGGCAAAGTCATGGAATAAGTCAGAAGTTAATCCACGAAAAGGGCGAAGTCATGGAATAACTCGGAAGTTAATCCACGAAAAGGGCGAAGTCATGGAATAACCCTGAAGTTAATCGACGAAATGGCGGAAGTCATGGAATAATTCAGAAGTTAATCCACGAAATAGGCAAAGTCATGGAATAACTCGGAAGTTAATCCACGAAATAGGCAAAGTCATGATTCAAGGGCATAAAGGATATCTCGAAATGAATAAGCATATGAACTTACATGCCCAAAATATGTATGTTGGGTCATAATATAGTTAAAATAGCATGGTAAAAAATACTAGAGAAGCTTAAATTTTTAAGTATGAAATTGTGCAATAAATCACAAAGAAATTAAATAAAGAAATTATAAAATTTCTAGTTGTAAGCGTTTCCTATATGTGCTATATTTTTCTTACAAACTCAAACAGTCATCATATGACCTGTTGTGTTATGAGGAGGGGTATTATGTTAATGCTAGTTGCATTAAGTGCTGTTATTGTACCATTTTTATTATTAGTTTTACTCCGTATGTCAGCACTTAAAGGTATGACAATTAGCGCTATTGTTGTCATCATCTTAGGTATGTCAGTATGGGGTATGGATGGAAAAGTTATTGCTGCTTCATTCTTACAAGGTACACATAAAACAATTACAATATTACTTATATTATTTGGTGCACTTGTTTTATTAAATACATTAAAAGAAACTGGCGCTGTAAATCGCATTAACTTAGGTTTCCAAAGTGTTTCTAGTGATATGAGAGTACAAGTGATAATTGTAGCGTTTTTATTCGGTGCTTTAATAGAAGGTGCTGCTGGATTCGGGACACCGGCAATGGTCACTGCACCACTTATGCTTGCTTTAGGATTTAGACCAATGGCAGCTGTAGCTACAGCTTTAATAGCAGACAGTGTCTCTGTATCATTTGGAGCGGTAGGTACTCCCGTTATTGTTGGTCTGAGTACGCTTGAAAATGCTAATACTGAACTGTTCCATAATACAGCGATTCGTATTACAGCTATCGATTTACTTAGTGGTATATTTATACCATTTATTATTGTGACGACAATGATTTTATTTACAAGTAAGCAGAACAAACTTAAACATATACTGGAAATTATGCCCTGGACATTGTTAATCGGCATTACATACGTAGCAAGTGCATTTCTATACGCTAATTTATTTGGACCGGAATTTGTTTCAATACTTGGATCTTTAACAACAATAATGGTTGCAGTATTTACAGCTAAGAAGAATATCCTAATTCCAAAAAATATTTGGAAAGATGCAATGGCGAAAGATTTTAAAGTATCAGATGAAAAAGTAGAAATGAGTCTTGCTGCTGCTTGGTCACCTTATGTGATTGTAGTATTGTTATTACTATTAACACGAGTAGTACCATCAGTTAAGACATTTACAACAAGTGTACTGAACCTTTCTTGGAAAAATATACTTGGTTTTGAAACAATTAAATCAAACTGGGAAATACTATATTCTCCAGGAACTATATTGACACTAGCTGCACTGTTTGCAATTGTGATACAACGTAAATCGTTTAAATCATTTGCTAAAGCAAGTGTTATATCATTTAACACAATAAAGATAACTGGGATTACTTTAGTATCAACATTAGCAATGGTACATGTATTTACAAACTCAGGTTTGAATACGAATGATTTAGTAAGTATGCCTGCATATATTGCAGGTGGAATGACTACGTTATTTGGTCCAGTATGGTTATTTGTAGCACCATTTTTAGGAGCTTTAGGTTCATTTATTACAGGTAGTGCAACAGTATCAACATTAACATTTGCACCAGTTCAATTGAATGTAGCCAATGCAGTAGGTATGGATGCAGTTAGTGTGTTAGCTGCACAAGTTATCGGAGGCGCTGCAGGTAATATGATTTGTGTACACAATGTTGTAGCCGTTTGTGCGGTTGTAGATATGGACGGTAAAGAAGGCAGTGTTATCCGTAAGACATTAGTTCCTGCATTATTGTATTGTCTATTAGTTGGAATTAGTGCATATATTATTACTATGTTTATATTTTAACTTAAGGTGAAATATATAATAAAAACATACTATGCTGAGTTTAGTAATCTATTTAAAAGGTAGATTACGTAAAATTAGCATAGTATGTTTTTTTATTTAAGCAACTCTAGCAAGGTTTAAACAATAGAGTAACTATACAGTTTGGCTGACTTTAATATCTAATGGACCATTTAAAATCTCTTTGACTTGGCTTGAGAAATATTTGAAATGCTCACTATTGTTGTGAGAAGCGATGGCTTGTTCATCTTCCCAAATTTCATACATTAAGTATACATTCTCATCTTCAGTAGATTTAAAATGGCTGTATGCTACGTTACCTGATTCTTGTTTAGAATCTCTAACTAAATCTTTAACGAGTTCTTCATATTCATAAATAAAGTCATCTTGTACTTCAAATTTGGCATTAACGATAATCATGTATTTTCCTTCTTTCTTAAATAATATATTTAAATTCTGACAGAATCACTAGAGTTTGTATATTATAAAGCTTGAGCTAGGAACAGACCTTTTGACGTGGCTAATAGAGTTCTATAAAATTTCAATTGTAAGGCAACCTATTATATAGATAAAAGGGTGATAAAAATGAAAAATGAACAAATAGTATTAGCACATAGACCAGAAGGTATTCCGCAAGATGATGCTTTTAGATATGAACAAATAGATATTCAAGAACCTGGGCAAGGTGAATTATTGTTAGAGTCAGTTTATATTTCTGTAGATCCATATATGAGAGGGAGAATGTATGATGTTAAAAGTTATACCCCTCCGTTTCAAGTTGATGCGCCTTTAGAAGGACATATGGTTTCGAAAGTTGTAAAGTCCAACGTTAGTGACATAAATGAAGGAGATTATGTTACAGGCGTACTGCCTTGGAAGAAATTTAACACAGTAGAAAGCCAACGCGTAACGGTCGTACCATCTAGAGAAGTACCGTTATATTTATATCTTAGTATTCTTGGTATGCCTGGTATGACAGCGTATCAAGGCTTACTACAAATTGGTAAACCTCAAAGTGGCGAGACAGTTGTAGTATCAGCAGCGTCAGGTGCAGTAGGGTCAGTTGTTGGGCAAATAGCTAAACTTAAAGGCGCTCGTGTAGTTGGTATTGCTGGCGGTAGTGAAAAAGTAAATTATATAACAGATACTTTAGAGTTTGATGCAGCGGTTGATTATAAGAAAGATGATTTTAAAGATCAGTTAGCGCATGCTGTACCAGATGGTGTGGATGTATACTTTGAAAATGTCGGAGGAGAAATTTCTGACGAAGTATTTAAGCATTTAAATAAATTTGCACGTATACCAGTTTGTGGTGCTATATCAACATATAATGATACAAAACCTGATATTGGCCCACGCATTCAACAAACTTTAATTAAAAATCAAGCTCTAATGCAGGGATTTATAGTAGCGCAATTTGAGGAAGATTTTAAAGCAGCAAGTGAACAATTATCGAGTTGGGTACAAGCAGGTCAAATTAAAGCAGAGGTAACGATTGATGAAGGTTTTGATCAAATTCCAAATGCATTTAGAAAATTATTCACAGGAGATAATTTTGGTAAACAAGTTATAAAAGTCGCATCAGAATAACAAGATTAAACAATAACTCGAAGTGCGAAAGTGTTTCAACATATATTGAGCCTAGGACTAATCATTCACGTCCTAGGTTTTTAATTTTTATATTTATTTATTAGGCGCACCTAACAATATTGTTTACAAAAGTGTAATCTAGGTTTATCATTTGAATATGAGGTGTTGAACGTATGGGGAAAAGTTTAGAAGAAATTAATGGAACAGTATCATTTGATGCATCAGCCAATGCATTTAGAAAATTCATAATGTACTTAGGACCAGGGCTACTTGTAGCGGTTGGTTATATGGATCCTGGTAACTGGATTACGTCTATGGCAGGTGGTGCTCAATATGGGTATATACTATTATTTATTATCTTAATATCAAGTGCGGCTGCCATGTTATTACAAAGTATGAGCGCAAGGCTCGGTATTGCCAGTGGTATGGATTTGGCACAAGTAACACAACAAATGGCAAATAGACCATTAGGTATTTTTGCGTGGATATTAACTGAATTAGCAATTATGGCAACAGATATTGCTGAAGTAATCGGAAGTGCAATAGCACTAGATTTATTATTTAATATACCATTAGCTCTTGGCGTGACGATTACAGTATTAGATGTTTTACTTTTACTGATGATTATTAAATTAGGATTTAGAAAAATTGAAGCAATTGTTGGTGTATTGATATTTACAGTACTTCTAATATTTATGTTCGAAGTATATTTATCATCGCCTAACGTAAGTTCTTTACTGACAGGATTTGTTCCAAGTTCAGATATTGTGATGAATAAAGGTGCTTTATATATAGCGTTAGGAATAATTGGTGCAACAATCATGCCCCATAATTTATATTTACATTCTAGTATTGTTCAATCCAGAAAATATGATAGAACTGATTTCGGTAAGAAAAGCGCTATTAAATATGCAACAATCGATTCAAATATACAATTGAGTATAGCTTTTGTGATTAATTGTTTATTATTAGTGCTTGGTGCAGCATTATTCTTCGGTAGTGATCAAGAATTAGGTAGATTCTATGATTTGTATCACGCTTTGAGTGAATCACATGTTGGAGGCGCAATTGGCGGTGCAGTCATGAGTACTTTATTTGCTGTTGCACTTCTTGCTTCAGGTCAAAATTCTACTATTACAGGAACATTATCAGGACAAATTGTGATGGAAGGATTTCTAAAAATTAAACTCAAGCCATGGGTTAGAAGACTTGCAACTAGGCTTATCGCAGTTATTCCAGTATTTATATGTTTATGGTTTTATGGATCAAGCGAATCCAAAATTGAAGACATGCTTATTTTCACGCAAGTATTCCTAAGTTTAGCTTTACCCTTCAGTATTATCCCGTTAATATTAGCAACAAATAATCCGAAAATTATGGGAGAACAATTTACTAATAAGTTATGGGTAAACATTATATCTTGGATTTTAGCTATTGTTCTAAGCGTATTGAATATTTATTTAATTATAGAAACAATTAAAGAATTTTTGTAAGTATAAAATTTAATTTAACCTCTCATTATGCGAAACAAGTAGCTGTATAATGAGAGGTTTTTTATTTAAATATATTACTTATATTTCAGTTGTATTAAACTTAGTTTAATAAGCAACTTTTTGTATTGTAAATGTATTTTGGTTAATTTAATATAAGAATAAATAAAGCGTATAGGAGCAGATATGAAAAATTATTCATTTGTTATAAAGTGTGTGTTTACAATTGTCATGTTAACTTCTCTGTATATTACATATCAATCAAATTTTAATACTCATAAAGCCGATGCAGCAGTAGCAAAGAAAGCAACGAGAAATTACTACACAAAAAATCAATGTACATGGTACGTATTTAACAAACGAACTTCTGCAAAAAGATATATTTATTCAAATTGGGGAAATGCAAAAAATTGGGCATCAGCAGCTAGAAGAACGGGGTACAGAGTAGGTAGAACGCCTATGAGAGGCGCGATTATGCAATCTACAAGTGGTTATTATGGCCATGTTGCATATGTTGAAGGTGTATATAATAATGGGAATGTAAAAGTTTCAGAATACAATTTTAATAGACCTCTTAGATATGGAACAAGAATCATTTCGAAAGCTTCAGCTCGTAATTATAACTATATATATTAAAGACCTATATAAATAGCCAGGACATAAATTCATGTCCTGGCTATTTTTTTGATGAGCTTGTTTATTATAAGAAAATACAGAAATGCGCTATTAATAATTTGAAAATAATCCATTCTATTATCTAGATGACAAATAGAGGTCGTGAACTTATCATGTTGAGGACGAGATGCCAAATAAAGGTAAAAAAATATTGTAAATCTATGGAAAGAAGATAATAATATTTATTAGATAGAAAGAATGGTTAGTACATATTGAATGTGAGTCAATAATATAAATAGTTGTAATTATTTCAATATGGTTGAGTCAAATAAATGGTAATAAGAAACTGAATGTGAACAGTTGAAATTTAAGGGTAAACGTTTACAATTTCGAAAAAATAATTTATAATTAAACTGGTTATAACCAGTTGGGATAGGAAGGATTGAAATGATTAAAAATACACACTTGTATTATCAAGTATATACCATGATCAAAGAGAAGATTATAAGTGGTTATTACAAAGAAGGAGATAAATTACCTTCAGAAAGAAAACTATGCGAAGAATATGATGTGAGTCGTATTACGATTAGAGAAGCATTAGAGAAATTAGAAGCGGACAATATGATTCAAAGAGAACATGGCAGGGGTTCTTTCGTGCTAGGGAATCAGTACAACCAAGTGATGAATGACTTGTATAGCTTTAGTGAAGAAATTGAGAAAAATGGCGATAAAGCGAGTACAGGAGTCATTAGTATTCAGAAGATTAAGCCTAGTTTGTATATACAAGAGAAGATGCAACTTAAATCATTTCAAGAAGTATATGAATTAAAGCGATTAAGGTTGGCAAATGATAGACCGATTGTTTATGAAACAAGTTACTTACCAGTAAGGTATTGCGAAGGCTTAGATCGATTTGATTTTAATAAAGTTTCATTATATGAAACTTTAAACAACCATTATCAGATTCAAATCAATCACGCTTATGAGACATTAACAGCTAAACAGTTAACTCAAGAACAAGCAAGATGTTTGGAAAAAAATGATGGTGCACCATGTATGTTTATTGAAAGATTTAGTTTTGTAGACGAAGAAATTATTGAGTTTACTGAAAGCGTAACGAGCGGTAAAGATTATCGATATACTGTCGAGTTAATATAATTGAAATTTATAGTATATAGGATAATATACAATAACTGGTTATGACAACATTACCATTATAGGAGGTAAGTCTATTGTTAAATAAGACTGACACGTACACGGAAATAAGGCAACAACCTGAAATGTGGGAAAAAACTGCAAACATCATTTCAGAACTGAAAAATCAATTTGATGAATTCATTAAAAGTATTGAGAAAGAAACAACTGGTAAAGTCAAAGTACTATTTACAGGGGCAGGTTCTTCTGCATACGTAGGAGATATCTTAAAACATGCTATTGATAAATCTATGCATGACAATTTGGAATTTGAATCTGTTTCTACGACTGACTTTGTTACAAGTCCTGAAGTTTTTATGGATAAGGATACTACATATTTAATCATTTCATTCGCAAGGTCAGGTAATAGTCCAGAAACTAAAGCGACTATTGAAATATCTGAACAGTTTTCAGATAAGGTTTACCATTTGTTTGTTACAAATAACAAGTGTGGATATCTTGCTACATATGAAGGTGATGATACATCGAAAGTATTTAAAGTTATATTACCGAAAGAAACAAATGATAAATCACTTGCTATGACGTCAAGCTTCTCAACGATGTTGCTAGCTGGATACTTGTTATTTAACGGTAAAATTTCAAATGAATTTTATAAAATTGCGGAATCATTGTTTGAACAAATAGAAACACTTGCCGATCAAACGTTAAAAAAATCATTCAATAAAGTGTTCTATGTTGGTACTGGGATATTAGGGGAACTTACAAGAGAAATGAGCTTGAAATTAAATGAACTGACGGGTGGATCAATAGAAATAGCACGAGAAACTACATTAGGGTTCAGGCATGGTCCAAAAGCTGGCCTTAAACAAGGCACTATATTCATCTTGTTAAGAAGTAATGATTTATACAAGAGACAATATGAAGCGGATTTATTGGAAGAGGTTAGTAAAGTAAGAAATAAGTATGAAATTTTAGTATTAGATCATCAAGATGGTGAAGACGTAACTAAGATTTCTAATTTAGAATCATTTAATGATTTAGAAATAGGACTCGTATACTTAATGTTTGGACAATTATTAGCAAGTAAGAAATCAGTACAATTAGGATTAAATCCTGACAATCCAAGTCCCGATGGTTTTATAAATCGAGTAGTTAAAGGTGTAACAATATATCCATACAATTAAGGGTGAAGCTTATGATTCTAACAAACACACTCAATCCGTCAATAGATATAAGTTATCAAATTGATAATTTATCAATAGGCGAAGTACATAGACCGACTCATATCGTTAGAAATGCTGGAGGAAAAGGCATCAATGTTACGAAAGTACTTCAAGAGTTAGGGTCTGATGTTACAGCAACAGGTTATTTAGGTGGGAACAATGGTGATTGGATTAAAGAGACATTGTCGAACCGTGGAATAGAAACAGATTTTGTAGAAATAAGAAACAATACGCGTCAATGTATAGCAATAAATGATGGGTCAAATCAAACAGAAATATTAGAACAAGGTCCTGAAATATATGAAGTTGAACAACAAAGATATATTCATAATATAAAACGACAAATAAACAAATATTCTGTAGTAACAATAAGTGGTAGTACACCTAATGTTATAAACAATACTAAGACAAATCATTTACGCAATATTTTAAGCTTACTGACGGATAGCTATAATATTTTGGATATCAATGCTCGAGAATTAAAGCCATTACTTGAAAGTGAGCACCATATACACGCGATTAAACCGAATAAATCAGAATTTGAAGATTTGATTGGTGAGGTTAATTTATCTCATGAAACAATCATTCATTCTTTGAAAAATATGAGTATGTTCAAGGGGATAGATGTATTTGTAACATTAGGTTCTGAAGGTGCAATCGTTAAACTAAGTGATGTCATTTACCATGCAACGATATCAAAGATGTCAGTTCAAAACCCGGTCGGTTCTGGTGATTCAACCGTTGCAGGTATAGCATTTGGAATAGATAGTCATTTAGATGCAATTACGCTGATTAAAACAGCACTAGCATGTGGGACATCTAATGCTATGCAAGCAGAGACTGGTCATATTAATTTAGAACAAGTAAAAGCGTTTATAAACAAAGTGGAGGTTAAGACATTATCATGACGAATAAAAATATATCTAAACTAGTAAGTGACAACGGAATATTTGCAGCGGTAGCAGTAGATCAAAGGGGTGCGATGAAACGTCTTCTTGGTGACGAAGGAACTGAAGAAAATATTTCATTATTTAAAAAATTAGTATCTGAAGTTTTATCTCCTGCAGGATCAAGTATATTATTAGATCCAGAATTCGGAGAAGAGGGTATTCAAGCAAAGTCGAAAGATGCAGGTTTGATTTTGGCATATGAACAAACAGGTTATGATAAGTCAGAAGTAGGTCGTTTACCTAGACTAGTTGAAGGATTAACAGCTCATCGTTTAAAAGAAATGGGAGCAGATGGTGTTAAAGTTCTAATTTATTACGATGTAGATGAATCAGACGAAATAAATAATAAGAAAAAACAATTCGTAGAAGAAATTGGTAAAGAACTTGTTGAGGAATCATTACCATTTTTATTAGAAATATTAACTTATGATGAAAAAATTGGTGATGAAAAAGGTAAAGAATTTGCGAAAGTAAGACCTCACAAAGTGATTGAAGCAATGAAAGTGTTTAACGAACCTAGATTCAATATTGATGTAATCAAAGTTGAAACACCACTGAATATGAATTTTGTAGAAGGATTTACTTCAGATTATATTCATAATAAATCAGAAGCACAAGCATTCTTTAAAGAACAAGATAGTATTTCAGAGATTCCATATATTTATTTAAGTGGGGGATTAAATGCACAACAATTTATGGATACTTTAGAATTTGCTAAAAATAGTGGCGCAAAGTTTAATGGCGTATTATGTGGTCGTGCTACATGGAAAGACGGAACAGCAGAATTGAAGAATCACGGAGAAGAAGCGGCAAGAACATGGTTGAAAACTCAAGGATTACAAAACTTAGAATCCCTTAACGAAGTAATTCAAAACACTGCAACACCAATTCGCTAATGAGACGTTTGAAGGAGTGACAATATGACCCAATTTAAAATAGATAAAACGCTATTACTGGATGATGAACCATTTCATATGTTATCAGGCTCAATACATTATTTTAGAGTTCCAAGAGAAGACTGGTACCATTCACTTTTCAATTTAAAAGCATTAGGATTTAATACAGTTGAAACTTACATTCCTTGGAATTACCATGAACCCCTTGAAGGACAGTTTGAATTTGAAGGTGAAAAAGATATACAACACTTTGTTAAATTAGCTGAAGAAGTAGGACTGTACGTCATCATAAGACCTTCACCTTACATTTGTGCAGAATGGGAATTTGGTGGCTTGCCTGCATGGTTATTAAATGATAAAAATATGAAAATACGTACATCGGATCAAACTTTTATTAATAAAGTAGACCGATATTACAAAGCATTATTCAGTATATTAACCCCATTACAAATAGATCATCAAGGACCAATTCTAGCAATGCAAATTGAAAATGAATACGGGTCTTTTGGTGAAGACAAAACATATTTAAATATGATTAAAGATTTAATGACTAAGTATGGAACAACAGTGCCTTTATTCACATCTGATGGTGGTTGGGCACAAACGTTACGAGCAGGTAGTATGGCAGATAAAAACATACTACCAACTGCAAACTTTGGTTCTAGAACGGAACAAAACTTTAAAAATTTGCAAGACTATCATCAAGAATTTCAGAAAGATTGGCCACTTATTTGTATGGAGTTTTGGGATGGTTGGTTTAACCGTTGGGGTGACAATATCATTAAACGTGATAGCAAAGACCTAGCGGAAGAAGTTAAAACAGTAATCACAAACGGACATATCAATTTATACATGTTTCATGGTGGTACAAACTTTGGATTTTGGAATGGGTGTTCAGCAAGAGGGACAATAGATTTACCACAAGTTACTTCATACGATTATGATGCACCTCTTGATGAAATGGGGAATCCTACTCAAAAGTATTATGACTTACAGCAAATGATTAAGGAAACGTTACCTAATGTTAAACAAGCAAAACCTTTAGTTAAAGATTTTATGAAAGTTGAAAATATTAAACTTACAGATAAAGTGAGTTTGTTTAATATATTAGAAGATATTTCTGAAAAATCATATTCTAATTATCCACAAACAATGGAAGAAGTAAGTGATGGATTAGGCTATATGGTTTATCGCACATCACTTCAAAGGGATTCTAATATTGAAAAGTTCAGGATAGTAGATGCACGTGATAGAGTTAAAATGTATGTAGATAGCAAACATGTTTATACAGCATACCAACAAGAAATTGGAGAAGCATTTGAAGTAGAACTTGAAAAGGAACAACCCAAAATAGATATACTAGTTGAGAATATGGGGCGTGTAAATTACGGTTACAAATTACTTTCAAACACACAAAGAAAAGGTATAGGACAAGGTTTAATGCAAGATTTACACTTTGTTCAAGGTTATGAACAATTCAATATACAATTTGATAAGTTGAAATTAGAACACTTTAAATCAAGTTGGGAAGAAGATACGCCAGCCTTTTATAGGTATGAATTCAACTTGTCCGAAGTGAATAATACGCATATTGATGTAAGCGATTTCAACAAAGGTGTTGTACTTGTAAATGGTTTTAATATCGGAAGATATTGGGAAATTGGACCTACAGTATCACTTTATATTTCTAAAGCTTTTCTTAAAGAAGGACATAATGAAATCATTATCTTTGATACAGAAGGTAAATATTCTAGTGAAATAAACTTAATAGACAAGCCAAAACTAATTAACATTGAAGGGGAGATTTAAATGGCAATTATAGCGAACAGAATAGATGGTAGATTGATACATGGGCAAGTAGCAAATTTATGGACAACTAAATTAGATATTACACGCTTAATGGTTATTGATGATATTGTAGCTGAAAGTGCAGTTGACAAAAGCGGATTAAAATTAGCAACACCGTCTGGCGTTAAGTTAAGTGTTTTACCAGTTAAAAAAGCAGCCGATAACATCTTAAATGGTAAATATGATTCTCAAAGGCTGATGATAATTGCAAAAGGTCCGGATCAATTTTTAGAACTTGCGAATTACGGAGTAGATATTGACACATTAAATGTTGGTAACATGTCTCAAACTGAAGAAACAAGATCAATTAAGCGTTCAATCAATGTTACAGATAAAGATATTGAAACGTTTAGAAAAATTCATGAAAAAGGAATTAAAATTGTTTCACAAATGGTACCAAATGATAATAGTGAAGATTTCATGTCATTAATTCAGTAATATAAAGACAAAAACAAAGGGGTTTTTAATTATGGAAATATTATGGTGGCAAGTTCTGCTTTTAACGTTATATGCTGGTTATCAAATATGGGATGAGTTACATCTTTATTCTTCAATTAGCCAACCTGTATTTGCAGGGTTAATCGCGGGATTAATTATGGGAGACGTTACAACTGGTTTAGTAATCGGTGGTAGTATGCAGTTGATGATTTTAGGTGTAGGTACATTTGGTGGTGCATCTAGAATTGATGCTAACTCTGGAACATTATTAGCAGTTGCCTTTTCTGTTGCACTTGGAATGGAACCGACACAAGCGATAGCAACATTAGCTGTTCCAGTTGCTAGTTTAATGATTCAAACAGATATACTAGCGAGATTCACGAATACATTCTTCGCCCATCGTATTGATACGAAGATAGAAGAAATGAATTATAAAGCAATTGAAAGATATTATGTCGCAGGTATCATTCCGTGGGCATTATCTCGAATGATTCCAGTATTCTTAGCTTTAGCATTTGGTGGTTCAGTCGTTAAATCGGTCGTTCATTTCTTAAACACAGATTTGAAATGGTTGGGCGATGGTTTAACAACTGCAGGTGCTGTATTACCAGCAGTAGGTTTCGCAATACTCTTAAGATATTTACCAATAAAGAAACATTATATGTACTTTATTCTAGGATTTGTATTAACAGCAATATTTGCATCAATGTTTGATGGTATGACGTCACTTGGTACGGCAGTTTCAGGATTGGACAAGAAGTTTGATACAGAATTCAATTCATTACCAATGCTTGCAATTGCGCTTATAGGATTTGCTTTTGCAGCAATGGAATATAAACGTACATCCTTAGCTAAGCCAGTAAAACCTGGTGAAATGAGTGAAACTCATTCTCAAAATGACGATGAAGGAGAGATTGAAGATGACGAAATCTAACCAAAATGTTGAACAACAAGAACACAATGGAACTTCAGATGGTAATTATAAATTAACTAAGAAAGACTTTAGACAAATTAATAGAAGAAGTTTATTAGGCTTCCAAGCAGGTTGGAACTATGAACGTATGCAAGGTTCAGGTTATTTATATGTCATGTTACCTCAATTACGTAAAATTTACGGAGATGACACACCTGAATTAAAAGAAATGATGAAAACACACGCTCAGTTTTTCAATACAAGTAACTTCTTTAATACGATTGTGACGGGTATCGATATCGCAATGGAAGAAAAAGAACAAATTAAATCTAAAGAATCTGTAAGTGGTATTAAATTAGGTTTAATGGGACCGTTCGCAGCTGTTGGTGACTCAATATTTGCTGCCTTAATTCCTTCTATATTTGGTGCTTTAGCTGCCAATATGGCGATCAATGGTAATCCAATTGGTGCATTTATATGGTTGGCGGCTCAAATTGCAATTATGGTATTTAGATGGAAACAAGTTGAATTTGCTTATAAAGAAGGAATTTCGCTTGTTACAACAATGCAACATAAGCTTGAATCTTTAACAAATGCTGCAACATTGCTCGGGGTATTTATGGTTGGGGCACTAGTCGCCACAATGGTTAAAGTACAAGTTGCATGGGAACCAAAGATAGGTGATTTAACTATAAACCTACAAAACAATTTAGATATGATTTTACCAAAATTATTACCACTCGTTATCGTGTTAGGTATTTATTGGTTGCTAGGTAAAAAACATATGAATTCTACGAGAGCAATTTTCATCGTAATTATTGTAACAGTTATTCTATCAGCATTAGGCGTACTTACAAAAATTTAATTCACAGGGGTTTTATAGATGAGAAAATTAGTGTTAGCAAGTCATGGTTCATTTTGTGAAGGATTAAAAGAAAGTGTAGAAATGATCTTAGGTCCACAAGAGAATATTGTAACGGTATCATTGTTACCGGATGATGGCAAAGAAGATTATGAAAATAAATTCAAACAAGTTATTAACGATGAAGATGATATTACGGTCTTTACCGATTTACTTGGTGGAACACCTGCTAACGTCATTTCTAAAGAATTGATGACAGGGCAAAATTTTAAATTATATGCAGGCATGAACTTACCTATGGTTATCGCTTATTTAAATGGTGAGATGTTAGATCAAGAAGTTGATATTGTAAACGAAACAAAACAAAGCATCGTTCATGTTAATGAACTGCTACAAGATATCAATAACGACGATGACGAATAATATCAATAATTAGCAATATGAATCCACTATTGTTTATAATGAAAGAAATCATTAAACGAAAGAGGAATGTCATATGAGCAGATTAGAAAAAGTATATGCAATGCCATTTTCAAGTGTATATCCACATTTAATCAATAAAGTTGAGAAAAAAGGAAAGACTAAAGAAGACGTTCATGAAATCATAACTTGGCTTACTGGTTATAGCGATACCGACATAGAAAGAATACTTGAGAATAGAACCAACTATGAAACTTTCTTTAAAGAAGCGCCTCATATGAATCCAAATAGAAAACTGATTAAAGGCGTTATTTGCGGATATAGAGTTGAAGATATTGAAGAACCTATTATGCAAGAAATCAGATATTTAGATAAACTCATTGATGAACTTGCAAGAGGTAAGAAGAAAGAAAACATCTTTAGAACCGAAAAATAAAATCATAAATTTAAAAAGTCTAGGACATATTTGATTAGTCCTAGACTTTTTTTATGTTGCATATTTATCGACATAGGTGTCATCAATACGAATGTTATTTAAACTTTGTCTAGTATTTCTAAGATGAATCCATTAAAATATAATTAACATTTTTTTACAAAAGGTGAATGACAAATGATTTCAGCAAATGAAATAATATTAAAAATGAAAAACCAGAAAATAAATTATGATAAAGTTATGCGGAAAATGATTTCAAAGTGGGAACAAGATGAAGTGAGACCAAGTATATTAATACATAGCTGTTGTGCACCATGTAGTACATATACATTAGAGTTGTTAACGCAATATGCAGATGTAGGGATATATTTTGCGAATTCTAATATTCATCCTAAAAGCGAATATCAAAGGAGAGCGAAAGTACAAGAAGCATTTATTAAAGCGTTCAATGAAAGAGAACATCAAAATGTTAAATATATAGAAGCGCCATATGAACCACATAAATTTATGAAAATGGTAAAAGACAAAGAATTATCAGATGAAGAAGAAGGCGGCTTGCGTTGTACCGCTTGCTTTGAGATGAGATTAGAGTTAGTAGCTGACGCGGCAGATAAGTATGGGTATGATTATTATGCGAGTGCGTTAACATTATCTCCTAAGAAAAATGCACAACTCATTAATGACCTCGGTCTAAATATACAAGATGAATTCCGCGCGAACTATTTACCGAGCGACTTTAAGAAGAATAAAGGTTATGAACGATCTATCACATTATGTAATGATTATGATATTTACCGACAATGTTATTGTGGATGTGTCTTTGCAGCTATGAAACAAGGTATTGATTTAAGAGAAGTTAACAAACAGGCATTAACATTTTTAAAAAATTGTGAATAAAAAGAGAGTAGATCTAAGAAATCGTTGATTGTTAAAATCTTCTTAGTTCTACTCTTTATATTTATAACTTCCAAATCGATATGCTATGAGAATGGGAGGTCAGTAAACTTATTAAATAATTATTTATTGACCTTCGAATGCTTTTTCTAATTCAGCAATATTAAATTTCTTCATTTTTAAAAATGCTTGTGTAACACGTTGCATTTGCTCAGGTGTACCTTTTTTAGCAAATTCGTTCATGATGCTCGGTACAACTTGCCATGAGACACCAAATTTATCTTTAAGCCAACCGCATTGTTCAGCTTCTGGTACGGCAGATAATTTATCCCAATAGTAATCTATTTCGTCTTGACCATCCACTAAAATCATTAACGAAATACCTTCATTAAAGCTATAATCATATTCAAAAGCACTATCCATAGCGATAAAATATTGGTTTTCTAATTTAAATTCAGAATGTGCTAAATATGAAGTTTTGTTTGGTTCCATACCTTCTGGATAATAAAATTTACTAACAGACTCACTATTTTTGAAGATTTCTGTATAATAATGAATTGCTTCTTCAGCACGTCCAACATTATCATTGTTAAACAATAAAGAAGGTCGAATTCGTTCTTCGAAAGGCTCTTCCGTAATGATTAATTGCCATGAAACGCCAAATTGGTCTTCTACCCATCCGTATTTTTCACTAAAGTCATAAGTATCTAAATCCATAATAATATTTCCGTTTTTAGATAATAAGTGCCAAGCATTTTCTAATACGTCTAGTTCGGATTTTTTAAATAATACTGTAAATGAAATGGAAGGATTCTTTACAAAGTATGGCCCTGCATCAATCGCCATAAATTTATAATTGTATACTTCAAATGACATTTGTTTAGAATCCCCTGAAGGTGTATCGGATAACGTAACCTCTGATAAAATTTTTGATTCAGGGAATACATTCATATAATATTCTGCAGCATCTTTAGAACCTGTGTCAAACCATAAATGTGGAAAAATCCTTTGTTTATTCACACTAAACAACTCCTCTTTTTATTTATATAATACCCAATTAAATGGTCGTAAACCTTAATGTCATATCCTATAAAACATATATGTTAAGATAAAGTTGACGATAAATCCATCAGTATATAATTCGTGAAAGGAGGCTAATCCTATGCATGAATATCATAAACATGACTTGAAATTTAAAATAGAAAAGATGGGTCAAAATTACGGGCTTATGATTTTGTTAACAGTTATGAATAACGAAATGGAGATAAGTGAAATTTATCAAGCATTGAAAGAATATAACCCAACGTATATAAAAGAGAATCTTGATTTATTAGTTAATAATGGCATGTTAAATATTAGAATTGAAGAAATCATGCCACCCAACATATATTATACTATTTCTAATCAAGGGAAAGAGATTATAACAGTGTTTGAAGCGATAGCGCAATCTAAACTATAAATAATTTGAGGAGTGATTTTCTTGAATAAAGAATGGCAAGCACAATTACCACTTGAGCATATTATAGATATAACACAAGTAAGTGGTGGTGATGTAAATGAAGCGTTTAAAGTGAGAACTGAAGATGGATACTATTTCTTATTGGTTCAACGCAACCGTTCTGAAGAATTTTATGAAGCGGAAATTGCAGGGTTGAAAGCGTTAGAAGATGCGAACGTAACAGCACCTAAAGTAGTTGGGTATGGTCAAATAAATCAAGATGCATATTTACTGTTAGATTATTTAGAAGAAGGTAGACAAGGTAGTCAGAAAGAACTTGGTCGCTTAGTTGCAAAAATGCATAGTGTATATGAACCAAATGGGAAATTTGGTTTTGATTTACCTTATCACGGTCGAGATATCTCTTTTGAAAATGGCTGGAAACATTCGTGGATAGAAATATTTGTGTATCAAAGGCTAGACCAATTACGAAATGAGATAGTTAATCGTGGTTTATGGACGAAAGAAGAGTTAATAATTTATGACAGAGTTAGACAAATTATAATAGAAAACTTAGAAAATCATACAAGTAAACCATCATTGTTGCATGGTGATTTATGGGCAGGAAACTATATGTTTTTATCAAATGGAGAACCGGCATTATTTGATCCGTCTCCATTATACGGTGATAGAGAATTTGATTTAGGGGCAACAAAAGTATTTGGCGGATTTACACAAGCATTTTATGATGCTTACAACGAGGCTTTACCACTTAGTAAAGGTGCTGACCAACGCATTAAATATTATGAACTATATTTATTGATGGTTCATCTAGTTAAATTTGGGTCAATGTATGCAGGAAGTGTAAATCGTACTATGCTGGATATATTAGAATAAAAAAGTCTGGGTATCCAGACTTTTTATTTTTGATATTGAATTGTAGCGGTTAGAAAGATCGTCTCATCACCTATATTGTGATATGTATGTGGTGTTTCAGATTCAAAGTGGACGGCATCGTCTTTTCTAATAATATGTGTTTGATTATTAAGTGATATTTCTAAAGTACCACTGTGAACAATGATATATTCTTCTGACCCTTCATGATGACCTTCAGAATGCATTTTTGCATTGGGATGAAGTTCCATATTGAACATTTCAAAATTTTTATCTATATTATACGGAAAATAAGGATGAATAATAATAGATTTATCATCGTTATAGATTGGTATGATGTCTGATTTAGATATACAACTTACATTATTATCTTTATTTGTAATGAGTTCTGAAATGGGGATATGAAGTCCGTTTGCAATCTTCCAAAGTGTTGTAATCGTAGGATTAGATTGTCCTTTTTCAATTTGATTGAGCATTGTTTTACTGACGCCAGTACTTTTAGCTACAGAATTTAAGCTGAGCTGTTTACGCATACGATATTGAGAAAGGTTATGGGCAACGATTGTATGGATGTCTTCCATTATAAAATGCACTCCTATTTACTTTATAACGAACGTATTATACAATATAACGTATTCTTTATAACGAACGTTTAGTACATTATAACAGAAAATAAAATTTAGGAGAATTAATGTGTCAGAACATATAAATAGAAATAGTAAAATTGATTGGACGTTATTTCTCGGTATTTTATTAATTGGTGCAAGTTTAAGAGCACCTATAACTTCAGTTGGGATCGCATTACCATCAATTAAAGAAACACTGAGTTTATCAAATACGTCAGTCAGTTTAATCACGATATTTCCACTGCTTTCATTTGCATTCATTTCATTATTTGCAGCTAAAATAAGTGACCGATTTGGATTAGAACGTACAGTATTTGGTGCATTGTTATTACTATTATTAGGTATTATACTAAGAACGATTACAGGTGTATCATGGTTATATGTTGGAACAATCTTAATAGGTATAGGTATTGCGTTTGGGAACGTATTAACACCAGGAATTATTAAGTTGAATTTTCCAACAAGAATTGGGATAATGACAGGATTTTACACCGTTACGATGAATATATTTGGAAGTTTATCTTCTTATGTAACGGCGCCTTTAGTAAAACAGTTTAATTATAATATCGCAATAGGATTAATAGGTATCGTAACATTTATAGGTGTTGTTATATGGTCATTCCAACTTAAGAAGTATGATAGCAACATAAAAGCTGTTAAATCAACATCGAACATAAATGTATGGAAATCACCATTATCTTGGCAAATTACGTTGTTGATGGGTGGACAATCTATGATATTTTATTCACTTATAAATTGGTTGCCAGAATTTTTACTTAGTAATGGAATACCGATAAATGAAGCGGGTATTTATTTATCAATAATGCAACTTGCCATTATTCCACTTACATTTGTAACGCCTATATTTGCGGTTAAGCTGAAATCACAAGTATTAGTTACGTTTGGTACAGGTATGCTCTTTGTATTAGGTGTGATCACTTTAATGATTAAACCGGAATGGGCTATTTTAGGTATTATCTTTATAGGTATAGCGAGTGGTTTAGCATTCGGATTAGTGAATACATTCTTTGGTTTACGAACTGAAAATGGTTATACAGCTGCTAAATTGTCAGGTATGTCTCAATCAGTGGGGTACTTATTCGCAGCAATTGGACCACTATTCTTCGGTATTTTGCATGATGCGACGAATAGTTGGAACGCATCGTTTAGTATATTACTCGTTACATCATTATTAATTATGGTGTTTGGTTCACAAGCTGGACGAAATACTTCAATAGAACGCACGCTCAATAAATAATCGTATGAGCTAAAAAAGGCTAATGTCCTATCTTAATGATGGAACATTAGCCTTTTGAATATCCTTAATATTAAAAATAGAGAAATATTACAAAAATGTGAACTTATTAACACAAAAAGGATAAAATTTGGGAAATCGCTTTCAAGTTATACTTTTTTTTATAAAACTTTATAGTATAATTGTCCCATATGTTAGATATTAAATAAAAAAACATTAAATATATTCAGGGAGTGACAAATCAATAATGGAAGATAATCATTTAAAAAGAGGCCTGAGTTCTCGTCAAGTACAGATGATTGCACTTGGTGGGACAATTGGTGTAGGTCTATTTATGGGTGCTTCAAGCACAATTAAATGGACAGGTCCATCTGCAATCTTTGCTTATTTAGTTGCAGGTCTATTCTTATACTTAGTGATGAGAGCGATGGGAGAATTAGTATACTTATATCCAACAACAGGTTCGTTCGCAAACTATGCAAGTGACTACTTACATCCAGTTGCAGGATATTTAACAGCATGGAGTAATATTTTCCAATGGATTGTTGTAGGTATGAGTGAAGTCATTGCAGTTGGTCAATATATGCAATTTTGGTGGCCGGAATTGCCTACATGGATACCAGGTGTCATTGTCATCGTAACTTTAGCAGCAGCAAATTTAACGTCTGTTAAAGCATTTGGGGAATTTGAATTTTGGTTTGCAATGATTAAAGTTGTGACAATTATCCTTATGATTGTTGCAGGTTTCGGACTTATATTCTTCGGGTTGGGGAATCATGGAAACGCAATTGGGTTAGGAAACTTAACTGAACATGGTGGTTTCTTCCCTAAAGGAATCGTAGGCTTCTTCTTCGCATTATCAATGGTTGTTGGATCCTATCAAGGTGTTGAGTTAATCGGTATAACAGCTGGTGAAACTAAAGACCCTCAAAAAAATATTAAAAAAGCTGTAAACGGAGTTATATGGCGTATTCTAATATTCTATTTAGGGGCAATTTTCGTTATTGTTACTGTTTATCCTTGGGATGAATTAGGTTCTGTAGGTAGTCCATTTGTGGCTACATTTGCAAAAGTAGGTATTACAATTGCTGCTGGATTAATTAACTTTGTTGTTATTACAGCTGCTATGTCAGGTTGTAACTCAGGAATATTCAGTTCTAGTAGAATGGTTTATACATTAGCTCAAAAAGGGCAAATGCCAAAAATATTTACAAAAGTTATGAAAACAGGTGTACCATTCTTTGCTGTTTTAGCAATTTCTATTGGTATCTTCCTTGGTGTTATTTTAAACATTGTATTACCGTTAATAATTGATGGTTCAGAAAACATATTCGTTTACGTATATAGTGCGTCTATTCTACCAGGTATGGTCCCATGGTTTATGATTTTATTAAGTCATATTCAATTTAGAAGAAACCATGCAGATGAACTTAAAGATCATCCGTTCAAAATGCCAGGTGCACCATTTACAAACTATATTACATTAGGCTTCTTCACATTAGTCCTAATCGGTATGCTATTTAATGGTGAAACAAGAGTCTCAGTTATTATAGGTATAGTATTCTTATTAATAATGGGCATTATCTATTTCTTAAGAGGTTATCATAAGGTAGATAGAGGAGAATATTAAATTTGTACATTAAATTTAAATGAACTTAATAAATATATATAAAAACCGTAAAATTTCTTTTCTTAGAAAAGGAATTTTACGGTTTTTTCGTTCTAAGTAGCCAGACTGACAAATCTAGCAAAATAGCTCATCATTATTTTTATTTCTACTTAACTTTTCTATGAATGTTACTTACAAATTCAATGAATTTTGTTCTGAATTGTTTATTATCAGCATGCATGCAGACTTTTACTCGTCCTTCATGACTAAATTCGGTAAGTGTACATCCGGCTGCATGTCCTTCTGTAATAACTGTAACGTTGGCTTGTTCTGTTATAAATATTTCTGGATATAATAAATAAAAGATCGTACATAGGTCGTGAATAATATGTTCATGGTCTTCACCTGAATTAACGTCATTATAGACATCGAGCATTTTGGTAATCATTTGTCCAAAGTCTCCCATGGTTTCAATTGTCTTTATGTCATTAAAGTTAATCATCGTTTCTCGTGTCACATCTAAACCACACATCACGATTGGTATATCAATATTAAACACTATATGAGCGGCATGTGGATCAGCATAAATATTAAATTCAGCTACAGGTGTAGCATTTCCCCCTACAGCAGCGCCTCCCATTAATACGATTTCTTTTATATTGTTTTTAGTTTCTGGATAAAGTGAAAGCAGTAATGCAATATTTGTTAGTGGTCCAATTGGTACTAATGTGATGGGTTCTTCAGATTGCATGATCGTGTTATACATAGCATTTACAGCATTGTCACTTATTGTGCTTAGATTTTGTGAAGTGTTAATGATATAGTTACCGATGCCATTATGTCCATGTACATGTTCAGCAGTAGACAATTTATTGAGCAAAGGTTTATTAACGCCTTGAGCAACAGGCACATTCTTATTAAAATAATTAACAATGTCTAAAGCGTTTTTAGTTGTATGTTCAATTCCAACATTTCCCCCAATTGAAGTAATTAATCTTACATCTAGTTTGTCAGAATTTAATGCGGCAGAAATCGCAATAATGTCATCAATTCCTGGATCTGTATCAATAATAATAGGTGTTGTCATAGTCAATTCCCCCTAAGATTTTATAAATAGCATTATAGTTAAGTATAACAAAGTAAATACGACAGTTGGTTTTAATACCATTATTCATATTAATTCATTATCTTTAGACGGAAGGCATAGTGACCTATATAAAGAGGCTAATATTTTTAATTTTGGGTATATATGAGATAAGTACGATATTTGCTGTGATTGCAACTCCTGGTTGCGGTAGTGCAATTAATAACTTCGGGACAAAAGGGTGTTTAAGTTTTATATTAAAGCAAAAGGAGTGATTGATGATGAACATTGGTAAAAAAATCAAAGAAGAACGTGAACTGAGTGGTTGGTCACAAGATGAATTGGCAGATAAACTACATGTGACAAGACAAAGTGTCTCTAAATGGGAAATTGGGAAGTCCTATCCTGGAATTGATATACTTGTACAAATGAGTGATTTATTTGATATTTCTTTAGATGAATTAATAAAAGGAGATAAAGAATTAAAGAAGACAATTATTGAAACATATAGAGAAGAGCCATTAAACAGAAATCAAAATCACGATAGAGATAGACCTATGAATGGTTGGGAGTTTGCATCTCATTACTGGTGGTTAGCATTTCCTTTATTTGGAATGATTATAGCGATTTTAAGATTATACACTTAAATGTTTGAAAGGTGAGAAGTATGTCGGAACAAAATTTATATATTGCACATGGTTACAATGCTAGTAGTGATAGACATTGGTTTAAATGGTTAACTGAACAATTGAAAGAAGTTCATAGTTATATATTTGATTTCCCTGATCCTACTGAACCTGTATTAGAAAACTGGCTAACAACACTTAATCAAGAAATGGACTTATCTAGCGGAGAAAATATTATAGTTGCCCATAGTTTAGGTGTGATTACAGTATTAGATTATTTATCCAAGTATGAAGGAGAGTTAAATGTTAAAGGATTAGTGCTTGTAGCAGGATTTGATGAAAAAATACCGAATTTGAAAAAGTTAGATCCTTACATTGATAAAACTAATCAAAATTATGATAAAATAATTCAACAAATTCCTTATATCGTGAGCATAGCAGGGGATAATGACCGTACTGTTCCTTATGAATTAAGTGTAAAAATGTCTAAAAATTTAAATGTTGAAGTTGTGACTTTAAAACATGATGGTCACTTTTGTGATCGCGATGGATACGATACTTTCCCAGAAGTACGCGATTATGTTGAAAACATATTTAATAATGAGGCTGGGATATAATGGATGCATCCCAGCCTTTGTCATATATTGGCAGTAGATGACTGAATTGAAAATATGCTTTAAATCAAGCTTTTTTCAATTCTAGTCATCCTTGCCGGGGTGGGAAAACGAAATCTTTTTGATAAAATGAGATTTCTTTCCCACTCCCAACATGTATAGGATAAATTTATGCAGATTTATATTTTTTATTTAAAAGTTGCAACAACAACGCAGCAAAACTACCAATTAATGCAACGATAATACCAATTTTAAAGATAATGTTATAGGCATCTATTTCATGGCCTGCATAATGGTCAAGTAATGAGCCGTTCATCGTATAAACCCAAAATATTGGGGCATATGCTGTGAATGAACCAACGCTCATAGCTGAACCAGTGTATTTTTCTGGGATTTTAAATTCAGCAATTGGCGCCAATATAACACTTTTTGAAAGAAATGTTGTCACCGAAAATGCGAATATTAGAATAATACTCATAATAAGCCCTGTATCAAAAAATACAACACAAGCTAATGTGATTGATGAAAACAATAGAGCGACACATATCATTTTTGATGATGATTTAAATACAAAGTCCGAAATAACACCAGCGATAACACCTATAAAAACACCCATGAGTCCAGTGTTCAAAATACCAAACAAAGCTGTTTGTGCAGTAGAAAGTTTATACAAACTTTGTAAATAAGGTACACTATAAATTAAAATGATATAACACCAATAAATCGACATTGCACTAACAGATGCTAACCAAACTCTTGGTTGTAATAGTACATAAACTAAGCCTTTAAGTGCGTCTAGTGCTTTTTCTTTTTGAGAAATATTAACAGTTGTTTCTGAGTCCTCTTTAGCGATACCATTTTTAGGTACATATTTGATGATTAGTAAGATGAGAGGGATAATGAGTAAATTATAAACGAACATACCACCTTTAAAGACGATGATACCACTAATCAGTGCCATAATACCAACAAGTAACAGGTTCATCAACATTTCTTGTGCGCGTCTAATAGACTCTAGTAAACCAAAGCCTAAAGCCTTCTTCTTGTCATCAGTAAAGAAGATAACACCATTTAATACTGCTGGCCAAAAGAATGCATCAATGAGTCCCCAAATCACAGCGATCACTTTTAATACTGCAAAACTAGGTGTGAAAAATACAATGATACACATCGTAATAAATCTAACTGCTAACCCAAAAATTAAAATAGAACGAATAGAAAAACGATTATTTATCCAGCCACCTGGAATATAAAAGAATACAGATATACCAATTAGTCCAAATATTGCCCCAAGTTCAGCATTACTTACGTTTAATACTTCTAACAATAAATTATAAAATGTACCTTTAAATGCTTCAAATCCGGAATAAATTAATTGACCGGCAGTTATGACTGACAAGAATCCAATAAGTGCCTGTTTATTTTCTAATCCTAATTTATCAATCATTTTGTTCATAATAAATCTCCTTGTAGTTATTCTAAGATGTATTTTAATTTATGACATTTGTCTGTGAAGATGCCATCAACTCCCCAATTAAATAGTTCGTTTGCTCTATCGCAAGTATTTACAGTGTAAATATTTAAAATGTAGCCAGATGACTTTATTTCATGAATCAATGCTTTAGTTAAATTTTTATCTTCTAAGTGGATAATGTTGCTACCACAATATTCAGCAATCGTTCTCCAATCAGGATAAAAGGCATGCATTTCAAATAATACTGCTCTCTTTATATGAGGTATATATTGTTGTGCAAGCTTGAGAAGTGTGAAATTAAAACTAGAGATAATGATATCAATATCTTTATTAAATTTTTGTATATATTCTTGCAGAAGTTTAATAAATGTTATTGATAATGCGTATCCATTTTCGCCAGTTACACCTTTTAATTCTAAATTAAGGTTTATTTTATGACAGTTCGCAAAATGGATAACGTCCCAAAGTGTAGGTAGTTTTTCATTTTTAAACGAAGCATCAAACCAAAATCCAGCGTCTATATTATTAAGCTGGTTGAATTGAGAATTACTAACTTCGCCACTAATATTTGTCGTGCGATCGTAAAAATCATCATGGATAATTACGAGCTCTTTGTCAGCAGTGATGGCTACATCTAACTCTAACCACTTTACTTCAGGATGTTTGATGACTTCTTTAAATGAACGTAAAGTATTCTCAGGTGCTAAATCTGGAATACCTCTGTGAGCAAAAATAGTTTTCATATGTCCTCCTAAGGTTGAAATTTGTTAATGATTCTCGGATAGTTTTCTCTTAATAGTACATAAAAACCCCTTTATTAAAGCATTAAACAATAATACTCAATTCAGAATGTTTAATGGAATAAAGGGGCAAAAGCCAGAATATTAACTTAACAATATTTTACAATAATTAGGAAGCGTTTACAATATTATACAGAATATTTTTAAAAATTATATAATAAAAACGCCCTCAGCTATTGCCGAGGGCGTTGGATTTAAGTTGAATAAAAAGATTTTGTTTCGTTACTTATTATGCAGTAACCCATTGTGAAGCGCCTGCAGTGTTGTATAATTTAACAGCTGCTGCATCTTGTACATTTTCTGGTGCACTTGAAGCTGGTTGACCTTTATATTGTGCAGGTGCTACTGAATCCCAAGTTGATTGTAAGAATTGGTATTTACCTGCTGCACCTGATGATGCGTTAACAGCATGGATATCGCCACCTGATTCACGTTGTGCGATTAATTTTAAGTGATCATTTACATTCACGTTTGAACCTTCAGAAGCTGAAGATTTAGCTTGTTGTTGTGGAGCTGCTTCTTGTTTTGGTGCTTGTTGTTGAGCTTGTTGTTGTGGAGCTTCCACTTGTGGTGCTTGTGTCGCTTGCTCATTAGCTGCAGGAGCTGGAGTTTGTTCAGCTGCTGGTTGTTCTGCTACTGGTTGTTGTTGAGTTGCAGGAGCTTGTGTGTCAGCTGCACCTGATGCATGATATTCCCAAGTAAAGTTTTGACCATCTGATTCGAAGTTATATTCGAAACCGTTTAAAGTAAAGTTAATGTCATAAGCGCCTTCTTGGATAGCATGATCATTTAATTCTGGTGAATTTGATTGAGCTAACTGAGCTAATTGCTCTTTGTTAACGTCTTGTTCAGCTGCGTCCGCTGTGTTTGATGATGCTACTCCTGTTGCTCCGATTGCTACTGCTAATGATGATGTTAATAATGCTTTTTTCATAAATAAAAACCCTCCGTTAGTATTATATTAATTAGTATTGTATTTTAAGATGATAATTTCTGCGTTAGTTAAAAATTCTTCCCTTTAATTTGGGACAAGACAACAATAACATAAATAAAGGCTTTGTAAATTACAGTCAAATAACAAAAGATTACAATATAAAAGATATTTCGTAATAATGAATTACGTATGTCACACTTTGTAATAATACACATTAAGATACGTTTTAGCGTATTGGTTAAAATCAAAATGCTAGTATTTAATTGAGCTTGAAATACTTTCACAACAGTCTGTGTTTCTATAATTATTTTAAAAATGTAAATAATATTGAAATTCAGAGTGATATATTAAGTATTTATATACTATTGATTAACTTCCTGGTTTTAATTAATAATTTAAAATATTGATTAAAAATTATTATTAATTATTTTATCAGATTATATTCCAGCTCTACGGCGAGTATGTTTATAGGGATTATCGATTTTTTTAATTAAAATTATCTGTTTTATTACGTTAAAACGGCATTAAATCACGTTGTGTAATATATTTGCAATGTTTGTAATCTTATTGTAATATTATAAGTAGATTTACACTACCTTAGGAGATGATAAATATGAATAAATCTTTGAAAATATTTATTGCAACTAGTATTTCACTAGGAGGATTATTCGGAACGATAAATTTTAATCATTCAGATACGGGAATTGTTCATGCTGAGACTACGCCATATTATAAATACAAAGGGAACACTGGACATGATGGAAAATTTGTACTGGATTCAACATTTATAAATGCCATTAAATATAAAGGTGTCGAAATGAATGGTTACAAGATTGTTCAACCTCAATCTGATGATGGAAATAACTATAATCATAAAAAAGCATACGATCAACACTTCTATCTAAGTAAATCAAGCCAACTCAATTATGCAGCAAGTGTTAAATTTCCTGTTAAACGACATCACATTTCAAAATCACAATTATTAAAAGCGTATGGAAATAACTATACTATAGAAGAAAGTGGTAATAAAACAAATTATAAATTCCTTGTAGGTAGTAATATTATCATTTTCACAATAGAAGATAACTATGTAACTACGGTGAATATTGGTGAAGATATAGGCTCAAGAATGTAATTTGTATTTGGTATTAGTTGATAAGACCAGAAATTTATTATAAATGAAGGAAAAGTATCAGAATCTGACAAATAGAGATCGCGAATTTGTCATGTTAAGCGTGAGATGACAAATAGAAGGCGCAAACTTGTCACGTTGAGGTCGAGGTGACAAATAGGGAAAGAGAAAAACCGTAACATTTCTTTGTTAAGTTAAGAAATGTTACGGTCTTTAGATTTATTTATTCTGTCTTATTTCTAAAATCAATTACCATACGTCCTGTAAACTTTCCTTGCTCCATCTCACTAAAGATGTCATTGATATCTTCCATAGGACGTAATTCACATTTCGGAACGACTTTTCCTTCAGCTCCGAATTGGAAAGCTTCTTGTAGATCTGTTCTTGTACCAACAAGTGAACCTACAACTTGTATACCGTCTAATACGAGTCGTGGAATATTTAAATCCATAGAATCGGATGGTAAACCTACTGCTACGATACGAGCACCTGCACGTACTGAATTAACTGACTCATTAAATGCAGATTTAGCGACAGCTGTAACAACTGCTGCATGTGCACCACCTGTTAATGATTGGATTTCTTCTGAAACTTTACAATTCAATGGGTTCAATGTAATGTCTGCTCCAAGTTCTTTAGCAAATGCAAGTTGGTCGTCATTGATATCTACAGCGATGACTTTATGGTTAAATACATTTTTAGCATATTGTAAAGCTAGATTGCCAAGTCCACCAAGCCCAGAAATGAATAGCCATTCTCCGGGTTTAATTTGAGCTTCTTTAATGGCTTTATAAGTCGTTACTCCTGCACAAGTAATACTACTTGCTGCTTCTGAAGATAAACCGTCTGGTACTTTCACGGCATAATCTGCTTTAACTATGCATTGTTCTGCCATGCCTCCGTCAACAGTATAACCAGCGTTTATAACTTCTCTACATAATGTTTCTCGACCAGAAACACAATACTCACAATGACCACATCCAGCATAGAACCAAGCAACACTTGCACGGTCTCCTACTTTCAGACTTGTTACGCCTTCACCAATTTCTTTAACGATACCGATTCCTTCGTGACCTAGAGTAGTACCAGAAACATCACCAAAATCTGCATTTTTGACATGTAGATCTGTGTGACAAACGCCACAGCATTCCATATCAAGTAAAGCTTCACCATATTTCAGTGGTCGTACTTCCTTAGATATAATTTGAGCTGTTTTGTCAGATGCTGCAATAATTGCTTTCATATGCTATTCCTCCTTAATACTTCTTTTTCATGTTCAGTATATCACAAATTCAATAAATATTTTATAAGATAATTTAACATTCGAAATAAATTCACATTTTATTTCGATGGAGATGAATAGGATGTTCAGAAATATTTGTGCTAAATATATCGATTCATAAGTTTTATAAAATAGCTTTATACAAACATGATGTTATGAGTTGTAAAATAAAGGTAATAAACGATATGATTGAATAAATAATAAAAATAAAGGGGTATGATTATGTGGATTGATATTACACAAACTTTAACGAATGATATTGCACATTGGCCAGGTGATGAGCCTTTTCGATTTGAATTTTCTGCGACAAAGGAAGAAACGGGTTCAGTCAATATAGGTAGTATTTCCACAAGCACACATATCGGGACGCATATGGATGCACCGTTTCATTTCGATGATGATGGGATTAAGATAGATGAAATTGATGTCAATAAACTGATTGGAGAAGCAACGTTAATTGAAATCTTAGATCAAGACATTATTACAGCAGATACTTTGAAAAATTATGATATTAAAGGTTCTATTATTATGATAAAAACGAAAGAGCAAGCTAACGCACATATATTTCCACAGAATGTACCCGTTCTAAATGAGGAAGCTATTAAATATTTATCGTCTATTGGAGTATGTGTGTTCGGTATCGATGTTGCATCTGTAGATGACATTGATTCGAAAACGTTAAATAATCATCATGCTTTTAATCGCTATAACATTATTAATATTGAAAATTTATTATTAGAACATGTATCAAGTGGTTATTATGATTTTATTGGATTGCCCTTAAATATTAAAGGTGCAGACGGCTCACCAATAAGAGCTGTCATTAATAAGAAAGGGGAGTTTTGATGAATGAATTTCAAGATGAAACAATCAAAGGGGAAACAGTAAAAACAGATTTCACAGAAGATATGACTTATAGTGAGTACTTAGGTTTGGATAAAATTTTATCTGCACAACATACTTTAACTGATGCACATGATGAAAAACTATTCATCATTGTCCACCAAGTTTCAGAACTTTGGATGAGTTTAATTATTCATGAAATTAATTCAGCATGTGAAGACATTAAAGTAGATCAACATAAACAAGCATTTAAAAAATTAGCTCGAGTTGGAAATATTCAAAAACAGCTTATACAAGTATGGGAAGTATTGTCGACTATGACACCGAGTGATTATCTAAAATTTAGAAATGATTTAGGTAATTCTTCAGGATTTCAATCTTTTCAAAATAGAATGATAGAATTTAATCTTGGATATAAGACAACACATGCATTAAAAATTTATGAAAATGATACACATATATATAATCAGTTAAAAACACAATTAGAAAGACCGAGCTTATACGATGAGACTATAAAAGCAGTTCATAGAGCAGGATTTAATATTGATGAGGAAGTGCTTAATCGTAAAGTGACTGAAAACTATGTTCCAAATAAGTCCGTTAAAGAAGCGTTTAAAGAAATTTATTTAAATTCAGACAAATATTTCGATTTATACGAGTTATTGGAAAAATTAACAGATGTTGAAGATAGATATAGTCAATGGAGATTTAGACATATGAAAACTGTACAACGGATTATTGGATTTAAAATGGGGACAGGCGGTAGTTCGGGTGTAAACTACTTGAAGCGAGTTATTGATTTAAGTTTCTTTCCAGAATTATGGGAGCTAAGAACTGAATTATAATGTAAAGACACGTATTTCAAAATCAATTTGATTTTAAAGTACGTGTCTTTATATTTGTGATATAGATTAACTTCCCATTTCGCTATCTCTTACATCTGTAATAAACATATAGCCAGGTGCATGTGTCATCATCAATTCAGGTTTAGCATCTAATGCAACAGATTGAGGTGTTACACCACACCCCCAAAATACAGGTACTTCATTTTCTTTAATCGTTACTTTCTCACCATAATCAGGTGTGTTTAAGTCGCTAATGCCTATTTCACTTGGGTTCCCAATGTGAATAGGCGTTCCATGTACTTCTTTGAAATTTGAAGTGATTTCAGTAGCCTTAATTGCTTGTGCCATCGTCATCGGTCTCATACTGACCGTAATATTCCCTGTAAACACGCCACTAGGAGATGCTGGAATATTCGTAATATACATTGGAACATTATGATTCTCTTCAATATGTCTAATGGGAATACCAGCTTCTAGTAAAGCATGTTCAAATGTGAAACTACAACCAATTAAGAAACTCACCATATCATCTGTATATAAGGCTTTGATATCTGAATAAGAATCAACTAATTTCCCGTTTTTATAAAGTCGATACTTACCAACATCAGTACGGATGTCTGCATCTTTTCCGTACTTTGAAAATGATGTTGATCCAATTTCGGATACATCTAATAAAGGACAGGTTTTAGGATTTCTAAAACAAAATTTCAAAAAATCATATGCGTATTTTGAAGGTAAAATGACGACATTCGCCTGCACATAGCTTTTACACATGCCACTCGTAGGGATGTCTAATGCACCATTTCTAATTTGTTTTCTTATTTCATCGGGCTTTGCCAGTTGTAAATTCATAAATATCCCCCTTGATCAGTCAATATTAATTTAACGATTAGTGTGTTCGTTCGCTTTAAGAATTCGCTTTGAAATGATAAACGTTATCGGAACAGTAATGATAAGCCCTAAAAAAGGAGCGAACACCTCTCTTAAATTAAACCATTCAACAAAAATAAATAATAACAAAGTCTGTAAACCAATGTTTACAATCTGTGTCAGTGGGAACTGAATAAATTTTTTCAGTGTTGGTTTCACGTGATAAACAACATAACAATTTAAGTAATAAGAAATAACAAAGCTTAAACAAAATGCAAACACATGGCTAAATAAATAATTGAGTTTTATTAATTCAAGCAATACTAAATAAATCCAATAATAATTTATCGTGTTAATACCACCAACGATAATAAAGCGGAAAAATTCACCATGACGCTTGTACATGTTAACGCCCCTTATCTCAGTTGCAAGTTAATCCAATTGTATACTTTCACATTGAAAAGTACAAAGAAAAATAGATATTTGAATGAAACCGAATAAGTGAGATAATAGAGAAAATAAAAAATGATGTCTGTGCCATGATTTTAGGTAAAGGAGCGTCTAGTATGACAGAAAGAAAACTAGTTGCAGAACAAGAAATAGAAATTAAAGTATATGATATTGATGTAATGGGTATTGTCAGTAACATAGTGTATGTCAGATGGTTTGAAGACCTTCGTACTGCATTTATCAATCAATATATGACGATATCTGAAATGATGAATGCTGATATTAATCCAATATTGATGAGGACAGAAGTTGATTATAAAGCGCCACTTACAATTCACGATAAACCTATTGGACGATGCTGGTTAGTAAAGACGAGTAAGTTGAAATGGGAATTGGAATTCGAAATTATTTCAAATCATAAAGTGCACTGTGAAGGATATCAAAAGGGCGGTTTCTATAACGTTGTAACAAAGAAAATTGCGCCATTACCAGAAGTATTTACTAAATTATAATTGAAAGGACTTTACATATGAATTCAAAACTTAAGTTAAACCGACCGATTGCAGTGTTTGATGCGGGCATAGGTAGTTATGCCATTGTTGAATTGTTAAAGAAAGAATTTCCAAAGCAAGATATTATATATTTAGCTGACCGAAATTCCTTTCCATATGGAAATAAAACAAACGATGAATTAGCAGTGATATTAAGGAATACATTAAAGTATTTAGAGACATGGCTGCCTAGCTTGATTGTAGTAGCATCAAATGCGCCTTCTGTGACAATATTGCCGGACATACAAACAGAATTTGAAACAGATATTATAGGTGTGTATCCACCAATTAAAGAAGCTATCGAGAAATCTTCTACTAAAGAAATTGGTGTATTAGGTGTAAAATCTATGATAGAAACAGATGAAGTGATGCATTATATTAATGAAGAAAAAAGTCCAGATGCAAATATAAATACATTCAATGCATCATCATTAGTCGAACTAGTTGAAACAGGGGCATTTATGAATGACAAATATCGTACATTAATAACGATTAAATCATTTATGGATAATGTTCTGGATGAACATGAAGCAATTGATGTGTTTACATTATCTTCTACTCATTTACCATGGTTATATAGCTACTTCAAAGAATTATATCCGCATATTATGTTTATTGATCCTAGTACTGAGGTTGTGGAACAAGTAGGGAAGTATGCTGTAGAAGGAAGCGGTATGATTAAATCACTTGTTACAACAAATCAAGTTTATACGTTAGAAAGCTTTAATGAAATGTTGAACAAATTAAATATAGAACTAGAATTAGAAGAAGTACATATATAATAGAAGAAAAGAACTTATGAACCAACATTTATGTTGATTCATAAGTTCTTTTCTTATTTCGATAGCAATGATTAGTCTATATATCGATATGACATCAGTTCTTGTAACATTTTGATTTCTTCCTGTAATTTGGCACCAGTATTTGTGTCACGAACTTTTTTTCTTTCTAATTCTTCATCAACAACACGTCTTACAGATAATTCATCTGCACCATTGTTTAGTACGTTTTCTTTAGTGCCAAATCGTTTATGAGCAACAAGTTGCATACCGAATGAATTATATAATAGGGTATATCCGGCTATTCCAGTTGTAGATTGATATGCTTTAGAAAATCCTCCATCAATAACAATCATCTTTCCGTTAGCTTTAATTGGATTTTCGCCTTCTTTTTCTTTAACTGGTGTATGTCCATTTATAATGCGACCTTGTTCTGGATCTAAATCAAATTCTTCTAACATTTTACGACACATGTCATTGTCTTCTCTTAAATAGTAGTAAGGATTCTTTTCTTCTTTATGTGATGCTTTATCTGAAATGAAGTATCTTTCAAAAGTCGTCATGGCACGTTTACCAAATAGTGATGAATATTTACCTGTCCATAAATACCAAATTAAGTCCGTAGATAAGTCATCAGTTTTATCTTTATGAATAAACGATGTTCTTAAATGACGTTCAAACTGGTCAAGTAGTTCTCTACCATTGTAATAGTTACCGTCTATCTCCATTTCTTCCATGTTGCCATTTTCATCTACTGGGATACAACCGTGAATTAATAAGTTACCGTTGTATCGTAAATATAGGTTTCCTTTTTTCATTAAGAAATTCATATGGCGTTTTAGTTTTTCTGATTCTTGAACTGAAAGTAACAATTTATTGATTACTTCTTCCTCTTCTTCAGTTAATTGAGCAGGATTCGTTGGATCAACAGTTTGGAAACACGTGTTTTCCAATGAATATGTTTGACCATAAATCGTTATTTCTTGGTTTTGATAATCAACTTTTTCTAATACTAATCTCTCTTCCATATCAAACGAAGGTCTACGCTTAATAATAGGAGCTTCTAGTTTAAATTGAATAATCGCAATCGCTTGATGAATTTTTGTAATTTGTAATTTCTCATCGTCAGCTAATGCTTTATCAGATCGTTGTTTTGGATAGAATGCTGGGTTATCTTCATAATATTTTTCGGCTAGATTAACTAAAGGTCTTAAATTAATGCCATAACCATCTTCAATAATGTCTAAATTATCGTATCTTGCGCATATTCTTAAGATGTTAGCTAAACATACTTTAGACCCAGCAAAAGCACCTATCCAAAGTACATCATGATTACCCCATTGAATGTCTACAGAATGATAATTAATAAGTGTTTCCATAATTTTATCCGGTTCAGGGCCACGATCATAAATGTCACCAACGACGTGAAGATGATCTACGACAAGTCTTTGGATAGAGTAGGCTAAACCAATAATCAATTTATCCGATTGACCTAAAGAATTAACTTTTTGGAGAATAGTTTCGTAGTATGTTTTCTTATTATTATAAACGTTACTTTTATAAAGCAACTCTTCTATTATGTATACAAATTGTTTAGGCAAAGCTTTGCGTAATTTAGAACGTGTGTATTTACTAGAAGCATATGAAACGAGATGAATAAGTTGTTGTATAGTTTCGATATACCAATCATCTAAAGCTTCTTTAGACTCGAATTGATTTTTAATAAGCTTGAGTTTTTCTTCAGGATAATAAACGAGTGCTGCAAGTTCACTAATATGTTCTTCAGAATGTGTTTCTTTAAAGATGTCGTTAATCTTAGCACGAACATTTCCAGAACCATTTCGTAAGACATGTTGAAATGCATGATATTCGCCATGTAAATCACTGACAAAGTGTTCAGTTCCTTTAGGTAGGTCTAATATAGATTCCAAGTTGATTATTTCAGTTGCAACTTTTTCCTCTTCATCAAACTTTTCAGCTAATAAATCCAAATATTTTTCTTTTAAATAATTATTATTTAGTTCAGTCATCCTATACACTCCAGTCACTAAATGATGTTTAAATATTACATACGAATTATAATATAGTATATCACATTTGATTGTTTAGTCATTATAGAAAATACATTAGGGTATTGTATAAAAAAGGTAAATAAAGGAGTTGAAGATGGTGAAGGTTCAAATGAAACGAGTATATAATGATGCACACGATGATGGAATTCGTATATTGGTTGATAGAGTTTGGCCGAGAGGTATTTCTAAGGAAAAGGCAGCATTAGATTATTGGGAAAAGCAAGTCGGACCTACAACCGAATTAAGAAAATGGTTTAACCATGATCCTGATAAATTTGAAGACTTTAAGAAAAAGTATAAACAAGAATTACAATCTGGCGCACAAAAAGATGCTCTTGATACCATTAAACATATTATGAAAGAATCCAATCAGGATATAACCTTAATTTATGCCGCAAAAGACGAGACATACAATCATGTTGTGATATTAAAAGAAATATTAAATGAGTGCATTTGAAATTAAATTAAATAAAAAATGCAAAATACTATCCTTTTAATTCTTTTATAGTTTGTTCGCTTGTAATAAATGAACCGCTACCGATTTCTAGTGATAAATGTAAAGTGTTAAAAAAACGATTTGAGAATTTAAAATCGAAATAGGGAAATCTTGGAGAATCTCTTTTTAAAAGATTGTAGATTTAATAAGATCGTATAGAATTTGAGAGATGGGTATGTAATGGCAAACATTAAATGTTATTCATTTTGAAAATAGGCTAGGTGATGAATAAAATGTTTGGTGTCCTTTATGCTGAGAAAACTCTTTTAAAAAAAGAACCTTAAAATAAACCGAGCGCTTGACACGCTTTTGGGTTTTTAAGGTTCAAAGTTTCTGTTCAAAAAGAAAATTGGAATAAATATTATTCATAAGAATTTAGTATTTCTTGACTTTTTTCTTGGAACATTTCAGAAATAATAAATGACTTTAAAATAGAAATTATATTTCTTCTTTTGAAAATAGGATTAATTTTTAAAGCTTTTTGTTCTAAAGCAAAATTATTACCGTTATAGTTTTTTATTAGTGTAGAGAACTCTCTTAAGTCTTTTTTAGATAAATCAAACAAAACTACAGTCTCCTGGATTGTAGGTTCTTTCATATCCTCAGTATGTAGAAGTCCAATAAGCGTTAGTAAGCTAGTGTTGTGAAATTTTAATTTTTCAATTTCGTCTAATAATAATTTGTATTGATTGTTTTCCAAAAAAATTCTCCTTTAGAGTAAAAATGTGTCTATAGCCCAAGCTATATTTGTAGCATAAGTTTGTGGAACTCCTGCAGAAAGTAAAGATTGATAAATTTCACCATGAATCATTGCTCCGGCATCTTCTATAGCATCAGCTATTGAATTCGACATTTTTTTATTAATACTTATCATTTATAATATTATACTAACATAAAAGAGAGGTTATTTTTTGGAAAAATTATATAAAAATATTCAGGTGATTTTGATAGTTTTAGCTGTTATTGTTTGTTTTAATGGATTCTTTAATTCTAATGAAATGGTAAAAATAATTATAAATATTTCCGTTTTTATTTTCATATTACTTTTGGCTTTATTTTGTTGGATTTATGTTAAATTTATGGCGTGATGTTACAGGTATGCCAGTAATAACACAAGTTCATGTTCAAAAAGTGTTCGACGCGTATTATCATTCTTTAAAAGGTAAGCAGGTATTAGTGTGTTCGGGATTATTAAATGAGACGAGTAAGTTATTGGAAAATGGCGATTTAGATTATTTAAAAGAGATTGATCCGACTGAATATATCTATCAAATTTTTTATATTTGGAAACAAAATGAATATTTAGCGAGTGAGCTTCATGATTTAACAGAACAAGAAAAAAGAAAATTGAATCATCGCATGATTGATGACATTAAGTCGAAAAATATGAATAAAAAAATAAGTTTATGAAAAAGAAGATAGACATCATTATTGATGTCTATCTTCTTCCTTTTTCTCTTCTTTTTCTTTTAGTTTGAAGTATATTAAGTTTAATATCGTGAATACAATAATAACTAGGCTGTAAATTCTTGATGAGTAGTCTGTAGTGAAGTTGATTAAGTTAAAGATTACAAGAATATTGAATATAAAGAATAAAAGTATCATTACTAGTAAACTATTAAGAATAATTTTTTTCATTATATCACCCCTGTTTATTAAAATTTATTTTATCATAAATATTGATTGTCTAAAATTTTAACAAAAAACGACCTTGATTTTTCAGTTCATTTTTAGGGTTTAAAAAAGTTTTTGCTGTCTTGATAAAAAGGCAAACTAGTGAAAATGATTGTTAAAGAAATTAATATTAGAGTAGTTGTAATGACATTGTATAGTTTTTCCATATTTCCTTTATTAATTTTTATAGTTAAGATTTTATAATAATCTTAACTATAAAAAGGAGGGTGTTTTATGAAAAAATTATTATAATAATGAAAAGAAAGCTAATCCGAAAAATATGGATTAGCTTTCTTTA
>NZ_PPQZ01000044.1 GCF_002902525.1 Mammaliicoccus stepanovicii
ATTGAAAATGAAACATTAAGTAAATTAATCGTTCCATTACTTTTACCATTAACTAGACCTATAATTCATAATCAACTAATTCAATCTGGTATAAATGATTTACTTTTACCAACAATCGATATTCAAAGGTATATCAATTCCAATGATTGAAGTTAAAAGATCTGATATCGGCAATCATAAACCTTTGTATAATCTAGTGAAAAACCTTTCTAATACAATGTATAGCCTTAATTGCACAAATAGGGAAATTTTCAAAAAATATTTAACGCTTATTAAAGATATAAATCGTGAACTACTATTTTATGATACTAATGGACATAGTTTTGAGCCTTTTAAAAAAAGGGTGGAAAATAAGCTTGATTTTTACAATAAAATGATTATAGATAAAACATTTCCAATAAATTATCATATTAAGAATATTGAAAATAAAGTTAAAAAAATAATTGATAGAGTTGAAAATCTAGATAAAAAAGATATTCAAAATGTACGTGGTCTAATAACTGAAGGAATTTGTTGTAGTAATTTGTTTGATGTTAATCAACAGACTTCAAAAAAATTTATATGGGATTGTCATTTTTATGAAAATAGTAAAATTATTAATTTAATAAAATACGGTAAAACAACTAATACTGTGGATATATTTTTTAACGATAATAAAATTAAGTTATATGAATGTAAAACTAGTCCCAATTACCTTGAAGACAGACAATTGGAATTTATGATTATGTTAAAAGAGAAATACAATAATTATGGTGAAAAAATAGAATTGAATCTATTCATATTAGATGATTCAAATCATCCTTCTATAATAAGGAAACTTGAAGATTTAAACATTGCGTCGCATGTCAAGATTAAAGACATAAAGAATATTTAACCCTACCTATAATTTAATATAGATAGGGTTATTATAGGTGTTATTTAATCCAGTCTCTTATCTCTTTGGCCAAATTGTATGACTTCCCTAAAGCACTATTGTCTCTTAAGTATTTCTCTCCTGATTCTGTAATCCAAGTTATTCCCTTATCAAACCAGATTAAGTTATCTCCTTTAGAGTAACCAGTGATATAGCCTTCTCGTTTTAAGAAAAACGCTTGCTCAGTAAAATCATCTTGTTCTATATCAAAATCTTCCGCTGTAATTCTAATCTTACCTTTATTTATTTCTTTTAACATTGCATATCTTAGCTTTTGTTTGTTCAAGTTGAATCCCCCTCCATATTATAATATTACTCTATCTCCACAATACAATCCATACTCAATATTCTCTAAAATATTAAACCCAACTAAGTTGATAGTTTTTTAAAAATCATTTATCATGGAATTTATTTGTTATTGAGTTGATTAGTTCTCTACTTTCTTGTGACTTATAAATTTTATGATTTTTATCTATATTCTCTAAAACACACATAAATTCTTTATTTAGTGTCATTCTTTGATCAAAATAATCTTTTGTAAGAATTTCATCAAGAATATCTAATCTGTATGGATTTAATTTACTTCTTGTACCTTGATATTTTGACCAGTCTCCTACACTATTAGGCTCATCATCAATATCTAAGTACCACAAATAGCAAATGATATTAGCCATCATATTGATGGAGTAATTAACATAATGAAACTCTTTCCTTTTTTCCCTTTTATAAGTTTCAATTAGATAAGCTAAATATTTATTTCTTATATAAGAGATTCTTCCTGGTGAAATAGTGACAGTTTTATCTGATTGGTTTTTAATTTGCGATAAAAAGTTATCCTTATCTTTAATAATATCTATATTGTTTAACCATATATTAGGCGTGAGTTCATCTTTATAAAAAACAAATACATCTATTTTAAATAAGTCATTTAGATGGAATACAGAAAAATTATTTGCCTTATCTTCAATAAATAGTTTGTTTTCAAATAAATCAATGAACTTGCATAAGAGTTTATCTTTATATGTTTGTTTATTAACTACAAGTCTTAAATCTATGTCTGAATAGTTATCAGAATCATTTCTAGCAATACTACCTCCATAATATGCTGCAAGTATTTCATCATTACTATATATGAATTGTTCTATCAATTTTTTGTACTCTTCCATATTATCCCATCCAATCAATTAATATAAATAAGCTCTTTAAAAGTAATTCTACATTATAAACACAATACAATCTATTTTCTTTTTATAAAAATTATTACCTGTGTTGTCAATTTGGCTACGCAGGTCAAGTAAGAAAAGCACCAAATCAGTACCACAGATTTTAAGGAGTCGTTATAATACTGGTACCTTTATAAAAGGGCGACACCATTCAGTGTATAAGATGATGGAGTAACAAATCATTACACCATCAAAATAGTATTGTATTATACACATTTCCATTTTATAAATATGTGAATACAAATATATGACGTGACTACTAATGACCTTATTTATAAGGTAGTCGTAAATCACGACATTAGATCATAAATAACACTTTGCTTATTGTGATTTTGACGACAGTTAATATTATTTATTATGTGTATAGTTATAGGTTAACTTGCCTAGAAATCGTTATGATTAAAGTCATGTATATTTAGTATTCGGATAAATATTGTATTATTAATATAAAAAGGTGAGAGAATGAATAAAAAATTAAGTTTAATAATCTTAGCAGTAGTAGGTGTATTTGGATTTGTTCTGTTTTTTGGTTTTAATTTGAGTAATATTTTTCCAGATAATAAATTACAAGCATACACTTTAGTAATATCCTTTGTTGGTCTATTTGGAACGGTTATTGGTGCTTATTTAGGGGCAAAGATTGCTGGTGATAATGCTAGAGAATTGTACGAACACCAAAAAAATCAAAAGAATTATGAAAAAAGAAGTAAAGTTGAATTGTTAACAAGCATTAAATTAATAGAAGTACTAAATCACTCTATAAGAATTGAAAATGATATTGAACTTCTATATGTTGGTGAAAATGATAAAAGAGATATTAAGGAGATTATAGAAAAAAGTGTTATAAACATTGACGATCTAATAGATGGATATGCAAAACCTATTATAGAACTACTTGAAGATAAAGAGCTTTATAATGGAACTATCGGATTATATAAAAGTTTGCTAAAAATGTTTAATGATTGTAATAGAATGCAACAACATATAAAAGTTATAAATATGTATGATAAAGATAATGGTCATCCTGAAGATTATTATATATTGAAGGAACATGAAAGAAAAATGATACAAGAATTATATAATGATTATGTTTCTCACGTAAGAAAAGATATTCTATCCACATTTATCGAATATAAATTTATGAAAATTATACTAGATCAGTGTATTCAAAATGTATTGAAAAATATTGATAATGAAAATAAATTATTTGAAGATCTGAAATTCTATAAATTTCTTAGTCTACCGTACACTATAAAACTAAAAGGAGACTCAAAATAGCTTGATGAAAGAGCGACGCCCCAAATAATAATGGTTTTTTCAATTTATACATTTTAAGCGCAATCAGTAATACAATCAAATCATTGTCATATCAATGCTTGAAGTACATTTTAAACATTTTAATTATCGCTATAATGAACTCCCGCCGTCTCCATACTTCAGCCCATATATTAGGGTTTCAAGCTAGCAAGTGTCAAAAAAGTGTTAAGAGAATAATGCTCTTACTTTTTGACCTTGCTCTTTTTTATGTTTATTAAGTAAATGTGAGTAGATATCAAGGCTCATTGAGCATTTCGGTTGGAAGGATTTTGTTACTATGTAAAGCAAAAACATAATAGCCCATCAAATTGAGAAGGTCAGTATTAAAAAAGTTTCTTAATATATGAGTATATTAGGAAATAATAATATAGATAGATTTCTGATAGAAATTTTTAGCCTCATCTAGTGTAAATTAGATGGGGTATTTTAATAAAAAAATACTAGAGATAAAACACTAAATATTAAACACGTGTTAATTAAGCGATAATTTTAATAAAAATATTTCGTATTTTTAATAGTTTATATTTGGATATAATGGGTATTTTTAGAATATATTAATTAATATTAGAGAGGATTAATTTATGGAAGAGAAGTTAAGTAGCGAGCAATTCTTTAT
>NZ_PPQZ01000045.1 GCF_002902525.1 Mammaliicoccus stepanovicii
TGGTTCCGAGAGCGAAAGTACATCGTTATCAACAAGCACATCAGGATCTGAAAGCACATCAGCATCATTAAGTGGTTCCGAAAGTGAAAGTACATCATTATCGACGAGTACATCAGAATCTACAAGTGAAAGCACGTCGTTATCGACAAGCACATCAGGATCTGAAAGCATATCAACATCATTGAGTAGCTCAGAGAGTGAAAGTACATCGTTATCAACGAGTACATCAGAATCTGAAAGCACATCAACATCATTGAGTGGTTCAGAGAGCGAAAGTACATCGTTATCGGCGAGTACATCAGGATCTGAAAGCACATCAACGTCATTGAGTAGCTCAGAGAGAGAAAGCATGTCATTATCAACAAGCACATCAAGTTCTGAAAGCACATCAACATCATTAAGTGGTTCCGAAAGTGAATCAACATCATTGAGTAGCTCCGAGAGCGAAAGCACATCAGGTTCTGAAAGTGAATCAACATCACTAAGTGGCTCAGAGAGAGAAAGCACGTCGTTATCGACAAGCACATCAGAATCCGAAAGCGAATCAATATCATTAAGTGGTTCCGAAAGTGAAAGTACATCGTTATCAACGAGTACATCAGAATCTACAAGTGAAAGTGAATCAACATCATTAAGTGGTTCAGAAAGTGAAAGTACATCATTATCAACAAGCACATCAGAATCCGAAAGCACATCGTTATCAACGAGTACATCAGGATCTGAAAGCATATCAACATCATTGAGTAGCTCCGAGAGTGAAAGTACATCGTTATCGACAAGCACATCAGAATCCGAAAGCACATCAACATCACTAAGTGGTTCAGAAAGCGAAAGTACATCATTATCGACAAGCACATCAGGTTCG
>NZ_PPQZ01000046.1:0-19543 GCF_002902525.1 Mammaliicoccus stepanovicii
CAATATAAGTTTAATACTTGAAAGAATGAAGCTTGCTGAACTCATTAAAAATCAAATAGATAGATTTGAATTATCACATCTAGAAAAATTAGTCATTGAAATTTCAAATAAAGAATTGAAATTAATTACATTATTAGGATTTGTATTAGGCGGAATTATCGGACTTTTCCAAGGTATAATCGCTATTTTTGTATAAAGAAAAAAATTGTGATACAGTATTAGTTGGAATTGATATTCTAAATACATTTCAATATATAGGAGCGATATTTTATGGCAGAAGTAAATATTTATGACAAAGCAAATGAACTTGAACAAACATTACGTGAGAGTGCAGAATACAACAAAATTAAAGAACAATATGAAAAAGTAAATGCAAATCCAGAAACAAAAAAATTATTCGATGAATTTCGTGAAATTCAGTTAGAATTACAAACAAAACAAATGCAAGGCGAAGAAATTTCAGAAGTAGACATTGCAAGAGCTCAAAAATCAGCTCAAGAAATTGAACAAAATGAAACGATTGCAGAATTAATGCAAGCTGAGCAAGCAATGAGTCAATTAATTCAAGATTTAAACCGTGTTATCATGAGACCTTTAGAAGATATCTATGGTAGCTTAGAAGAAAATCCAGAAGGCGAACAATAAGCCGTGAATGATAAAACCTTGTTAGATACATAAGTGTATCTGACAAGGTTTTTTATTTGATTAAAACGAGTAATAACGGTTATGTTTTGTATCGTATGGCTTGTTATTATGGTAAAATTAAAGCATTAAGATCTATTAATAATTAATGATTCATTTAAAAATACTTGATTAATAAATAAAATGAACGAATCGTGAAAGAGGTTAGCAGAATGATTAAATTTATACATTGCGCGGATTTGCACCTTGATAGTCCATTTAAATCTAGACATCATTTAAGTCCTTCAATTTTAAATGATGTTAAGCAAAGTGGTTATCATAGTTTCAGTAGAATTGTAGATGAAGCCATTAAAGAGCAAGTTGATTTTATTGTTATTGCAGGTGATTTATTCGATCAACAAAACAGAACGCTTAGAGCAGAAGTATTCTTGAGAGAGCAATTTAATAGATTAGAACAAGAACAAATTTTTGTTTATATCATTCATGGTAATCATGATCCATTATCTATAGGTGTACATACAGTATGGCCAGATAATGTTACTGTTTTTAGCGATAAAGTTTCTACATATCAATTAATTACGAAATATGGGCAAGTTGTATATTTACATGGATTCAGTTACCAAAAAGATGCAAGCTACGAAAACAAAGTAGATGAATATCCAGAATCAACTGGGAATAAAGGCATACATATAGGTGTATTACATGGTACATACGCACAAGCATCGGGTGTTACACAAAGGTATACAGAGTTTAATATCGAAGATTTAAATAGTAAACTGTATCATTATTGGGCATTAGGCCATATTCACGAAAGAGCAATGATTAGTGAGCTTTCTCAAATTCATTATCCTGGTAATATTCAAGCACGTCACTTCAAAGAAACGGGTGAGAAAGGTTATTTACTCGTTGAAGGTGATGAAGCGAAATTAGAAGCAACTTTCAGGCCAACGCACTACATTAAATTTGAAAAAGCTGCAATCGAAACTAAAGCAAAAGGAAAACATGCTTTATACGAAGCTATTCAAAAATTTAAAGATAGTGTACGTACTGAAGGGAAAGCTTTTTATCAGTTGGATGTATATGTTAAACATGATGAAATACTTAAACAAGAAGAAATTAATCAAGTCATTCAATTAATACAAGAGTACGAAGAAAATCAAACAAACTTTGTATTTATAGAGCAGTTAAATGTATTTTTCGAACAAGATTCTGAAGTAGCATTAGCAAATGAATTTAATGATGATATTTTAGAAGATGATCAAATTCTAGAAGATGCATTAAGTGATTTATATTTAAATCCTAAAGCTAATCGATTTTTAGAACCATTTAGTGATGTAGATAAGCAAGAATTAATTGATCGTGGAGAAGCAATTTTAAAAAGAAGAATGAGAGGTTAAAGCGATGAAATTAAAATCCTTAGAAATTTATGGTTATGGCCAACTCATGTCTCGAAAGATTAAATTTGACCAAAGTTTTATGCAAATTTACGGAGAAAATGAAGCTGGTAAATCTACAATTCAAGCTTTTATCCATTCTATTTTATTTGGTTTTCCAACTAAGAAAGAAAATGAACCGAGACTAGAACCGAGATTAGGAAATCAATATGGTGGAAAACTAGAACTTGATTTTGATGGACAAAAAGTAGAAATAGAACGAGTTAAAGGAAGAGTAACAGGTGACGTTAAAGTATATTTAGCGAATGGTAAAATTAAAGATGAAGAATGGTTAAAGCAAAAATTAAATTTCATTAATAAGAAGACCTATCAAGGTATATTCTCATTTAATGTACTGGGCCTTCAAGATATTCATAAAAACTTAACTGAAGAACAACTGCAAATGTATTTGTTACAAGCAGGCGCGTTAGGCTCAACAGAGTTCACAGGTATGAGCGATTTAATGCAATCAGAAAAAGATTTATTATATAAAAAGAACGGCAAAAATCCTACATTAAATGTCCAATTAGAACAATTAAATGATTTGGAAATGAAAATTAAAAACGAAGAAAAGAAGATGTCCGAGTATGAAAAGTTATTAAATGAACGTGATAAAGTATCACGTAAATTAAATCTTCTTAAAGATAATTTAGGTAATCTATCAAACAGACTTCAAGGTAAAGAAAAAGAAATTTCTTTACATAAGGAAGCTGTTGAATGGAAGAAACTAGAAAGTAAATTGAATATTGAGCCGTATGTGTTTCCTGAACAAGGAATAGAACGATACGAATCAAGTATGAGAGCAAATGAAAGTATAAAAAGAGATTTAATGTTAAGAAACGAAAAATTAACGCAAGTTACGCATACATTAAATCAAGTGAATGTTATGTCTGAAAGAGACGAAAAAGCATTAAATAGTATACGTCAACGTGAAACAGATATTAAAGAAAAACATCAAGAATTAAAGCAACTTAATAAACAAATAGACGATTATGAACGCGAAAATGAACTGTTACGACAAGATATAGGTTGGAATGAAGAATATTTAGAAGTAGATACATCTGAAGCAATGAAAACACATATCGCTGAGCTCAATAGAATTTATGATGAAAATATAGCAGAACGTGAACAAATCAAACGATCTATGAACCAACAAGATATTGAGCAAGAACGTTATAATCATAATATTGAAAAACTACATAATGAGTTAGTTTCAGATGAAAACTATGAACAAAAGAAAATATATAACCAAAAAGCTTTAGAATTAGGCGAAAAGAAATCACTTTATCAGAAGATGGAAGACAGCTTTATTAAGCAAAAAGAAGAAAGTGAAAAAAGAAGTAAACAAATTCGAATAGGTGCTTCTATCGGAGGAGTACTCTTAATTCTTGTGGCGATTTATGCATTTGTAATGTCACAAATTGTATTCAGTTCGATATTTGCAGTTGTTGGTATCGTTATTATTATATTATCTTTCTTTATTAAATCTAAAGAATTAAATCATGATCAAGCATTTTCAAAAGAGATTCATGACTTAGAAGAAAAAGTTAAACACTTACAACAATTTTATGATTTAGATTTCAATTTAGATGAGCAAACAAAGATGAGACAAACTTTAGAACGATATTATCAGTCTCAAGAAATATTAGCAACGAAACAATCAGAACTAAGTAAAGAACTTGAAATTGTTGAAAATACAATTCAAGAGAAACAACGCGCTTTAAGTGAGACGAAATCAAGCTTACATGTATCTCATCAATTATCATCACAGTTGTTAAATGATGCATTAAAAACAATCAAAAAAATAAAACAAAATCGTTTGGAAATTGATAGATTAACAAAATCTAGTAATGAAATAGATGAATCGCTCAATGCGTTTTATAGAGAAGCAGAAAGTATAGCAAGTCATGCTGGTATTCATTATCAAGCTCTCTCATTATTCCATGATGTTAAACAAGCATTAGATGAGCACCAAAAAGAATCTAATATTAAATCTAGAAACTTAGAGCAAGAAGTATTACTTACTAATGAAATCAATGCATTACAAACTCGCTTGGATGAGAATGATAAAGTAATAGAAACACTATTCAACTATATCAACGTTCAAGATGAAGAGTCTTATTATCGTCATCATAAAGAATATGTAACATATAATGAAGATATGGATAGATTTACTTATTTAACAGAATTACTTAATAACCATAATTATGATTATGATAAAAACACACAATTAAGTTATATGACGATGACGGATTTAGACAATGAGAGAAAGCAACTAGATATGCAGACGGATGAATACAATGATAAATATTTAAACGTACAAGCAGAGTTAAGTGATTTAAATGCCAAGATCAGTCAAATGGAAACAGATGAAACATTATCTACATTAAGACATGAATATCATTTATTAAAAGAAAAAGTAAATGAAACAGCTAAAGACTGGGCGGCTTTAAGTTATCTTCAAAATTTAGTTGAAGAACATATTAAACAAATTAAAGATAAGAGACTACCATATGTAGTTAAAGATGCTACAGATATATTAAGTACATTAACAGAGGGTAGGTACAACCAAGTTATTTATCAAGACCAAACAGTTCAAGTGAGACATCAAAATGGACAAGTGTTCCATCCAACAGAATTAAGTCAATCAACTAAAGAATTGCTGTATATAGCGCTTAGATTTAGTTTAATCAAATCACTACATAAGTATTATCCATTCCCAATTATAGTTGATGATGCTTTTGTACATTTTGATAAACATCGAAAAGAAATTATGATTAACTATTTAATGACGATGTCTAAAGACATACAAATCTTATACTTTACTTGTAACAAAGATAATGACGTACCTCAAAAACAAACAATAACTCTGACAAAAATAGAAGGAGGTAATTAATATGAGAACGATAGAAACATTAAAGCCAGGTGACTCAGTTGATCATTATTTCCTCATTCATCGTGCAACACAAGGTGTAACTGCTCAAGGAAAACCTTATATGACATTGTATTTGAGAGATAAAAGTGGTGACATAGAAGCTAAAGTATGGACTGTTACTAATGATGAAATTAAAATGCTTATTCCTGAAACAATCATTCGAGTTAAAGGTGATGTGATTGATTATAGAGGTAGAAAGCAGATGAAAGTTAACCAGTTTAGGGTAGCAGTAGAAGAAGATAATGTGAAATTAGAAAACTTCTTAGAAGCAGCACCTTTAACAATTGATGAAATGTCAGAGGAAATTATGACATACGTACTAGATATAGAAAATGCAAAGTTACAGCGAATTACACGTATATTACTTAAAAAGTACCATCATGAATACTATACTTTCCCTGCAGCAAGCTCACATCATCATAACTTTGTATCAGGGCTAAGCTATCACGTTGTAACAATGTTAAGGCAAGCAAAAGCATTATGCGAAATATATCCAATACTAAACAAAAGTTTATTATATAGCGGTATTATTTTGCATGATTTAGGTAAAGTTAAAGAGCTATCAGGACCAGTCGCAACGACATATACAGTAGAAGGGAATTTGTTAGGTCATATATCAATTATTAGTGACGAAATTTCTCAAGTTGCAAAAGAACATAATATTGAAGGGGAAGAAGTGCTTTTACTAAGACATTTAGTATTAAGCCATCACGGTAAACTAGAATATGGTTCTCCTAAACTTCCAATGGTTAAAGAAGCAGAAATACTGCATTTTATAGATAATATAGATGCACGTATGATGATGTTTGAAAAACATCTCAAAAAAGTAGATAAAGGGCAGTATACTGAACGTATATTTGCGTTAGAAAATAGACAATTCTATAAACCTGAAACTTTAGATTAAATAATATAAATAAAAAACAGCTCATATCGTTAGAATGATATGAGCTGTTTTTTTATTTTATTTATTGTGCAGACTGTTGTTGTGCAGCTTGCATTTGTTGTTGTTGTAATGCTTCTTCATTTAAGATGTTATCTTCGATTGATTTTTTGATATCTTTATCTTTGTAATCAACTTTGTATTCATCTAATAATTTTTTATAAGCATTAATGATGATTTTTGGATTTTTTTGGATCTTCATTTGTCTATATTGTTCTTTAAGACTTTCTTTTTCTTTCTTAGATGGTTCGCCTTTGTCAGCTTTAATAATATGGTAACCATATTGTGATTTAACAACGTCTGAAGTTTCACCAGGTTTCAGTTTGAATAGAGCTTTTTCAAACGCTTCATCCATTTGTCCTTTTAGAACATAGCCAAGTGAACCATCTTTAGACTTAGTACCTTCGTCTTGTGTTTCTTTCTTAGCTATTTTATTGAACTCATCAGGATTTTCTTTGATTTGTTTAAGTATGTTTTCTGCTTTTTCTTTAGCTTTATCATCACTTAAACCATCTTTAGAATCTTTTGATTTAACTTTAATTAAAATGTGAGAACCTTTTTTAGAATTCTTTTCAATTTCTTTATCAGAGACTTTTACTGCATCATTGATAAATTCTTCTTGATATTTAGCTGTCTTTTGAGAATCTTTAAAATCTTCTAAAGTTGCACCAGGTTTTTCTTGTTGTAGTGCTTCTTCGAATTTTTTCTTACCACCGTATTGTTCAATTTGTTTATCCACTTGCTTGTCTAATTTCTTTGTATCAACTTTATCGTCATATTTGTCTTTTAAGACTTTGTTTAAGACGATTTGGAATGCATTCTGTGCAACTTCATTATTGCCCATTTTGTCTAAAACATCTTGTGATGTGACATTACCGGCTTTAGTTTCTACTAGAGTATCTCCAGAATTGTCTGCATTACCACATGCCCCTAAAGTTAATACTGATGCTGAAAGTGTTACAGGTAACACAATTTTTTTGATTGATTTCATAAATAGAACTCCTTTTGTAAGAATACACTGATAAATATAGCACATTAGAAGCATTTATCCAAAAAAAAAACGGCTAATGTTTGGCATCCAGTGAACATTTTGTTAACAATTCAATACCATTTTTTCTTTCTTCTATATAAGTACCACGTTTAGTAAACAAAATAATTTTTAAATAAAGTAGATCTATAATAGATATACCAATATTGATAGACATGATAAACAATATATAATGCACATATTGGGGGATTATGTTAATAAGCAATAAAGATAGTGTTGTAATTACAACGAAAGGGCAAACAAGTGCCACACAAAAAACTATTTTATTGACGGGTTTATCAACACGAATATTGTATAGCGGCAGAGCTCGTCTTGCTTTAGTTGTTTTATTAATTATAAATGACTTACGATAATAAATGAGTACAATCAAATGCAATAATTTATGGATTGGATAAATTAAGCAAAGGACGAATAAGAATAAAATAAACTTATCGTCCTTTAGCGGTTGTAATTGTAAATAGTTATATATTTCGTAAGTGACTATAAATGTTAGAAATGAAACTAAAGTACTAATCAATACGATTCTCTGTAGTCCATAACGAGACTGTATATTAATTGATTTAGAACATAAAAACATATGATATGTCACCTTCTAAGATAAGATTATCTTGATATTATGACTCATCTGTCGGCGTTTCGTCAAGTAAATATTTTCTGAGTTGTTCATGGTTTTCTTCAATATGATTTATAAAGTCACTACCATAAATTTGACCAACGATATATTTAACATCTGTAAATTCAGGCATACTATACATAACTTTCTCATAATCGGCTGCGATATCGTAAAGTCGGTTCGTATCATTGGTATAGCTCATATATGTTTGGCGCAGTACATCCAATCCTTTATCAGTTAACTCTAAGTATGTTGTTCGTTTATCTTGTTGGCTCTTTGGCATATTTAAGTAACCACGCTTTTCAAGATTTTTAGCAAAATTAAATACAGTTGAAACATGCATAACTCCATATTTACTTACTTCAGAAATAGTTGCCTCATCTAAACTTCTAATAATGATTAAGATATGATGTTCATTGATGTTTAAATCAAATGGTTTAATCCATTGTTGCCAATCCTTCTCAATTGTTTTCCATAAAGCTTTAGATAATTGCGAAACTTTATGTGTGAATAACATTTTTTCAATCATGTCCCGTTCGTTCGTCATAATAATCTCCCCTTTGTTTGTATAATAAAAGCATGATACGTTATGTACCATGCTTACCAATAACACTTTAATAATATAATAATTTTACCACGTTTTCTATTTTTTTAGAAATGGTAGTTTAGTATTTTGAATTTCTTGTTGAATCTCATTGCCACGATTACTAATATTTTCTATGTTTTTTTGAATTTGTTCGATATTTGGATTAATATCTGCTTTGAAATCATTGATCATAGTTTTAATATCTTCACTTAAAGATTGAATAGCAATTTGGCTTTCATCTTTAGTCTTAAGTACATATTCTTTAATTTCTAATGCGTTATCTTTAATTTCACTTAATTGAATTTTAGAACCATCTGCTGTTGATTTTAATTCTGTTTTTAATGTATCACCCGAACGGTCTGTGTTTAAAACGGCAGTTGCAAATCCAGTCACAAGTCCAACGCCAACACCTAAAGCTAGTCTAGAAAATTTCATGATTTGTCCTCCTTGATTTCTCTTACTTATTAAAATACCCATAAAAATGAGATTTATTCATTAAATTAAAGTTGTGCCTGAATTAAACTTTGGATTTCTGCTTTTTTATTATCGTCTATTTTGTCTTCATTTGTATTCCATATGTAACCAAATCCATCAATATCTTCTTTGTATCTTGGTATAAGGTGGAAGTGTATATGAAATACAGATTGTGATGCGTATTCGCCATTGTTTTGAATAATGTTTAAACCATCTGGGTTGAATGCTTTTTTAATAGCGTTTGCAACGATTGGTAATGCTTCTGCAATATGTTTCATCGTTTCAGGATCTGTCTCATATATATTGGGTGAGGCTTTTTTGGGGATGAGTAATGTGTGTCCTTTAGAAACTTGTGAAATATCTAAGAATGCATATACATAATCATTTTCGTAAATTTTGTATGATGGTATGTCACCATCTATGATTTTGCTGAATATTGTTTCTGACATAATATCAACTCCTATATAAATATTAATTACATTATATCATGCTAATTGTATCATCTCACTTGTTAAAGATATTATTTAGTGAATGAATCATATGGAACATGCTACAATATGTTTTGGAGGTGTATTCACGTGACAATAAAAGTGAACAATTTAACGGGTGGATACGGTAAGAAAGCTGTCATCCATGATATTTCTTTTGAATGTAAACCGAACGAAGTAGTAGGTTTAATTGGCTTAAATGGTGCTGGGAAAAGTACAACAATCAAACATTTACTAGGGTTATTAACACCTCAACAAGGTGAGATGTCAATAAATGATGTTGATATTAAAGAAGATATTGAATCGTATAGAAGAAATTTAACGTATATTCCTGAAAGTCCAGTCTTGTACGATGAATTAACTTTAGAAGAACATATTTATATGACTGCAATGGCTTATGGCATCGATAAAAAAACAGCTCTAGAAAGAGCTATGCCATTATTAAAACGACTAAGACTCGATAATGAATTGAAAGTATTTCCGATACATTTTTCAAAAGGTATGAAACAAAAAGTAATGATCGTCTGTGCATTTTTAGTTGAACCTGCACAATATATTATTGATGAGCCATTTTTAGGTCTTGATCCATTGGGAATTCAAACAATGTTAGATTTAATAGTAGAAAGACGAAATAATGGTGCTTCAGTCTTAATGAGTACGCATATACTTGCAACTGCAGAGCGCTATTGTGATAGGTTTATTATATTAGACAAAGGTAAGCTTGTGGCAATGGGTAATTTAGATGAATTAAGAATGAAGACAGGACTAGAAAGTGCTACACTAGATGATATTTATATACATTTAACTCAAGGTGAGCAGTATGAATGATGCAAAGAAATTATTTAACATTCGACGGAATGAAGCATTACTAGAAAAGGTTAAATATAATAAGTTTATTTTTAATGGTCATTTTTTAGTATTTTTAACGATTATGCTTGGCGCTTTTGCATTAGGATATAGTGATTGGTTAAAACACGTTCCTCAAGATGTTAATTACAGTTTAATCATGTCGTTAATATTAGCATTTGTTTCTATTTTTCCTATGAGAACTTTATTTAAAGAAGCGGATAAATTATATTTATTGCCTTTTGAAAAACATATGCGTAGTTATATTAAGAAATCAATTGTATATAGTTATCTTAACAGATTATATTTGCCGGTCATTATATTGGTTATAGGGATACCACTTTTTACTCAAGTGTTGAGTGGTAAGTTCTATTTATACATTTCGTTTATAGTATTAAGTTTTATTTATCCAATATTAGGATTAATTGTAAAGTGGTATTGGATAAAATACGGTCTCGACAATTGGGGAGTAAACGTATTATTATTTATTGTTTATGCTAGCGGTTATTACACAACATTATGTGTTGGTATGTTTTCTGGTTTAGCTACGATTGTTATTTTAGGTGCTGTCATTCTGCTATTAGAAAATATCAATAGGGGTACGTTTTTCCAATGGGAAACATTAATATCAATTGAGTACAATCACAAGATGAACTACTATAAATTTGTTAATATGTTTACTGATGTTAAAGTACTAAATGAAAGAACAGTAAGACGTAGATATTTAGATGTATTTTTAAAGGCACCATCAGTAAATAAATTTAATGATGATAATATGTATAAATATTTATTTATTCGAAGTTTTTTAAGAGGCAAAGATGCATTCTTCGTTGTATTAAGATTTATGATTATTGGTTTATTATTGATCTGGTGGATTGACCAAGCCATTATTTCGGCTATATTGGGTGCAGTTATTATGTACTTGTTGATTTTACAGTTATCTCAATTTTATAAACAACAAGCTTATGGCTTATGGCCACAAGTTTGGCCTGTAAGTGAAAATAAAGTAATTACGGGTTATCATCAATTTTTAAGATTAATGATGTGGATATTAGGCATAATATTATCGACTATTTACGTAATTAAATTTACAGATTCGTTCTACTTTATTGTTTTATTCTTTATAGTAGGGTGGTTAACGATTGATTCAACTATTAAAAAGTTAAAAAAACATCAAGAATTACTGAGAGACTAATCAACTTGAAATAAATATTTATCAATAAAAAGAACGCACATAACTTTGTTTTTATACAAAGTATGTGCGTTCTTTTTTGAAGTATGAGTATCGTTTATAAACATTATAAATATATGCTTATGCTGGATTACTCATCTTCTTCCGGACGATACCAATATTTCGTGTAGTTTGCAGTTGAATATTGATCAGCACCAGAGAATTTTCTCGTTGCTTCTCTAGAGAAATACTCTGCAAAGAACGCTGACTTAGCAAAATCTTCATAAAGCTCATTAGAATCAAATCCAATGAGTATCATAAAAGTATCACCTCTTCTTGGTTGTAAAAGTCTGAATGACTCAAACCCTTCGAATTGGTCAAATTGGCTATCTAAGCCAATATAATGATTTTCGAATCGATGTTGCATTTCTTCAGACACTGGAATGTAGCTAGCTGCGATAAATTCATGATTGTAAAATTCACCTTTAGATTCTATTACTCTGTATTCTCTTGGTTGGGAAAATACTGATTCACCAGTTGTTTCATGTATTAGTACAGTAGTGTCTTGTCTTGTGTAATGATGAATATTTTCATCTGGATACTTATTCAATAAGCCATGGAGATACTCGTATGTACCGGTTGTTATATAACATTTCATTTTATGACCTCCTAATTATCTTTAATTTGATTATATACATGTAATGAATAAAATCAAACAGTTAAATCAACATTTTGTATAATTTATGACTTTTTTAACACATAGATTACTTTATAATAGAATATGTTAAAATAGATTGTAATGATTATTATGAGGTGAATGAAATGAATAAACCGTTCAACGATACAATTTTAAAAGCTGTAAATAATGAAGAAACAACGCATACCCCAGTTTGGTTTATGAGACAAGCTGGTAGATCTCAACCAGAATATAGAAAGATTAAAGAAAAATACTCATTATTTGAAATAACGCATCAACCTGAATTATGTGCTTATGTTACAAAATTGCCAGTTGATCAATATAACACTGATGCTGCCATTTTATATAAAGATATTATGACACCATTAACAGGAATTGGTGTTGATGTAGAAATCAAATCAGGTATTGGTCCTGTAATTCATAATCCAATCAAAGATATTAAAGACGTTGAACGTTTAGGTCGAATTAATCCAGAAGAAGATGTGAAATATGTTCTGGATACAATTAAACTGTTAACTGAAGAACAATTAAATGTACCATTAATTGGTTTTACTGGTGCGCCCTTTACTTTAGCAAGCTACATGATTGAAGGTGGCCCATCTAAAAATTATAATAAGACGAAAGCATTTATGTATCAACAACCTGAAACATGGTTTAAATTGATGGATACACTTGCTGATATGGCAATCAAATATACACATGCTCAAATCGATGCTGGTTGTAAGATGATTCAAGTCTTTGATTCATGGGTTGGTGCATTAAACGCTGAAGATTATCACTATTTCATTAGACCATCAATGAATAAAATATTCGCAGGTATTAAAGAAAAAAATGTACCAGTCACAACGTTTGGTGTTGGGGCAAGTCATCTTATAGAAGAATGGAATCAATTACCGGTTGATGTTATCGGACTTGATTGGAGACTTCAAATTAAAGATGCACGCGCAAAAGGTATAACAAAAGGTCTTCAAGGTAACTTAGATCCTTCTATCTTATTAGCACCATGGGATGTTATTGAAGAAAGATTAGTACAAATATTGGATCAAGGACTTATGGACAATAATTACATCTTTAATCTTGGGCACGGTGTATTTCCAGAAGTTAAACCTGATACATTAAGAAAAGTTTCGCAATTTGTACATGATTATTCTCATAATTACAAGAAAAACCAATAATTTGGGAAAAACATCATTTATTTAAGTAAAAGGGAGAATAGAAAATGAGTAAAAAAGTTGGACTATTAGTTATGGCATACGGTACACCATACGAAGAAAGTGATATTGTACCTTATTATACGCATATAAGACATGGTAGAAAACCTTCAGAAGAGCAGATTGAAGATTTAAAAGGACGATATAAAGCAATAGGTGGTATTTCACCATTAGCTGGTACAACACAAATGCAGGCAGAAAGTTTATTAGGCGCATTAAATGATGCATATACTGACACTGAGTTTAAATTATATATTGGTTTAAAACATATCAATCCATTTATTGAAGATGCAGTAGAGCAAATGAATCAAGATGGAATAGAAGAAGCCGTTACAATTGTATTAGCACCACATTACTCTAATTTTTCAGTAGGTAGTTATAATAAACGTGCTAAAGAAGAAGCGGATAAATATGGCATTAAATTGTATCATGTAGAACAGTTTTATAAAGAACCTTCATTTATTTCTTATTGGACAACTAAAATTAACGACACATTACAGATGATTCCAGAAGATAGCCATGAAGAGACAGTGCTTATTGTTTCAGCACATAGTTTGCCAGAAAAAATTAAAAAAGCAAATGATCCATATCCTGATCAACTGGAAGAAACAGCAAAAATATTAAGTACAGAATCAAATGTTAAACATGTATCAGTTGGATGGCAATCAGAAGGACAAACTGGAGAAGCTTGGTTAGGACCAGATGTTCAAGACCTTACACGTGATTTATACAACACACATGGTTATAAACATTTTATTTATACACCAGTTGGATTTGTTTGTGAACATTTAGAAGTACTATACGATAATGATTATGAATGTAAAGTAGTATGTGATGAGTTAGGTGTAAATTATCATAGACCACCAATGCCAAATACTGATCCTAAATTTATTGAAGCAATGGTAGAAGCTATTAAGAAAAAATTCTAATTCAATATATGAATAAGAAAGAAGTGAACACTATGACGAAGCGTGTTGCAATAATAGGGGCGGGGATAACTGGGTTATCTGCTGCCCATTATTTGAGAAAAGAAAATCCAGATCTTCAAATAGATGTTTATGAGAAAGAAGATAGAGCAGGCGGTAAGATTAAAACTTATCGAAAAGACGGTTATACAATTGAACTAGGGCCTGAATCTTATCTTGGAAGAAAAACAATCATGACGGAATTAGCTGAAGAAATTGGAATTGCTGATGATTTAGTGACAAATAAGACAGGTCAATCCTATATTTATAGCCACAATAAGCTTTACCCTATACCAGGCGGCTCTATAATGGGGATACCAACAGAAATTAAACCATTTATAAAAACGCAACTTATCTCACCAGTTGGTAAACTTAGAGCTGGATTAGATTTAGTTTTACCTGTAAAACCAATGAATATTGATATTTCAATTGGACACTTTTTTAGACAAAGACTTGGTGATGAGGTACTTGAAAATTTAATAGAACCATTAATGGCTGGTATTTATGGTGCAAATATTGATAATTTAAGTTTAAAAACAACGTTTCCCCACTTTAAAGAACAAGAAGAAGACACAGGAAGTTTAATTAAAGGTATGATAGCTCAGAAAGCTAATCGTCAATCTAATAATAAAGTGACCGTAAAACCTAAAGGTCAATTTAAACAATTTAGAAATGGATTGGAATCGTTTATTAAGACTTTACAAAGTAATTTAGAAGATAGAAACGTAAACATATATTTAAATACGCCAGTTCAAAATTTTACACAAAAAGAAAATAAATCATTTTTAACTATCAATAATGAAGAAATTGAATATGATGGTGTAATAGTAACAACACCGCATCAGCATTTTGTTAAATGGTTTAAAGATGATTTAGCACTAGATTATTTTAATTATATGCCATCAACAAGTGTTGCAACTGTCGTCATGGCATTTGATAAGGAACAAGTAATAAACGATAAAGATGGTACAGGATTCGTTATTGCGCGTACAAGTGATACTGAAATTACAGCATGTACTTGGACAAACAAGAAGTGGCCACATACAACTCCTGAAGGTAAAGTGTTATTAAGAGCATATGTAGGTAAAGCTGGATCCAACATTATTCATCATAAAGATGAAGAGCAACTTAAAAGAGTTGCACTGAATGATTTAAATAAAATTATGAAAATAAAAGGGGAACCAGAATTTTATATTGTTACGAAGCTTCCTCATAGTATGCCACAATATGAAGTAGGGCATATTGATCGAATTAATGATATTAAAGATCATATTGAAACAAATTATCATAATTTAATCATTACAGGTGCATCATTTGATGCAGTTGGCCTTCCAGATTGTGTTCAAATGGCTAAAAATGCAAGTAATCAAATGATAAATTATTTGAAATAATAATGTGAAAGTGGAAAGATGAAATGATTTTCAATCAATTTTAGATGTCATTTCATCTTTTTTTTGCTTTTTAAGCACAGATTTTGGACATCATTATTTTCCGTTTAGTGACATATGTATCAAAGATGTTAAAAGTTCAATATTAATATTAAAAAAGTAAAGAAATAGCATTGACGACTTTACTATTTCTATATATAATTAAGTAGTTCTCAAAGAGAGGCCCCTTGGTCAAGCGGTTAAGACACCGCCCTTTCACGGCGGTAACACGGGTTCGAATCCCGTAGGGGTCACCATTTTTTAATAAAAGAAATTTAATATTTTCTTGACATAATATTTATAAATGTGTTATATTAAAAAGGTAGCCAATTTATTTATTATTAACGCGGGATGGAGCAGTTCGGTAGCTCGTCGGGCTCATAACCCGAAGGTCGGTGGTTCAAATCCGCCTCCCGCAATACTTTTTAATGCTGGTCCCGTGGTGTAGCGGTTAACATGCCTGCCTGTCACGCAGGAGATCGCGGGTTCGATTCCCGTCGGGACCGCCATTTTTTTAATTTGGCTCAGTAGCTCAGTCGGTAGAGCAAAGGACTGAAAATCCTTGTGTCGGCGGTTCGATTCCGTCCTGAGCCATACTTTTTACAAGTATGGCGATTGTGGCGAAGTGGTTAACGCATCGGATTGTGGTTCCGACATTCGTGGGTTCGATTCCCATCAGTCGCCCCATATTTAATTTTTAAGCGGGTGTAGTTTAGTGGTAAAACCTCAGCCTTCCAAGCTGATGTTGTCGGTTCGATTCCGATCACCCGCTCCATTATTATTCCACAGTAGCTCAGTGGTAGAGCTATCGGCTGTTAACCGATCGGTCGTAGGTTCGAGTCCTACCTGTGGAGCCATAAGGCCCCTTGGTCAAGCGGTTAAGACACCGCCCTTTCACGGCGGTAACACGGGTTCGAGTCCCGTAGGGGTCATATAATCAGAAGTGAAATATCGCTTCTGATTTTTTTTATGGAGAGTTGTCCGAGTTGGCCGAAGGAGCACGCCTGGAAAGTGTGTAGGCGCCACAAGCGTCTCGAGGGTTCGAATCCCTCACTCTCCGTTTGTACCTTAATATTCAACCCTTCCAAGACGTTGATATTACTGAGTTTACTTGCACTAGGTAAGTAAACTCAAGCTAGCAAGTGTCAAAAAGTGTCAAGAGATTAATTCTCTTACTTTTTGCCCTTGCTTTTTTTATGTTCATCAAGTACATGTGAGTTGCATGTGGATAATTTATATATCTGAAGATAAGTATGATTATAATACTATTTGTATTATTATCGATAAGAAAAGATTAAGAATGAAAGTTCTGGTATATATTGAAATTTGACTCAAAATGAGAAATATTATAATATGGAGTTGCAATACACGATTTTAAATAAATTACCATTACCCTGTCTAGCGGAAACTAGATGGGGATATTTTTTTCTTTAACCCTTACATAACTAAAAAAGATAAGCTCCTATTTATTGTTTGACATATTATGTAAATCGCTTTAATGTTTTTAATGATTAAAAAATATATACAAGGAGCATTTATGGTGAATAAAAAATTTATTATTATGTGTTTATTTGGAATCCTTATTTTTTCTTTAAATGATAAAGAAGTTCGTGCTGATATCAACAATAAAGATATTGTCACTGACACATTGAATGGCAATCACTTATTTACTTCAAAGTTTGAGCGAGCTAACAGTAGCTGGTGTACGGCTATAGCTGTCGGAAATAACAGTTTTCTAACATCTGCGCACTGTATAGAGTTTAAAGATTCAAAAGAACCTCTGGGTTATGTCTATCCAGCACTATCAGGTGCCTCTATGCCTTTAAGTTATTTTGCTATAACAGAAGGCATTACGTATAAGGAGAATAGTCAAGTTAGAGTTGATGACATAGCAATAGTTAAAAGCAGTGATTTAAATACCTCATTTAATTACTATATGAAAGATAAAGAACTAAAAATTAAAGTGGTTGATAAAGTTGATGATTTAGTTGGTAAGAATGTATACACAATCGGATACGCTTCGGATACGGGAAACAATTATCAAATTAAACGAAGAGGGGCAATTACGAAAAACTGGAATAATGCCTTTAAAGTTGATGTGTCAGCTTCGGGCGGTCAATCTGGATCGGGACTATATTTAGAAGACACAAATGAGCTCATTGGAATATTAGAAGGTGGGGATAAAAATACTGCGTTTTTTACCCCAATCACAAAAGAAATAAAAACATGGATAGATAATAATAAGTAAGCATAATTTATTATTTGATTAATACAACAAGTTGATGATAATAACACATTTAAATTTGAAGATAAATTTATATCAGTAACAAGTTATAGAAAATTATAAAAGACAATATTAGAAAAATGATGTAGAAAGAGATAGCTTAATGAGAAAAGAAATACTATTGTTTATTTAGAAATAAATAAACCTTAAATAAGTGGTATAGTGAAGATAAAGAAAACAAAGTATGGAATAAAGAAGAATATCATAAATTCCTAGACGAACTAAGTGCTGATATTATATGTAACAGGAGGTGGGACATATTGAATAAGTCCCACCTCCTCTGTATATTGTTAGTAGATAAGTGAACTAACAATTTGCTTTATATCAAGCTTTTTCAATTATAGTCACCCATTCTGAGGGACAACGAAATACTTTTGAATAAGATTCGAGTTGTATTAATAACCATTATAATATCATAAATTCTTAAAATATAAAGAGGAGTGTTGGAATGAGAGCTGTCCAGTTAGAGAAATATAATAAAAATTTAGAAGTACATGTTAATAATATAGATGTCCCAGAAATTAAGTCGAGTGAGGTGCTGGTTAAAGTTTCTTATGCTGCAATAAACCCTTTAGAAAAACTGATTATATCTGGGGATGTAAAGTTAATACAAGATTATAAAATGCCGGTTACTTTAGGTAACGAATTAACGGGAATTATCACTGAAATTGGTAGTAAAGTCACTGATTATTATGTTGGAGATAAAATTTACACAAGATTACCCATTGACAAAATTGGTGCATTTGCAGATTATATTGCAATTGATACAAATGCTATCGCAAAATTACCGGTTAACTTAAATCTTAAAACTGGTGCTGCAGTTCCATTAACAGGCTTAACCGCATATCAAGCCATTACTGAAGAATTACAAGCTGAATTTGGAAAGACGTTATTTATTCCAGGGGGGTCTGGCAGTTTCGGACAAATGGCTGTACCAATAGCAAAATCTTTAGGATTAAAAGTAATTGTATCTGGAAGTCCAAGAGTAAAGGATCAATTTATCGCAAAAGGTGTAGATCAATATATAGATTATAAAAGTGAAAATTACTGGGAAATGTTATCTAATATAGATTATGTGATTGATACACTAGGGCCTAAAGAATTTGATAAAGAATTATCTGTAATGAAACCTGGGGGAACAATAGTCAGTTTAATTAATGCTCCCAATAAGCATTTTGCTGAAAAAAGGGGTTTTTCAGCATTTAAGAAGATGCTATTTGGAGTTGCTGGTAAAAAATTTGATAAAAAAGCAAAACAAAAATCCATAGATTATCGCTTTATTTTTGTACGTTCAGATGGTGAACAATTGAAAGATTTAGGTGAAATTATCGAAAGAGATAATATTATACCAGATGTAGATGATCAAGTATTTACAATAAGGGAAATTAATAAAGCATTAGACTATACATTTAATCATCATACAAATGGGAAAGTTCTAATAAAAGTTGATGAGACACAGGGAATATTTTAAAGTTCAAAATTACGCATAATTGTTGAAATGTCTCATGCATTGGTATTCTATAGAAATTGATTTACTCAATAAGTACGATGTGTTTATGTGTCTCAATATACAAGGTATTATTAATTCATCTTTTAATCCAATTTATCAGTTGTGAAGGTTTATAACACCTAATAGTGCATATCTTTTCTTTAATAATTTTTAAATTGACTTTTATATAAAGTGGATATAAAATTTTTAAAGAATATATCTTATATATAGGGTGTATTATACTTGTTCTTCATAGTAAAAGATAATGCGAGGCGAATTTAATTTGTTTATTTC
>NZ_PPQZ01000046.1:19559-38183 GCF_002902525.1 Mammaliicoccus stepanovicii
ATTTAATTTGTTTATTTCTTTCATCATTTATACATTTTTCATGAGCTATACACCTGGTCCAAATAATTTATTAGCATTGGATGGTGCTTTACGGCTAGGTATTAGAGGTACATTGAAATTCTTAATTGGAATTGGCTTAGGCTTCTTAACACTTTCATTGCTATGTCTAACTTTTAGTGAGTTTATGACAATTTATTTTACGAATTTTATTTTCATTATTAAATTAGTAGGATTTGTTTATTTATTATATCTAGCATATTCAATGTTTAAACATAATCACAAAGACACTAACTTGTACCATACTTATCGCTTACGCGATGGATTATATCTTCAATATATGAATCCTAAGACTATCGTTTACGTACTAACTGCAATTGTTACTTATGTCACTACACAAGATATGACAATTTTTGCTTGCCTGACCTATACCGTTACCATTGCGCTCATAGGTGTGTCAGGTGCTGTTGCTTGGGCATTTTTAGGTCTTTGTTTCAAAAAAATATTACTAAAATATAATACTGCATATAAGATTTTGATGTCATTATGTTTAGTTATATTGGCTATGATGATGCTATTAGCATAACATCATAAAGATAGATAATGGCTAGGAGAGAAAAAATGGCTGTTTGTTAGGTGTATAGAAATCGTTTTGTATGAAATTTTTAGTATCAAACTTATATAAGTAGCTCTAATTTTAGTTATATATTTGGCATTAATGCTTTAAATTATGTATTTAAGTGTCATTTATTCGATGAAATTGTATATATACTGAACTGATATATGATAAGTAGAATATAGGATTTTGAAAAAGTATTTTGCTACGAAATTCCAAATGGTAACATAATAAATGTGTCTTGGTATCTTTCTGAAATCTGTTTCATAGCATATGTTTCAAATACATTTGAGTTAATTATCTTGATACCAACAACTTTCTTAAATTAGTAACTTCGTTACAACAAGAAGTGAACTGTGTAATGAATCGTATCTTTATAATTGTAAGTTTCAAAACACACTAGCTTTATTTTGATTATATCTAAAACTATAAAGAAAAGATGCTGTCTTAAAGTAGTTATTATGTCATTATTTAATAACAAAATATTAAATAATTGAAATTAAGTAAAGAGACGGATCTATAAACGAATGATCTAAAAATTATAAATAAGTAGGGTATTGCTAGTAAATTAGTATAAAAAACCGTAAAATTTCTTTATTAATAAAGAAATTTTACGGTTTTTAATGTGTTTAGTAGGATTATTTATTCATTACTTGTCTTTTTGATTTTTATTTTGTCATGTTTACCATCAAATTCTACGGTATCTAATTTTTTAGGATTGTATAATTTTTCGCTTACTTTATCACCATTTTTTTCTATTAACGTAAGTTTAACCTTCTTATCATTATTTATTTGATAAGCGATTAAACCTTTAGCACTATCTCCTTTTGTAATGCTTCCCATATAATGCTTGTTCCATTTACCTAAGTTACCTTTAGTAGGTGAAACATGTTTAACGATTTCTTGATTACTATCTTGTGTGATTTTTGTATGCAGTTTAAATGCTGTTAATGAAGATAATTCTTCAATTGCTCGATTTGTTGCTACATATTTAAATGCGATATACTTCTTACCATCATGTGTGTTTTTTATAATGAATGCATTTTTAATGTTTAAGCTACTATCATCATTAAATTTAAATTTATTGTTTTCGGAAGTGCCTGCTTTATCTGATTCGTTGTTGCTCGTTTTTGTTGTAGAATCATGAGAGCTACATGCACTTAAAACGAATAATGTTGCTATAAATAATATAAGTAATTTTTTCATTTTCTATTTCTCCTTTTCAATACATATAATTGTATAACAGAAAAGTTAATTAATAAAGGCTTGTATAATGAAGGGGCATTGCATATGGGTTAAAATGTTATATTAACTTTTTCAAATATTAATAAAGATTTTATAATTAACGGCTGTAAAAAAATCCATTGACAATAATTGGATTATTCAATAAAATATGTTTATACTTTATATAAAGAAAGGAATCAACATGAAATCTACTAAATTATCAGTTGTATTTACAGTATTATCATTATTATGTTATCAATTATTTTTCTCATTGGAAGGATTTACAAGAGAATTTTTCTTTGCAGCAATAATAAGTAGTCTATTAGGTATTATATTTAGTGTTGTAAGTATCGTAAAAACAAAGAAAATCATTTTTATATTACCATTCATTATTTGTTTAGTAGTATTGCTATTAAACTTGGGCGTATTCCTACTTGCTTAATCAAAAATCTCATCTTTTATGATGAGATTTTTTTGTTATAGAAAAATTCCCTCTCTTTAATATATAAAGATAGTAATAAAGCGCTATAGGTTATATAATATTCGTTTTTAAAGCCATGACTATCTTATTAAAGTTATATTAGTATTATTAATTGAGTTTCATATTATTAAATAACGCAATGATGTATTTAGTTTTTAATTGTTAATTTATAGTATTTATGGTAAAAATAAATATAAGATGATGTTATTTTGATTGTCTTAAATAAAAGACTTAGGTTTTAGTGATTTTTTGGAGGATATTATGAAATTAGCTTGGTTAATTGATACAACAACTTATATAGATCAAAATGTTAAAGAGCAAGATTTATTCGTTGCACCGTTGTCTACAATTTTTGAAGGGAAACCTTATAAAGATTTAGATTTTGAAAGTACTGATGAATTTTTTGAAATGTTAAAGAATAATGGAAATGGTGCTAAAACAGCACAACCAACACCACATGAATTTACAGAAGTTTATCAACAAATTGAAGATGAAGGATATACGCACGTAATTGCGATCCATGCTTCAAGTAAACTGACAGGGACTTATCAATCATCTTATTCAACATCTCAGTCGTTTAATTTAAATACCCATGTAATAGATAGTGGGACTGGAAGTTTTCCACAGCGTTCATTATTAGAATATGGAAAGAAATTATATAAAGAAGGATTTAGCTTTGAAGATATTATAAATAAGCTAGAGCATGTTAAGCAATCAAGTGAATTATATTTGATGCCGAAAAATTTACATCAACTGAAAAATAGTGGACGTGTTTCAAATAGTAAGTATTTATTGAGTGGATTATTACACATCAAATTATTGTTAAAACTTGAACACGGTACAATAGATTTAACTTTAAAATCTAGAGGTATGAAAAAAATTGAAGCATATTTAATTACGCATATTAAAGAAGCGATAGATAACGGTATAAAATGTATCGGTGTAATGCATGCTGGTAATGCTGCTGAAGCACATATATGGAAAGAACGTATTCATTCTTTAAATAAAGACATACAAGTCTATATTGAACCACTAGTGCCTGTTGCGTCTGTACATACGGGATATGGTACGATTGCGATTGGTTGGCTTAATACTTTAAAATAGTTAATACTATAAAACAATCTTGAAAAAAGAAAGCATTTTTCAAGATTGTTTTTTTATTTAAATAAAAACGCTTGTATTTATATTTTAAAAGTATTATCATAGATAAATCTGATTAAATTAGTAAGAATACAGGAGTGAATACATTTGAAGAAATATCCTATAGCAATTTGGGTGTTAAGTTTAGGGGCCTTTGCAATTGGTATGACGGAATTTGTTATTATGGGGTTATTACCAAACATTGCAAGAGATTTAAATGTATCAGTTTCTGATGCCGGTCAACTTATCACAGGCTATGCTTTAAGTGTTGCTATAGGAGGACCTATTATTGTCCTTGCAACATATAAACTGCCTAGAAAAAATTTATTAGTTTTATTAATGTCGATATTTATTATTGGAAACGGAATAGGTGGTATTGCACCAACTTACGGTCTGTTGTTATTAAGTAGAGTCGTCACAGCATTAGCACATGGTTCATTTTTTGGAATTGGTTCTATATTAGCTGCAAACATGGTTCCGCAACATAAAAGAGCAAGTGCAATGGCTCTTATGTTTATGGGGTTAACAATGAGTAATATAATAGGTGTACCATTTGGAACGTTCATTGGACAAATGTTAGGTTGGAAGATGACGTTTATCATTATTAGTATTATTGGTTTGATGACACTTATTGGTATTATTAAGTTTGTTCCGAATAAACAAGATACGCAACCAATATCAATTAAAAATGAATTAACAGTTTTAAAAGATATCAAATTATGGTTAACGTTAGGTGTCACACTATTTGGATTTAGTAGTGTGTTCGCATATTTTACTTACATTTCTCAAATATTAATCAATGTTTCAAATATAGAAGAAAAATGGATTTCGTTTGTTCTGATTATATTCGGAGTAGGTGTTACATTAGGTAATATAATTGGTGGTAAACTAGCAGATTGGAACTTAAATCGTACGTTGCAAATTATATTTATCGTATTCCCAATATATATATTCATGATGTATTACATTCAGAGTCATAGTATATTAATGGTAGTCGGTATATTTATATTTGGTTTAATAGGATTTAGTATGAGTCCGTCCCTTCAATTTAAAAGCATGGTTATATCACAAGACGCGCCGATGTTAGCAAGTACAATGAACCAATCAGCATTTAATATTGGAAATGCTTTAGGTGCGTTTATTGGTGGGGTAGTTGTTAGTACATTAGAGGTGAGTGATCTAGCTCTAGTTGCACCATTTTTAACGCTAATTGGTCTTGTATTTTTAATATTGGAATTAGCAGTGACAAAGAAAAGACAATTACTTAAACATTAATAAAAATAAAATTTAATTACGTAATAGGCCTGTGACATAACATATGTTGCAGGCTCTTTTCTTGAAATATGAATTGGAGGCAAGATAAAGCTTTTTTTATGTTGAATTGATTCATTCAATGTATAATGAATATGGGTATAAGGAGGATTTTTATAAATGTTACATTGGATCGAAAATCGTGCAAATGAAATGCCTAATAAAATAGCAATTAAACAAAGTGATTACTTTATGACTTATGAAACATTATTACAAAAAGCTAAAAATTACGCTTATTTTTTTGAACAATTAAATCATAAGAGAGTAGCTTTTTATATACAAAATGATATAGAACATATCCCCCTCATTCTAGGGGCTTGGTTACAACATATAGAAATCGTGATGATTAACACAAAACTAAGTGCTAAAGAAATTGAAGAACAATTAAGTCGTATAAATGTAACGTGTGTCTTATCTTATAAAACATTAAATATAAAGCAAGAAATCGTGATGATTAATGAAATTAAGCATGATATAGAAATTGAAAATATAGCACCTTTCGATATGAATCGAATCGCTTCGATTATGTTTACTTCTGGAACAACAGGACCAGCCAAAGCAGTACCTCAAACATTTTTAAATCATTATTATAGTGCTTTAGGATGTAAAGAAAGCCTAGGATTTGATGAATCAACTATTTGGTTATCCGTCTTACCAATTTATCATATCTCCGGATTAAGTGTGCTTATTCGATGTTTAATTGCAGGCTTCACATTAGTGTTAGAACCTAAATTTGAAGTTGAAAAGGTGATGAATATCATTAAACAAGGAGATGTAACACACATTTCACTTGTTCCACAAACACTTCAATGGTTAATGAATAGTGGGTTAAATCAACCTTTCAATTTACAGAAAATCTTATTAGGAGGCGCTAAGTTATCTGATGCACTTATTCTAGAAGCACTGAATAAGAACTTGCCAATTTATAATTCATTTGGGATGACAGAAACGTGTTCACAGTTTGTAACTGCAAGCCCTAAGATGTTAATGGAAGAACCGCGTACAGTTGGGAAATTGCCTTCAAATGTTAAATTACAAGTGATCAATCAAGATGAAAATGGGCATGGTGAATTGACACTATCAGGTGGTAATGTCATGAACGGCTATTTGACTTCATCGCATCCACAAGATGATTTTGTAGATGGTTTTTTCAAAACAGGGGATATAGGTTCAATCGATGATAATGGGTTTGTATTTATTTATGATCGAAGGAAGGATCTCATCATAAGTGGCGGAGAAAATATTTATCCTTTTGAAATTGAACAAATTATATTAAGACATAAAGATATTATCAATTGTGTCGCAGTTCCGTCTGATGATCTTAATTGGGGACAAGTTCCTGTATTAGTATATGAAGCTAGAAATGAAGTCAGCACAAATGAATTGGTTCAACTTCTAACCGATAACTTAGCCAAATACAAACACCCAAAACAATTTTACAGAATAAATCAACTTCCTCGTACTTCAACAGGAAAACTATCTCGTTACAAAGTGAAGGAGTGGGTTATGAATGAGAAGGAATAATTTATATTTTTATTCATATACCGCAAATTTTAAAGTGCCAATTGAAACACCACTTATTCATCTTGATAAAAGAGAAGTACTTGTTGTTGAATGGGTTGATATATATGGGCGTTCCTACTTTGGAGAGTGTAACGCGTTCGAAACTGATTGGTATCACGATGAGACGATAGCGTCTGTCGTCATAAACTTGAAAAAATGGTTTGAAAAACATCAACATGACACATTTGATAATTATGAATCTAGTGTTTCTAAATTAAATGAATTAGATGAATATCCAAATGCTAGAAGTGTTTTGTCTATGATATTTGTTCAAATGTTTAATGAATTAGGAGAAGTTAAAGTATCATATGGTGCGACAGTGAATGGCCATTTAAAAGAATATGTAACTCGTTATGCACATACAATGCCTAATAGAATTAAATTAAAGTGGAATCAACATTCTAAAGAAGATATGAAGTTTTTGGAGACACAATATCCAGATGTTTTAAGAGTGATAGATGCTAATGGAAAGATAACAGAATCTGATATTTCTATATTAAATCAATTTAAAAGTAAGCAGTTTATATATATAGAACAGCCTTTTAAAGATTATGAAACGTATTTAACGTTAAGAAATAAATTGAATGTACCCGTCTTTATCGATGAGTCAGCAGTAAATGTTGATACAGTTAACAAATTCAATACAGAACAAGTAATTGATGGTGTAGTAGTTAAGCCATCTAGAGTTGGTGGAATTGATAAAGCAATAGAAATGATTAATTATTGTAAACAAAACGAACTTAAAGTTGTCATTGGGGGCATGTATGAATTTGGACTAAGCGCATATTTTACTGCTATGCTTGCAAGTTATAGTGATTATCCAAGTGATATTAGTCCAAGTGATTACTATTTCGATCATGATTTCATTGAAAATCCAGCATCAATAGATCAAAATAATATCATGTATACGCCACCATTAGTAAACAAACAAAAATTAAAAAAATATAATAAATATTAAACACCCATACAGGTAATTGAAGATATGTGATCAATTGCCTGTATGGGCTTCATTATTTAATGTTTATCTTTCTTAGGTGGTACTGGATCGAAACCACCGGGATGGAATGGATGACATTTCAATATTCTAATGATACCCATGCCTGTTCCTTTGATGGCACCGTATTCAGATATTGCCTCTACTGCATAATTTGAACATGTCGGCTCAAAACGACATGTAGGCGGCGTTAATGGTGAAATATATCTTTGGTATAAACGGATAAATTTAATGAATAATTTTTTCATAATTGGCCTCCTATTTGTATTTATCGTTTATTAAATTTTTATAAGGATGTACTTCTGTATGATTATATTTATAATAATCAGTAGTTTGTTTCATATGGATTGTAACTGTTTCATTTTTAATTTTGCCAGTTGCAACGATACCAAATGTAAGTTGTTTAGGTAGGGCTTTATCTTGCTGTAGTGTTAAATTGAATTTACCTTCTTTAATTTTCAAATTGCTAATTTGACTTAACGATTCTTGATCAGCTAACGGTGATTGATTAAATCCAAGTTCATATAACCGTTTCATCACTTTATTATTCCCATCATAGGATAAAGTTCTATCATTTATAGTAATATCATTTTCAATTGGTTTTAATATGCCTTGATTAAATTCAGTGAAATCAAACCAATCTTGTCCGAGTTTTTGATAATAATCTATTTCAGATTGTTGAGCATTAAAATTTAAATAATGTGCCTTTGGAGAAGATTGCATTTCATTGGAATCAATGAAGATACTTTTGTTGTTCGTCTTAAAAGATTTATTATTGCTTTTTTGTGAAATATTAAATGCCATCTTATCATGATGATTTGTTCTACCATGAGAAATTTGTTTGAACGTTGTTTTTTTATTGTGAAACTTTAAAGTCGTTTGATTCTCAGATTTAATTGAATGTGAATCTACTTTTTTTACTGCTTTTTGAAATGATTCAACTGCGTCTGAACTGTTTTTGAAATTTTTTTGACCTTGTGTACCACAACTTGCTAAAATAAAGGTAATTGTTAGAACAAAGGTCGTTAAGATTAACTTTTTCAATAGTTTCTACCTTTCTAATAAAAATGATATATTCAGTTTATCATAATCAATGAAAGAGGTCGTGTAACATGCGCTATAAAGATCCAAATGGTTTAAATGTTGATTTAATATTTAAACAAAGTTTTGAACCACAACATGCAAAGCATGTACTAGCGATACCTATATATAAGCAACAATTTCTCTTAACAGATCATAAAGAAAGAGGTATAGAGTTTCCAGGAGGAAAAGTTGAAAAGGATGAAACAAATATTGAAGCGATTAAAAGAGAGTTATACGAAGAAACGGGTGGAATTGCACAAGAAATAATCTTTATAGCATCTTACACAGTTTACGATAAAATTCCATTTGATAAAGATGTGTATTTTATTAATATAGCCTCAATTGAATATAAACAAAAATATGAAGAAACAAATGGTCCTGTCATAGTGAATGCATTAAACGATGTTAAAGAAGACCGTAAAAGTTTTCTATTAAAAGACACAGCAATATTGAAATGTGTTGAAAGGGTGTTTGAACTTGGATTTCTTAAGTAAAAAGAAAATGCCAGTATTTTTTCAAAGTCATGAAACAGAAGAAGTCACTTATTTAGTAGATGGAATAAAAGTACGTGGATTCCTTATGACGCCATATTCTGAAGTTAATAGAATCGTCGTATATTTAAGGGGAGGTAAAGGTCAAGTTGGCAAAGTGAGACCTGGCAGAATTGCACAATTTAAAACAGATCATACGCTACTATTCGCCCCATATTATAGAGGGAGTAATGGAAGTGAAGGTAGAGATGAATTTGGTGGCAAAGATTTGGAAGATGTAACAGTAGGTATACAAATATTGAAAACATTGTATCCTAATGTACCTATTCATATGATAGGATTTTCCAGAGGCGGCATTCAAGGATTACTTACTTATCAAAAAGTAAATGCAACAAGTTTTATCATCTGGGGTGGCGTTTCGGATATGTTGATGATGTATGATGAACGTATCGAATTAAGAAGCATGTTACGCAGAATGGTTGGACACCCGAAAAAACAACGATCAGAATATGAATTGAGAAATGCAATTAAAGATATTCATAAAGATAGCCCACCTATACTTATTATTCATGGTAAAGAAGATAAACAAGTGAGTATAAATATGGCACTTCACCTAGAGTCGCATCTTAAAGAAGAACATGTTAAATACGAAACAATTTATAAAGAAGGGGAAGGACATGTATTTAGACCACAAGTTGAAAGAGATACTTTAGAATATATATTTAAATGGATGGATAAATGTGAAAATAACGAATAACTGTCTGTTGCTTCATTTCGTCATGTTGTAGTCGAGATGAGAACAAAACAGAAAAAATCGTAAAATGTCTTATTTAACAAAGACATTTTACGATTTTTTAGTGTTCAGTAATCGATATATGTGAAAGATGAATATTATTGCTTATTATAAGTGAATCCACCATCTTCTTGAATATGGATTGAATCTTCACCGAATTTACTGAAGTTTTCTTTGAAGTTTTTAGCAAGTTGTTTTGCTTTTTCATCATATGCATCAGAAGATACCCAAGTATTACGTGGGAATAATATTTCATCAGGAACACCTGCTACGTGTTTTGGAATATTTAGACCGAAAATATCATCTTTAACAAATTCTGAATTTCTAATTTCTCCACTAATTGCACGACGAATCATTGAACGTGTATGTTTTAAGTTCATTCTTTCACCTACACCGTATTCGCCACCAGTCCAACCAGTGTTTACGAGATATACATCTACGTCATGTTCATCAATTAATTTACCTAATAATTCTGCATAATCCGTAGCATGTAAAGGTAAGAATGGAGAACCAAAACAAGTTGAGAATACAGGTTGTGGACTCGTTACGCCACGTTCAGTACCAGCTAATTTTGAAGTGAATCCACTTAAGAAATGATACATTGCTTGTGATTTATCTAGTTTTGAAATTGGAGGTAATACACCAAATACATCAGCAGTAAGGAAGATGATTGTATTTGGATGTCCAGCAATTGATGGTGTAACAATGTTATCAATAAATTCGATTGGATATGCAGCACGAGTGTTTTCTGTTAATTCTGTATCATCATAATCAACCGTTCCGTCTGAGTTGACAGCAACGTTTTCTAACACTGTTCCATATCGAATTGCATCATAAATTTGTGGTTCTTTTTCTTGACTGAGGTTGACTGTTTTTGCATAGCAACCACCTTCAATATTGAACACGCCGTTTTCATTCCAACCATGCTCATCATCACCGATTAATTTTCTATTTGGATCAGCTGATAAAGTTGTTTTACCTGTACCTGATAAACCGAAGAACAAGGCAACATCTTTATTGTATCCAACATTTGCTGAGCAATGCATACTCATAATGCCTTTTTTAGGTAGAAGGTAGTTCATAACTGAGAAGATACCTTTTTTCATTTCACCAGCGTATTCTGTACCACCAATTAAAATAACGCGATGTTTAAATGAAGTGATAATGAATGTTTCTGAGTTTGTTCCATCTTTAGCAGGGTCTGCTTTAAACCCTGGTGCACTGATTACAGTGAAATTTGGATTAATATTTAATGCTTCTTCCTTCGTTTCAGGTCGAATGAACATATTTTGTGCAAATAGATTATGCCAAGGTAATTCGTTAATAACACGTAAATCTAAACGTGTTGATTCATCAGCACCTGCATAACCATTAAAGACATAAAGTTGTGATTTCTGGTTTAAATAGTCAATAACTTGATCATATAAATTTAAGAAGCTATGTTCTGATATCGGTTGATTGATAGTTCCCCAATCGATATCTTGTTCAGTATCTTCTTCTTTAACGATAAATTTATCTTTAGGTGAGCGACCCGTATATTTTCCTGTTTCCATTCGGATTGCTCCAGATTCTGTTAAAACACCTTCACCGGCTTCTAATATATGAAGATATAATTCAGTTCTCGTTAATTGTTTGTGTGTCGTGTCCTTCTTTAAAAGGTTTGATAATTCTATTGATTCTGTAATTGACTGTATTGCCATAAATGACGACCCCCATGTCTTTGATTAAAGTTTTGTTGTAAGCATTTTCATGGAATTAGTATAACACATTAAAATATATAGTCTATACTAATGGGGAAATTTATAAAAAAATTTATAACATTTGAATGTTAAGGTGTACATTGACATAAGATGGATTCTTTAGTATCATCATTTTTGACGGATTCTCTTATCCTGAGTGGTGGAGGGACATGGACCCAATGAAACCCAGCAACCTCTTTCAATTTGAAAGAAAGGTGCCAAACCGTTTGCAGACCAATATTGTCTGAACGATAAGAGCGAATGGACACGTGTGCCTTCTCTCTATTATTTTATGAGAGAAGGCACTTTTTATTTGCACTGAGGAAGAGACCGTACAACACAACTAAAGGAGATTTTTTATGCCAAAGAATAGAAGACTCTTCACATCTGAATCAGTAACAGAAGGGCACCCAGATAAGATTGCAGATCAGATTTCTGATGCAATATTAGACGAATTATTAAAAGGAGACCCTAAAGCTAGAGTCGCTTGTGAAACAACCGTTACAACGGGTATGGCTTTAATTTCAGGAGAAATATCTACATCTACATATGTTGATATACCTAAAGTGGTTCGCCAAACAGTTAAAGATATAGGATATACACGCGCTAAATACGGATATGATTTCCAAACAATGGCGATTTTAACAGCGATTGATGAGCAATCACCAGACATTGCTCAAGGTGTTGATGTAGCTCTAGAAAATAGAAATGATTTATCAGATCAAGAAATTGAAACAATTGGTGCAGGTGACCAAGGATTAATGTTTGGTTATGCAACAAATGAAACTGAAACATATATGCCTTTACCTATATATTTAGCGCATCAATTATCAAAACGCCTGACAGACGTTCGTAAAGATGGCACGCTTGATTATTTGCGTCCTGATGGTAAAACACAAGTTACAATTGAATATGATGAAAATGATAAGCCGTTGCGTGTAGATACAATTGTCATATCTTCACAACATCATGAAAAAATTGACTTAGAACAAATTCAACAAGATATTAAAGATCATGTTATATATCCAATTGTACCAAGTGAGTTATTAGATGAAGAAACAAAATTCTTTATTAATCCAACTGGTAGATTTGTAATTGGTGGACCTCAAGGAGATGCTGGTTTAACTGGTAGAAAAATAATAGTAGATACTTACGGTGGTTATGCAAGACACGGTGGAGGTTGTTTCAGTGGTAAAGATGCTACTAAAGTTGACCGTTCAGGTGCTTATGCTGCTAGATATGTCGCTAAAAATATCGTCGCTAGTGGACTTGCAGATAAATGTGAAGTACAACTTGCATATGCGATAGGTGTAGCTCAACCAGTATCTATCTCGATTGATACATTTGGGACTGGTAAAGTTTCAGAAAGTGATCTAGTTGATAAAATAAGAGAATTATTTGATTTAAGACCGGCCGGTATTATTCAAATGTTAAATTTAAGACGCCCAATCTATAAGCAAACAGCTGCATATGGACATTTCGGTAGAACAGATGTTGATTTACCTTGGGAATCTTTAGATAAAGTTTCACTACTTAAAGCTTTACTATAAATCACAAGTCAGAGTAAAGTGTATATACTTTATTCAAATTATCTCCTATTCTGATGGATAATATCTAAAGGAATAGGGGATTTTATTTTAAATATAAACAACTTTAAGTGATAAGTTTAAAAAAAATTGTAAATTAACGAATATTAATAATGTTAAATACTGAATTTATCCTCAATATTTATTATAATAGATGTAATACATATGAAAGGGAGCGATCAGAAAATATGAATCAACTAGAACCGATTCATTATGGTTTAATCGCAGCAATTGTCATTGCGATAATATTTGTTATCTTATTCTTCGTTGCTTTGAAGCAAAAGAAAAAGTCTTTAACAAAAATACAAGAGAAACATCAACAACAAAATGAAAGTTTACAATCAGAGCACAAAGAAAAGATAGATCATGAAAGAGTTGAAAATAAAAAAGTACTAACTAAACAAAAAGAAGAGCATCAAGCTGAAATTTCTCAAAAAGAAAGAGAAATTGACTCTTTAAAATTATTCTCTAAAAATGAAGGGGAATATATTACAGATAGACATTTATTAGAATTACGTGATCAACTTGTAAACGAACGTAGAATTAGACCAGAAGATATGCATATTATGGCAAATATCTTCTTGCCGAAAGATCCTTTAGGTAAAGTACATCAAATCGATCATTTAGTTTTAACAAGAACGGGTATATATGTTATAGATTCAAATTTAGTAAGTGGACATATTTACCATGGTATAACTGAACAGCAATTTGGTGATTTCCCAGTATTAGGACAAGTTTTTGAAACATTAGACTTAAATCCATCAAAAGAACAGACGTTGTTACTTGAAAAAGAACCAAATAAGAAAACAGCAGCTTTTCATTCTTATACAGATAAAGTTAAAGAAGTTGATGGTACAACTGAAGAAATTCAAAGACAACTTGAACTTAAATATACACCAACACCTATTATTTATTTCCATCCAAATGAAGTAAGTGAAGCAACAATAAGCAATTACTCACAAGACCCTAACATCAAAGTTTTAGTAGGTAATGAACAGTTACAACACTTCTTTAATAAGTTTGTATTCCATGGTCGATTCCAGTATAGTGTGGAAGATTTGGAAAGAATTATGGATGAAATCGAAAAATTTAATCCATAATGTTTAAGCGCTGCATTTATTGTAGCGCTATTTTTATAACAAAGGTGGTTTTTAAAATGGGACAAATAGAATTCGAAGTTAAAAATCCAGCAACTGGTGAGGTTATTGAAACACTTAAAAACAATAGTGAAGAAGAAATAAATGATAAAATTGAACGTGCATTTGAAGCGTTTAAATCATTTAAGAAAACAACAGCCCATGAGCGAAGTCAGTATTTATATAAGTGGAGAGAGTTAATCTTAGAGCATGAAGAAGAAATTGCACTTATGATGACGCGTGAAAGTGGCAAACCTTTAAAAGAATCTAAAGGTGAAGTGAAATATGCAACAGACTATATATTATGGTTTGCTGAAGAAGCCAAAAGAACATATGGTAGAACGATACCAGAACATGTAAATAACAAACGATTAATTGTTACAAGAGCACCAGTTGGGGTTGTAGCAAGTATTACACCATGGAACTTTCCTGCTGCAATGATGACTAGGAAAGCAGCACCTGCATTAGCTGCAGGCTGTACTTTTATATGCAAACCTGCTCAAGATACACCACTTACAACGATGAAGTTTGTTGATCTAGCACATGAAGCAGGATTTGATAAAGATGTTATTCAATATGTAAATGGTTCTGGTAAAGACGTAGGTGAAATTTTCACTAAGCATCAGCTCATTTCTAAAATAACATATACCGGATCAACGCCTGTAGGTAAACAATTAATGTCACAATCTAGTTCAACATTGAAGAAAATAACATTAGAACTAGGTGGTCATGCACCGCTCATTGTTCATGAAGATGCTGATATTGAGAAAGCTGTAGAAGGAACAATTGCCTCTAAATTTAGAAATGCAGGTCAAACTTGTGTTTGTGCAAACAGAGTTTACGTGCATGAATCGATACAACAAAAATACGAAGAAACTTTAAGGTCTGCTGTAAATGCTTTAAAAGTAGGTAATGGAGAAGATGAATTGACTGATATAGGACCAGTCATTAATCGAGATGGTTTTGAGAAAATCAAATCACACATTGAAGATGCCACGAGTAAAGGTGCGCGAATTGTAACTGGTGGGGATAGTTATAAAGAGGGTGGCTATTATATCGTGCCTACTGTTTTAACGGATGTTACGGATGACATGAAAATCATGACGGAGGAAACGTTTGGACCTGTTATACCTGTACAATCATATCATTCAATTGATGATGTAATTCATAAAGCAAATAATACGCCATTTGGCCTTGCAGCATATTTCTTTACAGAGAACTATAGTACTGGTGTACAATTGTATGAGAACTTAGATTTTGGCGTTATTGGTTGGAATGATGGTGGCCCAAGTGCTGCACATTTACCATTTGGTGGTATGAAAGAGAGTGGCTTTGGAAGAGAAGGTGGTTCTGAAGGAATTGAACCTTATCTTGAAACTAAAGTCGTTTCTATTATGGTTTAATAATACACATTGGAGGAATTTAAATGACTCAAAAATCAGTAGAATTTTATAATGGTAATACAATACCAGCATTAGGATTAGGTACGTTTAGAGTTGAAAATAATGACGAATGTACCGAAGCGGTTAAACATGCCATTATAAGTGGATATCGACATATAGATACTGCACAAACATATCATAATGAAGAAAAAGTAGGTCAAGGAATTAAAGAAGGTTTAGAAGTTTCTGGATTAAACCGTAAAGACTTATTTGTTACGACTAAACTTTGGATGTCAGATTACGGTAGCGAAAATGTCCAAGATGCATATGAAGCATCACTTAAAAGATTAGGACTAGAATATGTAGATTTATATTTAATACATTGGCCAGGTCAAGATGAACACTTAATCGCCGAAACATGGAAAGCTATGGAACAACTATATAATGATGGAAAAGTTAAAAATATTGGTGTTAGTAATTTCCACGTTCATCATTTAGAAAGTTTATTACAAGTTGCCTCAATTAAACCAGTTATTAATCAAATCGAATGTCATCCATATTTAACTCAAAAAGAGTTAAGAACATATTTAGAAGCTCAAAAAATAGTGGCACAATCATGGTCACCGTTAATGAATGGCCAAATATTAGAGGATGAAACTGTGAAAACAATTGCTGATGAATTAGGAAAGACACCAGCACAAATAATCATTAGATGGAATATAGATGAAAGTATCGTCGTTATTCCTAAATCAGTTACACCATCAAGAATTGAGGAAAATTTAAACGTATTTGATTTTGAATTAACAAGTGAACAATTATCAAGATTAAATGCTTTAAATAAAGATGGTAGAATAGGACCAGATCCTGAAACATTTACAGGAAATTAATCATACGTTGATCATACTTACTGATAGTCTACGTAATATAAGTACCACTTCGATATTGTGAATTAAAACCTCGTAAAATTTCTTTATTTAATAAAGAAATTTTACGAGGTTTTGCTATGTTAACATATATTCACATCTGTTTATAATCCTCTATACAATCGTATTGACGATTAAATATGATAACCGATATAACAAGCACTTATTGATAAGACGATTGTTAAACTTACATAAATAATTAAACGTTTATATGAATGTCGCACATGCATTTCATAAACATCTAATATATGTGTTGAGAAAGTGGTATAGCCACCACAAAGTCCCAATACAATGATGGCATAAACATCTGAACTGATACTGAGGTAATGCGCTGAAATTCCAATTACAAAACTGCCTATAATATTAACGAATAAAGTTGCTAATGGGAAATTCACTTTAAATAAATGTTTCATAAATTGATTTGTTATTTGTCGTAAAAGGGCGCCAATTCCAGAGCTAATCATGATATATATTAACGTCATGATTGTTTAATACCTTTCTTATAACCGATAGCCATAAACATAATGCCAAATAGCATACTAATCATAATATAAAATATAGCTAAAATCATTTGACCATGTTCAATAAAGTGAATTACTTCAAGACTCATGGATGAGTAGGTTGTGAGTGCACCTAAAAAGCCGGTTGTGATCATTTTATGTATGATTGGATGTGACTTGAAGAATGTTAAAAAATATGTAGTAAATATCCCCATTAATAAAGCACCAATTATATTAACAATAAAGGTGGCATAAGGGAATTCACTGTTCATAATCGTTAAGCTGACTAAATATCTTAACCCGCCACCAAAAGCGCCACCAATAAAAATAGCAATATAAAGCATTAATACAACCTCCAAAAAGATCTGCATATAAAACAAAACACCCTAACAAAATCTTTCGATTTAACAGGATGTCTCAGTTTGTATACAAAGTCTAAATATATATTTAGTACTTAAATAATACCAAAAAATTTAATTATAACGATTATATGATAAATGATGACAACGAACAATACAATTGGTAGTAGTTTACTGAGCTTTCCAATTGTCTGATGTGCACTCGTTTGATGCTTTATAGATTTATCAATTGTAATAACTGAAATAAGCAATAATATGCCATTTAGTACACTGCTAATTAACACAAGTGATACTAAAGAACCAAACCAACTTTCCATTAGTGGGTTCTGAGCACTTAAGAATAAACTGATGATAATGAGTATAACTGATATATAAAAGTAGCGTCGTGCTTTATCCATAAAGAGCCTCCAAAATTTCTGTATAATCGATTATGTTACCATAAATGTTACTTGATTGCATCTAATATTTTCATAACTTTTTCGAAATCATCCATTTTTTTACAATGACTTGGAATAACAAATAATTGTCTGTCACTTTCTAATTTGAGATCAATCAATTTATCATGTGTATCAATGAATAATTCACCGTTATGTGCTTGTTTGAGTAGCTTTTTAGTTGGAAGTAAATTCTTTTCAAGATTAGATCTACACCATGCTGCATCGCTACACATAAAAATATTAAAATCTTTAAATTTCAACATGATTCCTATTTGACCTGGCATAGCACCAGGTAATTCATAACTTATAAGTGCATCATTATTGAATATTTTATAGCCTTTACCTAGTATAGGATGATCTGTTTGAACAAAGTCTTCTACAAATTCTATTCGATCTTTAAAGTTATCAGGCTTAACAAGAAAACTTAATTGAAGATTGTTATTTGAAACTTGTTGAGTAATGAAATCATGATATGCTTCATTTGAAGTAATAAATGTAGCGTTTTTAAAAGCGTTTAAATAACCAACATGGTGACTCGCAAAATTGGTAATAATACAATAGTCAATTTCATCAGGGTGAATATGATCTTTAAGAAGTTGGCTAGGGAGTGTTTCATAAACTTTATAATCTTGTCTTTGAAATAGTTTAAGTGTTTTTAAATCAGTGCTAGGTTTAACGTGTTCTGAAAACCCTGTATTTATTAGTATTTTGAAATCATTTATTTCAATATAATATGAGAAAATATAATAACGATCGACCAAAGTTTTTTTTACTACTATTGATGATTGCTTCATCACCTAAAAATGAACCAGTAGTATAAAGTTTGAAGTGGTTTATCGTTTCTAGGTCACTTATCATTGTATTACACC
>NZ_PPQZ01000047.1 GCF_002902525.1 Mammaliicoccus stepanovicii
GTATTATAACAGTATTATTCACTTTACGGATAAACTTAAAATAGATGGCGATCAAGTTAAGGCAATTGGAATGATAAATAATCAAACGTATCAAATTTATTATAGAATTAAAAATAAGCAAGAAAAATCACAATTTATTTATAACTCACCCATATTAAAAAATTGTAATATTCGTTATACATTTAATAATCCGTTACCAAATACAAATGGTCTGAAATTTGATTATAATACTTATTTGATCCAAGAAGATATAACAGGCGTTATTAATATTCGGGATTCATTTTTAAAGACTTGTAGTCGAAGACAATTAAATTTGATTGAAACGATTCAATTATATCGGGAAAGTCAAATTCAACGTTTAAAACAATTGAAAATTGATAATGTTGATGACATTATTGCAATTACTTTAGGGGAGACACGTTATTTATCGAATGAAAGAATGGAAGAGTTAAAACATATCGGTATTTACCATTTATATGCAGTGAGTGGGTCACATGTAGCTATTATTAGTGTGTTTTTATTTAAATTACTATTGAGGTTTAATATTAGATATGATCATGTAGAATCTATTGTATTTTGTTCTTTGCCCGTTTATGCGATTATGACGGGATTGAGTCCAAGTGTTTTACGCGCTGTTAGTGTTGTTATGACATACATACTCATAAAAAGAATCGTAAAATTAGATTCGATACAAATATTATCTATCACATTTATTTATTTCATTCTTTATAACCCATTTATGTTTTTTGATATAGGGTTTCAATTATCTTATTTAATTTCTTACTTTTTATTATTATCTGCGCCAATCATTCAGTCATTTACCTTAATATATAGAGTCATTTCAATAAATATCATTTCACAAATTTCTTCGTTAATCATTTTAATCATTCATTTTAATACTTTTCAATGGTTAGGATTCCTATCTAATTTTATTTTTATTCCTTTATTTGAACTATGTTTATTTCCTTTATTAATGTGTTTTTTAACAATATTTAGCATCTTTAATGATATGCCTGATTTGATATTATGTTTAGTAAGCAAAGTTCTATCATTCACGATTTTTTTAATAGAATGGTTTAATCGCTTTAATGTACCAGATTTAGTCGTTGGTAATTTAAATATAATGATTTATTTATGCTTGTTTATAAATTTAACAATAGTAAGTATTTGTATTTTGAAAAGACAAATCAAAACAGCATTTTTCCTATTTGTATTGACTATAATTTGTATCGTGTTTCCTAATCAAACAGATAAAGTAGTTTTAGAATTTTTAGATGTAGGTCAAGGTGATTCAATGTATGCATTTCATATGGATACAAATGAGGTTGTTATGATAGATACAGGTGGCAAAGTCGAAGTCAATCAAGAGAAATGGCAAACGAAAAATCAAAGCATATCCTATACTAAATCTGTTCTTATTCCGAAATTACATGAAAAAGGCTTTAACAGTATAGATTATTTAATTATTTCGCATCCACATAAAGACCATATGGGTGAACTCTTGGAAATGGCTGAACAAACAACAGTAAAGAATTTAATTATAAACAAGGGTACTTGGAGTAATAAAGAGCTTAAATTAATACTAAATAAAATAAAAGAAAATGGAACAAATATATTGGATAGTCAGCAATTAAAACAAATTAAAGTAGGGAATAGCTTATATAAATTTTATAATCAAAATAGTCCAGATCATAAAGACAAAAATGAAACGTCGATTTTGACTGAAATAAGTGTTAATAAGTTTAAAATACTTTCCACAGGCGATGCTACAATATTAAATGAGAACAAGATACTCAAGGATATTTTAGCTAATTACGATATTTTAAAAGTCGGCCACCATGGTAGTTTGACGAGTACGAGTGAGGAGTTTCTAAAAAAAGTGAATCCAAAAGTATGTTTAATAAGCGCTGGGAGACACAATCGCTATGGTTTACCTAAGAAGAAAACTGTAAATAAATTATTAAATCATGGGTGTAAGGTTTACAATACACAACACGATGGTGAATTAGAGGTCTTAATTGATAAAGGTAATCTAAAGTACATGACAGGATTATCTAAATATAATAAAAAAGCTTACAAAAAATAAATTTTGTAAGCTTTAAAATCAATAATTATAATAAATTATTTTGGAAGTAGGCCAAATACTTGAGCAATAATATAAATTACTGCAAAAAACAAGAATCCTACGCCGAACCCAAATCCAGAGTCTTTAACATCATTGTTACGCCCTTGAGTATTTTCACCTTCAAATCTGTTCATATGACTACCTCCTATACTTACATTCATTATATGATATTAAACTTAAAAATGCTATACTTAATTAGTAATTTTATAAGAGAGGAAGACTTTATGTTGAAGGACAATATTGTATTAAATTACGGTGCGGTTGATGCATTGATCGAAAAAAAATCAGACGAAACGATTAATCAATATTTAAGTGGTGAACGTGATGAGTTTAACTATGTAAAATATGATTTATATGAGACACCAATTTCAGTAGCCATTGAAGAGGCACTAACATTACCATTCCTCTCAGATAAAAAAGTAGTACACATTAAAAATGCTTATTTATTTACTGGTGAAAAAGTAAATAATCAAATCAGTCAAAATACTGATGATCTATTACATTTTATTGAACATTATGATGGTGAAACTTTGGTCATATTTGATGTATTTAATGAAAAACTAGATGAAAGAAAAAAACTAGTTAAAACAGTAAAGAAAAATGCAAAGTTAAATAAAATCGAACAAATGACTGAACAAGAAATTAAACAATGGATTAAATCTTATTTAAATGAACAGTTTAAAGATATCAAAGAAGATGCACTCGTGACCTTCATTGAGTTAACTGGTATTCAATTTAATATTATTAAAGCGGAATTAGATAAGTTAATCTTATTTATCGGGGACGAAGCTATCATAAATAAACAAGATGTTAAAGAGATTGTCAGTAGGTCTTTAGAACAAAATGTGTTTCTTTTAACAGAATATATACAAAAAGGTCAAAAAGAAAAGGCAATTAAGCTACTTAAAGATTTAATTCAAATGAAAGAAGAACCTATAAAACTATTAGCCCTTATAACGAGTAATTATAGGCTGTATTATCAATGTAAAATATTGGGGAGCAAACACTATAGCGAGCAGCAAATAGCAAAGACGATTGGTGTGCATCCTTACAGAGTTAAATTGGCACTAAGGATTATTCGTTCACTATCTATTGAAAGGTTACTAAAGACGATAGATATATGTGCAGACACTGATTATGAATTAAAATCTTCATATATGGATAAGGTTCTAATTCTTGAATTGTTTATTTTGAAGATATAAAAAAAGCTACAGAGTAATCTGTAGCTTTTTTATTAGTTAGCTTTTGACATTAGGCTTGATTTAATTCTATCAGCTTTATTAGAATGAATTAGGTTATTTTTAGAAGCTTTGTCAATTTTCTTAACAGCTAATGATACTAATTCACCTTTGTTATCAGCATTATTTTCGATAGCAGCTTTTGCAGCTTTAACTGCAGAACGCATATCGTTTTTTTGTGAGATATTTGCAGCGTCTTTTCTTTGTGTTGTTTTAACACGTTTAATTGCAGATTTAATGTTTGGCATGAGAGTCACCTCCTAATTATGTTGTCCGTGATCAAAATAATATTTGATTGCAACAAAAAATATTTTATCAAATGTAGGACATAAGTGCAATCATTATTTATATATTCCTTATAAAGCATACCACTTTCTATGACGTTTGATAATACGTTTGCAATTATTTCTTAAAAACGGTATCATATCAAAGATGCGACTTACATCTAAAGGATGTAAAATTAACGAGAAAGTTGGAGTTCAAATGGACAGAACTAAACGCCTAGAGCGCCAAAATAAAATCAGAAACTTTTCAATCATAGCTCATATTGATCATGGAAAATCAACATTAGCTGATAGAATTTTGGAAAATACTAAAAGTGTCGAAACGAGAGACATGAAAGCGCAACTCCTTGATTCTATGGATTTAGAACGAGAACGAGGTATAACAATAAAGTTGAATGCAGTTCAATTAAATTATACAGCGAAAGATGGGGAGACATATATATTACATCTTATTGATACACCGGGACATGTCGATTTTACATATGAGGTATCGCGCTCTTTAGCAGCATGTGAAGGTGCAATATTAGTTGTAGATGCAGCACAAGGAATTGAAGCACAGACTTTAGCAAATGTTTATTTAGCTTTAGACAATGATTTAGAATTAATTCCAGTAGTAAACAAAATAGACTTACCAGCTGCTGAACCTGAACGTGTTAAACAAGAAATTGAGGATGTTATTGGATTAGATGCAAGTGACGCAGTTTTAGCAAGTGCGAAATCTAATATTGGTATTGAAGATATACTTGAAAAAGTAGTAGAAATGGTGCCACCACCTGAAGGGGATCCAGAAAATCCATTACAAGCATTAATTTTTGATTCGTCATTTGATGCTTATAGAGGTGTTATTTCATCAATAAGAGTTGTTGAAGGCTCAGTCAAGGCTGGCGACAAGATCCAAATGATGTCATCAGGGAAAACATTTGAAGTTGCTGAAGTTGGTATTAATACTCCAAAACCGTTACCAGTTGAAAGATTATCAGTTGGTGATGTAGGTTATATTATTGCTTCAATAAAAAATGTTGGTGACTCTAATGTTGGTGATACGATAACATTGGCGAATAGACCTGCCGATAAACCATTAAAAGGATACAAAAAAATGAATCCAATGGTTTTCTGTGGATTATATCCAATTGATAACGGTAAGTATAACGATTTGAGAGAAGCGCTTGAAAAATTACAATTAAACGATGCTTCATTAGAATTTGAAGCTGAGACATCACAAGCATTAGGGTTTGGATTCAGAACTGGTTTCTTAGGGTTATTACATATGGAAATTATTCAAGAAAGAATAGAACGTGAATTTAATATCGAACTGATTGCGACTGCACCTTCAGTTATATATGAATGTGAACTTACAGACGAAGAACATATTAGAATCGATAATCCGTCTCAATTTCCAGATCCTCAAAAAATCAATAGAATTTATGAGCCTTATGTTAAAGCAACAATGATGGTTCCAAACGATTACGTTGGAGCTGTTATGGAATTATGTCAGAAGAAGCGTGGTAATTTTAAAACTATGGATTATTTAGACGATATTCGTGTGAATATTATTTATGAAATTCCATTATCAGAAGTAGTATTTGATTTCTTCGATCAACTTAAATCAAATACGAAAGGGTATGCTTCGTTTGATTATGAATTAATTGGTTATCAAGAAAGTAAATTAGTAAAAATGGATATTTTACTAAATGGTGATAAAGTAGATGCGTTAAGTTTCATCGTACACAAAGATTTTGCGTACGATAGAGGAAAAGCGATTGTCGATAAATTAAAGAGTTTAATACCTAGACAACAATTTGAAGTGCCAGTTCAAGCAGCAATTGGTAACAAAATTGTAGCGCGTACAAACATTAAATCAATGGGTAAAAATGTGTTAGCTAAATGCTATGGTGGAGATATTAGCCGTAAACGTAAATTACTTGAAAAGCAAAAAGCTGGTAAAGCAAAAATGAAATCAGTTGGTAATGTTGAAATACCACAAGATGCATTTTTAGCAGTACTTAAAATGGATGAAGATTAAAATAGAAACAGCTGCATTTATGTAGCTGTTTCTATTTTTAAGGGAGTGTTTAAATGGCTAAAAGTGTTTATATTCATATACCGTTTTGCGTAAGAATTTGTACATACTGTGATTTTAATAAATTTTATATAGCAAACCAACCTGTAGATGAATATTTAGATTGTTTGATAGATGAAATGTCTACTCGTAAAGACAAGGTTGTGGAAACCATATTTGTTGGTGGAGGAACGCCAACAGCATTGTCAGTTGTACAATTAGAAAAGTTACTTAAAGCTATCAATGATTTATTTACAGTAACAGCCGAGTATACATTTGAGGCAAACCCAGATGAACTTACAGAAGAAAAGATAAAGTTATTAAAAGCATATGGCGTTAATCGATTATCTTTAGGCGTTCAAACTTTTGATGATGAATTATTAAAAGTACTTGGACGAACGCATCAAAGTGATGACATTGAAAAAGCAGTGAAATTATCCCGGAAACATAATATCGGTTCAGTAAGCTTAGATTTGATGTTCCATCTACCTGGCCAAACTATTGAACAATTTGATGATTCACTAAATAAAGCATTAAGTTTGGATATTGATCACATTTCTAGTTACGCTTTAATATTAGAACCGAAGACACAATTTTATAATTTATATCGTAAAGGTAAGCTCAAATTACCAAATGAAGATTTAGGTGAAGAAATGTACCAGTTACTTCAAAAGAAAATGAAATCATCTCATTTAAATCAATATGAAATTTCAAATTTTTCTAGAACTGGACATGAATCGCTTCATAACAAAGTATATTGGAAAAACGAAGAGTATTATGGATTTGGTGCGGGTGCTCACGGTTATGTTGATGGTATTAGGTATAGTAATATTAATCCTGTAAATCAATATATTAAAAAACTAACAAATAAAGAAATGCCTATTTTACAAAATAGTAAAGTTTCTATTAAAGAACAAATGGAAGAAGAAATGTTTTTAGGCTTAAGAATGACTGAAGGCGTTTCAAAAATTAAATTCCAAAATAAATTTAACCAATCGATTGAAGATGTATTTGGTGAAGATGTTAAAGAACTTATAAATAACGAATTATTAATAGACAATAATGATTACTTATATTTAAGTAAGCGCGGTCAAATCATTGGTAATGAAGTGTTTGAGCGTTTCTTGCTAAGCTGATTTAAAAGTAAATAAAAGTTTTGAAAAAACCAATGCTTTAACGTTGACTTTCTTTGACCAATTTGATAAATTATAATTAGCACTTGGATATAGAGAGTGCTAATCGAGGTGATGACATGATTACTGAACGACAATTACAAATATTAAATGTAATTGTTGAGGATTATGTTGAGTTAAGACAACCAATTGGTTCAAAGACAATTATTGAAAGACATCAACTACCGATAAGTCCTGCAACAGTTAGGAATGAGATGAAACAGCTTGAAGTTTTGGATTTGTTAGAAAAAACGCATACTTCATCTGGACGTGTTCCATCTGAAAAAGGAATACGACATTATGTTAATCAATTGTTAAAATCAAAATCTCAAAACAAGAAAAACGTAAATTGGTTTAATCAATTTAATAACGAGAACCACTATGATGTTAATTTAATGCTTAAGTGGTTAGCATCAGAGATTTCAAACCGTTCTCATTATACTACAGTTGTATTAGGACCAAATAAGCTTTCAAGACAAATTTTTGAAATTCATTTTGTCAGAGTAAATGCTTCTCATTTAATGAGTGTCATCGTATATAACGATGGATTCATAGAGAAAGTTCATATTCAAATTTCAGAGTTTATCGCTCAAGAACAAATTGAGAAGTTTATGAACTATTTAAATCAGCATTTTAAGCAAAAAACTTTATCTACAATGATAAACACGTTAGAATCAATAACGTTGTCATTCATTGACAAGCAATTTATCAAAACATTTAAACATGCATTAGTGACGCAACTTAACAATCAAAATGATGAAATATTTTTAGGTGGTACGATGCATTTAATCGAAGCATTAGATGCTACAAATGTTTCAATGATACAATCAATTCTAAAGTATCTTGAATCAGAGCGTATCGCGCAGTTTTTAAATGAAACTGCAAATGATTCAATTAGCGTCAACATAGGACAAGAAATAAATCATGATTTAGAAGGAATTTCGATAGTGAGTACAAATTATGAGATTTCTGGCGATATCAGTGGTCATTTAGCTGTTATCGGTCCGACGGCAATGCATTATAATAAAGTGATTCAGTTATTGAATCATTTTTAAATAAAGAAAGAATATGGAGGGCATGAAATGACGGAAGAAAAGCAAAATGAATCATTCGACGAAACTGTTGAACAATCAGACAATGTTGCTACTGAAGAAGTAGATAATGTTGAAGAGGTTGAAGAAACAGAGAAATTCGTTGAAATTCCGGAAGCTGAACTCGAACAATTAAAACAAAAAGCAAATGATGAAGAAGAAAAATATTTACGTTTGTATGCAGAATTTGAAAATTATAAACGTAGAATGAAACAAGAAGCATCTATTATGAAAGAATATCAAGCACAAAGCGTACTAAATGATGTATTGCCAGCGCTTGATAATATGGATCGCGCATTACAACAAGATGGCGAATCTGAAGATTTTGTAACATTCAAAAAAGGTGTACAAATGGTTTATGATAATCTATTAAAAGCTTTAGAAAGTAATGGATTAGAAGAAATAGTAAGTATAAACGAAGCATTTGATCCAAACGTGCACCAAGCAGTTATGCAAGATAATAACCCAGATTTCGAATCAGGTGTTATTACTGAAGAACTTCAAAAAGGATTTAAATTAAAAGATCGCGTATTAAGACCAGCAATGGTTAAAGTGAATGAATAATTAATTTAAAATTAAAATGAAATAATATATTGGAGGAATAATTCTTATGAGTAAAGTAATAGGTATAGATTTAGGTACAACAAACTCAGTAGTATCAGTATTAGAAGGTGGAGAACCTAAAGTAATTCAAAATCCTGAAGGTAATAGAACAACACCATCAGTTGTAGCATTTAAAGATGGAGAAACACAAGTTGGTGAAGTTGCTAAACGTCAAGCAGTAACTAACCCAAATACAATCCAATCAGTTAAACGTCATATGGGTACTGATTATAAAGAAAAAGTAGAAGACAAAGAATACACACCACAAGAAATCTCAGCAATGATATTACAAAATTTAAAATCAACAGCTGAAAGTTATTTAGGTGAAAAAGTAAGCAAAGCGGTTATCACTGTTCCGGCATACTTCAACGACTCAGAACGTCAAGCTACTAAAGATGCTGGTAAAATTGCTGGATTAGAAGTAGAACGTATCATTAACGAACCTACTGCAGCAGCATTGGCTTATGGTTTAGATAAAACTGATAAAGACCAAAAAGTATTAGTATTCGACCTTGGTGGCGGTACATTTGACGTATCTATCCTTGAATTAGGAGACGGTGTATTTGAAGTATTAGCTACTGCAGGTGACAATAAACTAGGTGGTGACGACTTTGATGACGTTATCATTAACTACTTAGTTGAAGAATTCAAAAAAGAAAATGGCATTGACTTATCACAAGATAAAATGGCATTACAAAGATTAAAAGATGCAGCAGAAAAAGCTAAAAAAGACTTATCAGGTGTGTCATCAACACAAATCTCATTACCATTTATATCTGGTGGAGCGAATGGCCCATTACACTTAGAAAATACACTTTCAAGAGCTAAATTCGAATCACTAACTAGTGAATTAGTTGAAAGAACAATGGTACCAACTAGACAAGCTATGAAAGATGCTGGCTTATCTAATTCAGAAATTGATGAAGTTATCTTAGTAGGTGGATCAACACGTATCCCTGCTGTACAAGAAGCTATCAAAAAAGCAATCGGTAAAGAACCTAACAAAGGTGTAAACCCTGACGAAGTAGTTGCAATGGGTGCAGCAATTCAAGGTGGCGTTATCACTGGTGACGTTAAAGATGTTGTATTATTAGACGTAACACCATTATCATTAGGTATTGAAACTATGGGTGGCGTTTCAACAGTATTAATTGAAAGAAACACTACAATTCCAACATCTAAATCACAAGTATTCTCAACAGCAGCAGATAATCAACCAGCTGTAGATATTCATGTTTTACAAGGTGAACGTCAATTAGCGGCTGATAACAAAACATTAGGTAGATTCCAATTAACAGATATTCCACCAGCTCCACGTGGTGTACCTCAAATCGAAGTATCATTTGATATCGATAAAAATGGTATCGTAAATGTTACTGCTAAAGATTTAGGAACAAATAAAGAACAAAAAATTACAATCGAATCTAGTTCTTCATTATCAGACGAAGAAATTGATCGTATGGTACAAGATGCAGAGAAAAATGCAGAAGAAGATAAAAAACGTCGTGAAGAAATCGACTTAAGAAATGAAGCAGACCAAATGGTATTTACAGTTGATAAAACATTAACTGACCTAGGTGACAATGTCGATGAAAGCGAAAAAGCAAAAGCAGAAGAAGCTAAAGAAGAATTGAAGAAAGCATTAGAAGGCGAAGATATCGAAGATATTAGAACTAAAAAAGATGCACTTCAAGAAATCGTTCAACAACTATCAGTAAAAATGTATGAACAAGCAGCTCAAGCACAACAAGGTGCTGAAGGCGAATCAACTTCTAAACCAGAAGATGATGTTGTAGATGCTGAATATACTGAAGTAAATGAAGACGACAAAAAATAATACTCATTATTAAAAGTCAAAGTCAATGTGATTGGCTTTGGCTTTTTTAATTAAGGTGAAACTGATATTATTAAATAATGTGTAAAGGAGAGATTTTTTTGGCAAAAAGAGATTATTATGAAGTGCTTGGGATATCAAAAGATGCTTCAAAAGATGAAATAAAAAAAGCTTATAGAAAATTATCAAAAAAGTATCACCCAGATATTAATAAAGAAGAGGGTGCAGATGCTAAATTCAAAGAAATTTCTGAAGCATATGAAGTATTGAGTGATGAAAATAAACGTGCTCAATATGATCGATTTGGTCATAGTGGTCCTCAACAAGGATTTGGTGGTTCACAAGGATTCGGAGGACAAGATTTCTCTGGATTTGGTGGATTTGAAGATATATTTGGATCATTCTTTGGTGGCGGCGGAGGTCGACGTGACCCAAATGCACCAAGACAAGGTGATGATCTTCAATATAGTATGACACTGACATTTGAAGAAGCAGTTTTCGGTACAGAAAAAGATATTACCGTGCGTAAAGACGTTGAATGTGATACGTGTCATGGTAATGGTGCAAAACCAGGTACGAAGAAGAAAACATGTTCATATTGTAATGGTCAAGGTCATGTAACTGTTGAGCAAAATACAATATTAGGTAGAATGCAAACTCAAAAAGTATGTCCCGAATGTGAAGGCTCTGGACAAGTATTTGAAGAAAAATGTGTAGATTGTCACGGAAAAGGTACTCAAAACAAAAAAGTAACAATTAAAGTTAAAGTACCAGCAGGTGTTGATAATGATCAACAAATCAGATTATCTGGCAAAGGTGGACCTGGTGTTAATGGTGGACCAGCAGGTGATTTATATGTTGTATTTAGAGTTAAACCTGACAGTAAGTTTAAACGTGACGGTGACGATATATTCTATGAATTAAATCTTTCGTTCCCACAAGCAGCATTAGGTGATGAAGTGACAGTCCCAACATTAAATGGAAATGTCGCATTAACTGTGCCTGCTGGAACACAAACTGGCAAACAATTTAGACTAAGAGAAAAAGGCGTTCAAAATGTACACGGTTATGGAAAAGGTGATTATTTCGTAACAGTTAAAGTTGTAACACCTGATAAACTTACTGAACGCCAAGAAGATTTACTACGTGAATTTGCTGAAATTGGTGGCGAATCAATAACAGAACAACCTTCTAGCTTAAAAGATAGAGCTAAAAAGTTTTTTAAAGGAGAATAGCCTGTGAACTGGATCGAGTATTCTATCATGATAAACAAGGAAGTAGAACCTGTCGTTACTGCATTACTTAACGAATTAGGTGCAAACGGAGTTGTAATTGAAGATTCAAATGAACTACAAAAAGAACATGAAGATGTATATGGAGAAATTTATGAGTTAAATCCAGCTGATTATCCCGAACATGATATTAGAATAAAGTGTTATTTTAATGAATTAGTGTTTACAGAAGATCTTGAAGTTGAAATTAAAAAAACTATTTCTGAAATTGATAGCATAGATTCTCAAATCTTAAGTTTTTCAAAAAATGTAATTAAAGAATCAGATTGGGAAAATGAATGGAAAAATTATTTTCATCCATTTAAGGCTTCTGAAAGATTCTCAATTGTTCCTAGCTGGGAAGAATATGATAACGAGGATAATGATTTATTGATAGAACTTGATCCAGGCATGGCTTTTGGCACTGGAGACCATCCAACAACAAGTATGTGCTTAAAGCATATTGAAGAAGTTGTGAAACCAGAGCATAGCGTTATAGATGTAGGTACTGGTTCGGGAATTTTAAGTATTGCTTGCCATTTACTAGGTGTTAAATCTATTAAAGCATTGGATTTAGATGATTTAGCAATTAAAGTTGCTAAAGAAAATTTTGAAAAGAATAATTGTGAAACGGATATTATTGCTGAAACAGGCAACTTATTAACTGAAGAAACTGGTCAATATGATGTTATCATTGCTAATATACTCGCACATATTATTGACTTAATGATAGCTGATAGTTATGAAAGACTTAACGAAGGTGGTTATTTCATTACTTCTGGTATCATAGAAGAGAAATCAGAAGAAATAATTGATAAGTTAGAAGAAACTGGCTACACTATTGAAAAAGTTCTTAAAGAAGATAGTTGGGTTTCAATAAGAGCAAGAAAGTAGGAGAAATGATGCAAAGATATTTCTTACTTGAAAACGCTGAATTAAATCAGCGTTTTTTTATACATAATAGAGAAGACATTCACCATATTAAAAATGTGATGAGAATGTCAGAAAATCAAAAATTGATTATAACTTTTAGAGACAAAGAATCGTATATATCAGAAATTGTTGCATTTCATGATGAGAAAATTGAAGTTTTAACTGTTGAGAATGTAACTAGACAAACTGAGTTGCCTGTTGAAATAACGATTGCCAGTGGTCTTATTAAAGGTGATAAGTATGAATGGATGATTCAAAAAGCAACTGAAATGGGCACACATCATTTTATCGCGGTTCAGTCTGAAAGAGCTGTTGTTAAATTAGACCAAAAGAAGCGAGATAAGAAAATAGAACGATGGCAAAAAATAATCAAAGAAGCAAGCGAACAAAGTATGCGACTTACAATACCAGATATAGAGTATAAGTCGAATTTTAAGGCGCTTTGTGATATTATGAATGAATATGATTATGTCATAATAGCTTATGAAGAAGAAGCTAAACATGGGGAATCAGGTAAATTACATCAAATTGGAAATAAACTTGAACACGGTCATAAAATTTTACTAATCTTTGGTCCAGAAGGTGGACTTTCAAAGGCAGAAGTTGATTTGTTTAATGATGGTGAGAAAGTAAGTTTAGGGCCAAGAATTTTAAGGGCAGAAACCGCTCCATTATATGCTTTAGCAGCTTTAAGCTATCAATTAGAAATAATGAGGTGAATATAGTTGGCTACAGTAGCATTCCATACTTTAGGTTGTAAAGTAAACCATTATGAAACGGAAGCAATATGGCAATTATTTAAGGATAATGATTATGAAAGAGTAGAATTTGAGACAAATGCTGACGTGTTTATTATAAATACGTGTACAGTAACGAATACTGGCGACAAAAAAAGCAGACAAGTCATTAGACGTGCAATTCGTAATAACCCAGACGCGGTTGTTTGTGTAACTGGATGTTACGCGCAAACTTCGCCTGCAGAAATTATGGCTATTCCAGGTGTTGATATCGTTGTAGGTACACAGGACAGACATAAGTTGCTTACTTATATCGAAGAATATAAAGCAAGTAGACAACCGATTAATGGTGTTGGCAATATTATGAAAAATAGAAAATATGAAGAACTAGAAGTTCCATATTTCACAGATAGAACTCGTGCATCATTAAAAATACAAGAAGGTTGTAATAATTTCTGTACTTTCTGTATTATTCCATGGGCGAGAGGCTTGATGAGATCAAGAGATCCTGAACAAGTCGTAAGCCAAGCGACAACATTAGTTAATTCTGGATATAAAGAAATTGTGTTAACAGGTATTCATACTGGTGGATATGGTGAAGACTTGAAGGATTATAATTTAGCACAATTGTTAAGGGATTTAGAAGAAGTGGACAATCTAGAGAGAATTAGAATTTCTTCAATAGAGGCAAGTCAACTTACTGATGAAGTAATTGATGTAATTGATAAATCGACTAAAGTCGTAAGACATTTGCATATACCACTTCAATCAGGTTCTGATACAGTGTTAAAACGAATGAGAAGAAAGTATACGATGGCACATTTTTCAGAAAGACTTCAAAAATTGCATAAAGCGTTGCCTGGATTAGCAGTAACAAGTGATGTGATAGTTGGATTTCCAGGTGAAACTGAAGAAGAATTTCAAGAAACATTTGACTTTATTGTTGAACATCAATTCTCAGAGTTACATGTCTTCCCTTATTCTATGAGAACAGGTACACCTGCAGCGAGAATGACAGATCAAGTTGACGAAGAAGTTAAAAATGTCCGCGTGCACCGTTTAATTGAATTATCAAATCAATTAGCCAAAAAATATGCTTCTAAATATGATCAAACTGTATTGGAAGTTATCCCAGAAGAAAAAGGATCTCATGATGGTCATTTAGTAGGCTATGCGGATAATTATATGAAGATTGAATTTGCTGGTGATGAATCATTAATTGGACAATTAGTTAAAGTCAAAGTTACAGAACCTGGATATCCAATTAATAAAGGAAAACTTGTAAAAGTAGTCGAACATGCAACAAATAAAGATGAAAGATTAGTTATTTATTAACATTCATAGCAAATGATTATTGACTTAAAAAATGACTTATTTTATAATGTTTAAGTACATAGTAATATATTTACTATGTAAAGATATATAAAGCTTTGTTGATATTTGGAGGGAGGGAAATACAGATGTCTAAAACAGTAGTTCGTAAAAACGAATCAATCGAAGATGCATTACGTCGCTTCAAACGTACAGTTTCAAAAAGCGGTACGATTCAAGAAGTTCGTAAACGTGAATTCTATGAGAAACCAAGCGTTAAACGTAAAAAGAAATCAGAAGCAGCACGTAAACGTAAAGTTAAATAATTAATTGTTTATTGAACTCCCTCAATGAATATTAATTAATTATAATTGCACGTAAAAAGACCGGTAAACATTATGTTTGCCGGTCTTTTTTTAGAAAAATTTAGTTTTTAATTTTAAGAAATTAAAGTTTTGATTATTTATTTATTTATCTTTTATTCAGAATTGTCGGTATATACGTTTTAGTTCAATGACGTTTATTGTATAATAGATAAGAGGGGTGAGTTACTTGATTTCAGTGTATGAATACATACTTATCTTTATCCATTTGGATTTAGGTATCGTTTCTGGTCAAAATGCTAATTCAATAGGTGAATTGATTTCTTCACCAATTGTCACTTTAATTTTGACTTGTATTATTTTTCTTGGCGCATTATATCAATTATATTCACATCGTATAAACATTGCGGGAATTATAAGTATGATTTGCACACTTATATTCTTTATAGGATACGCTATAATTGATGAGATTAGTTTGATTTCAGTTTTACTATTTGTAATTGGTGCGCTTTTAGTAGTAATAGAATTATTTGTTGTAGGTGCAGTACTAGGAATACTTGGATTTATTTCTATTATCGCCAGCTTTGTTTTAGTTGGGGATAGTATATTGAATATGGGTATTATTATTGCTGTATCGTTATTAGTAACAACGATAGAGTGGGTGATATTAGTGAAAGGATTTAACCGTAAAATACCGTTCTTTGACAAAGTCATTCTTAAAGATTCAACCAACAAAGAATCTGGCTATACGTCGCATGATGATAGAAGTCATTTAATTGGTAAACTGTGTACAACATACACTGCGTTGAGACCCTCAGGTATTATTCTTGTGGATGATCAAAGAATAGACGCTGTTTCTGATGGTAGTTTTATTCAAAAGGATCAAGAGGTAAGAATCATTCAGGTTGAAGGCACAAGAGTTGTCGTAAGAGAAATATAATTAAAGGAGAGATGCATATGTTATCAGGTTTAATAGCATTTATCATTATTGCTGTAATCGTAATTGTATTACTAATGATTTTGTTCTCATTTGTACCAATTGGATTATGGATTTCAGCAATTGCAGCAGGCGTAAAAGTAGGAATTGGCACATTAGTAGGTATGCGTTTAAGACGTGTTTCTCCTAGACGTGTAATTAACCCATTAATTAAAGCTCATAAAGCAGGGTTAGCATTAACTACAAATCAATTAGAGTCACACTTTTTAGCTGGTGGTAATGTTGATAGAGTTGTTGATGCTATCATCGCAGCACAAAGAGCGGAAATTAATTTAGCGTTTGAAAGAGGGGCTGCTATTGATTTAGCAGGTCGTGACGTACTTGAAGCAGTTCAAATGTCAGTAAATCCTAAAGTGATAGAAACACCATTTATTTCTGGTGTTGCAATGAACGGTATTGAAGTTAAAGCGAAAGCTAGAATTACTGTAAGAGCTAACATTGAACGATTAGTTGGTGGTGCAGGTGAAGATACAATCATCGCACGTGTTGGTGAAGGTATTGTATCTACAATTGGTTCAAGTCAACATCATACTAAAGTACTTGAAAATCCAGATAGTATTTCTCAAACAGTATTAAGTAAAGGACTTGATTCTGGTACTGCATTTGAAATCTTATCAATAGATATTGCAGACGTAGATATCGGTAAGAACATCGGTGCAGATTTACAAACAGAACAAGCACTTGCTGATAAAAATATTGCACAAGCTAAAGCAGAAGAACGTCGTGCTATGGCAGTTGCAACTGAACAAGAAATGAAAGCTAGAGTTCAAGAAATGCGTTCTAAAGTTGTTGAATCTGAAGCTGAAGTACCACTTGCAATGGCAGAAGCACTTAAATCAGGTAATATTGGTGTTAAAGATTATTATAATCTTAAAAACATTGAAGCTGATACTGGCATGAGAGAAGCAATTAATAAGAGTACTAAACCAGAAGATTCTAATTCACCGAACCAATAAGAGAGGTGATTTGAGATGGAAATAGGCGTTATAATATTTATTATTTGGCTTATTGTTAGTGTTGTAGGAGGAATTATTGAAGGTTCCTCAAAGAAGAAAAAAGGTTCTAAAAGTAATAAACCTCAACATACTACAAACAAACAAAATGGAAATCCAAAGCCATCTACTAACAATGTAGATAATAAGCAGTTAGAATTACAAGAATTAATGCGTAAATATCATGCCTATAAAGACAAAGCTGAACAAAGTACTACTGAACAAATGTCTAATCATTATGGTAAACTAGCAACTGAATTTGAACAAAAACTTAAAGAACATAATATAGACGTTGAAAAACCTAAACCTACACGAGAGGTTAAGAAACGTAAAGAGCGTGTATCGTCTAACGAACATGTTAATAAATATATTACTGATCAAAAAGAAAAAATTCATCAAAATAGACCTAGAAGACAACAAGAAACTATTAATAGTTTGTTAGAATATAGTAACGAAGAAATGAAATCTTTGTCTAAATTACAAAATGAAAACATTGCTCAAATTGAAAAAGAAGCTGACGAAATTATCCATAATGTACAGTTATCTGAAAGAACAAGAAGAGTCATGGTTAAACAACTTTACTTAAATAGTAAGCACAAGTTTAATGATGAAGCGATAAATGTAGACGAAAATGAAGTAGTAAATGGTATTATTTGGTCAGAAATTTTAAAAAGACCTACCGAATTAAAGTAATGTAAATCTTTTAATTGAGTGATTAATACTCATTTATAATAGGAGCCTGGGACATCATGGATGTTGCAGGCTCTTTTTTATTCACAAAATATAATTTTAGAATTACAATATAAGTAAGTAAAATAAGAGGGTGATGAAAATGGTGTTCAAAAAAAGGCAAAGTACGTCTGCGATTTTAATATCTTTGATGATATTTTTAATTTCATTAATACCACTTCTTATCGGTAATACGTATTTAACTATTGTTACATTTATTTTGGCATTTTTAATCATTATTAATATATTGTTTGAGAGGTATGTTGTTA
>NZ_PPQZ01000048.1:0-17511 GCF_002902525.1 Mammaliicoccus stepanovicii
TCAATATACGAAAATTTATAACGTCATAAAATCTGGTCAAATTCCATTTGTATCCATAAAAAAACTAGCACAAAAATCTACTTTATCTTTATTTGTAAAAAAGGAAGAAGTGAAAGATTTACTGAATAAAGTTTTTATAGAACAATTCAACAGTAATATATTTATCTCTGGAACATTGACTGTAAATGAATCTTTTAATTCATTTAAATCAATGTTCGATCCACAAGTAGAATTTAAAAGTTATTTCTTAAATGAAATATATGATCTCAAAAATCAAGCAACTTGTTACGTCCCTGATCACATTCCAAATTATCAGTATGACAATCAAGATGAGTATATTGAAACAATTATTCAATATTTATCTACATTCGTTAGTGAAACAGACCAAAAATGTCTCGTTTTATTTACTAATTATTCGATGCTTTATCAAGCGTATAGATACATGGAAGAGTTAAGCATATTTGATGATTATGTCTTACTCATGCAACAACAACATTCTCAAGTTTATAAACTAGTACAGCAATTTAATCAATTTGATAAATCTATATTATTAGGAACATTATCTTTCTTTGAAGGCTTTGATTATCAGTCTTCAGGTATTAAATGCGTTATGATGACAAAACTTCCATTTATTCACCAAGAAGATCCAAGATATCATCTCATGAAAGATGAATTTGATAATCCTTTTAAAGATTTTGTATTACCTGATGCTGTTACAAAATTTAGACAAGGTATAGGGCGATTAATAAGAAATAAACATGATCAAGGACTACTTGTTTGTTTCGATAGAAGAATTCTCAATAGTACTTATAGTAAATTCTTTATAAATGCGTTAGGAGAAATTCCGGTAATAGAAGGCGACATCGATCGATTTAAGGATAAATTAAGAAAATATCCAAAGAGATAGAAGTATCCGGTAATATTTGATAAAATAGCGATAGGTAATTTATTTGAATAGGAGAAATAAATATGAATATAACGATTAAACAAGCTAAAGATTATGTTAATCAAGAAGTGACAATCGGTGCTTGGATTGCAAACAAACGATCTAGCGGAAAAATAGCATTCTTACAGTTAAGAGATGGAACTGGATTTATGCAAGGAGTAGTAGTTAAACAAGAAGTTTCAGAAGAAATTTTCCAATTAGCTAAATCATTAACACAAGAAACTTCATTATTTGTAACGGGTACAATAACTGAGGATGACCGTTCTAAATTTGGATATGAAATGCAAATAAGTGGAATAGAAGTTATTTCTGAATCACATGATTATCCAATTACACCCAAAAATCACGGTACTGAATTCTTAATGGACCATAGACATTTATGGTTACGTTCTAAGAGACAACATGCTGTTATGAAAATTAGAAACGAAATTATTCGTGCAACATATGAATTCTTTAATGATAATGGTTTCACAAAAATTGATCCTCCAATTTTAACAGGAAGCGCTCCTGAAGGTACAAGTGAATTGTTCCATACTAAATATTTTGACGAAGATGCCTTCCTTTCACAAAGTGGACAATTATATTTAGAAGCAGCTGCAATGGCACATGGAAGAGTATTCAGTTTCGGACCAACATTTAGAGCTGAAAAATCAAAAACGCGACGTCATTTAATTGAATTTTGGATGATTGAACCTGAAATGGCATTTATGAAACATGATCAAAGTTTAGAAGTTCAAGAAAATTACGTACATCATATCGTGAAATCAGTGCTAGAAAACTGTAAATTAGAATTAGATTTATTAGAAAGAGACACATCTAAATTAGAAAAAGTAGCAACACCTTTCCCACGTATTTCATATGATGATGCTATCGAGTTTCTACACAAAGAAGGATTTGATGATATTGAATGGGGAGATGATTTCGGATCACCTCATGAAACTGCTATAGCAAATCATTACGATAAACCAGTATTTATCGTTAATTATCCAACAAAAATTAAGCCATTCTATATGGAACCTAATCCAGAAAATCCTGACACAGTATTATGTGCAGATTTAATTGCACCAGAAGGTTATGGTGAGATTATAGGTGGATCTGAAAGAATAAGTGATTTAGATTTATTAAATAAGAGAATTGCAGAACATGGCTTAGATCCTGACGCATACAGTTATTACACTGACTTAAGAAAATACGGAAGTGTACCACATAGTGGATTTGGTTTAGGGCTTGAAAGAACAGTTGCTTGGTTAAGCGGCGTAGAACACGTAAGAGAAACTGCTCCTTTCCCAAGACTATTGAATCGTTTATACCCATAAATAATACGCCCAATTACTGGGCGTATTATTTCTATTAAGAAGAAGGTGAATCATATGTACACAAGCGACATGTTAAGAGATAAACCAGTGGTAATTCACAGATCGTTATTCGAACATTATGCAGACTTAGGTTTAAATGAAAAACAATTCGTAATTTTAATAAAATTGTTAGACAAGGAAAATGAACGTCATTTACAACCTCCATTAGAAGAATTACAAATAGGAACAAGCCTTTCACTACAAGAAGTGAGCCATGTCATCAATCAATTATCACAATTAAAATGTATAGACATTAAAATTGAAAAAGATGAAAACTATAAATACAATGAATTTATTTCTTTTGATCCGTTATATGAACAATTAGCACTTGTTCTAAACGAGAGTAAACAAGAAAACAAAGAACAACAAGAAACAGTTAAATTTAAAGTACTATTCCAAGAATTTGAGTCTACGTTTGGAAGACCTCTAACACCATTAGAGGTACAAACTTTAAGTCACTGGATAGATACAGATAAACATTCAAATGAATTAATACGAAGTGCTTTAAACGAAGCACACAGCTTAGATAAATTGAGCATTAAATATATAGATAGAATATTGTTAAATTGGAAGAAGAAAAATATTACAACTGTTGCATCTTCTAAAGAAGAAAGCGAAAAATTTAATCAAAATAAAAAACTTAAACAAAATGTCAATGCAATACCAATATTTGACTGGGTAAATGGAGAGAATCCTTATGATAAGTAAAAAGAAAGCATTAGAAATGCTCGACGTAATAGATGGTATGTTTCCCGATGCTGAATGTGAACTTGTTCATGAAAATCCTTTTGAATTAACCATTGCTGTATTACTTTCAGCGCAATGTACCGATGTATTAGTCAATAAAGTAACAAAATCTTTATTTAATAAATACAATACACCAGAAGATTATTTAGAAGTCAGTTTAGAAGAATTACAAGAAGATATAAGGTCAATCGGTTTATATCGTAATAAAGCTAAGAATATTCAAAAATTATGCCAATCATTAATTGAAAATTTTAATGGCATCATACCAAGCACACATCAAGAATTAGAGTCATTAGCTGGAGTAGGCAGAAAAACTGCGAACGTTGTTATGAGCGTGGCATTCGGTGAACCTTCACTAGCAGTAGATACTCATGTTGAACGTGTATCTAAAAGACTAGGGATTTGTAGAATTAAAGATAATGTAAGACAAGTTGAAGATAGACTTTGCAGCATAATCCCGAGATCCCGTTGGACGAAGAGTCATCATCAATTAATATTTTTCGGTAGATATCATTGTATTGCCCGTAAGCCGAAATGTGAAGTTTGTCCACTATTAAATGACTGTAGAGAAGGTCAAAAAAGATTAAAAGCCGGACTTGTAAAGGTTGAAGCATAATGATTCAAAAAGAAAATTTTCTTGAACTAGAAACTAAAATTGAGCCACTCGTCAAACAGAAGAAATTAAAATCAAATGAAGCAAAACAATTATTAGATCAATATTATACATTAATGATTCACTATTTAGAGCAAATTAATCAAATAGAATATTTCGATATTAATAAAATAGAAGAATATCCAATTATTCCAATGAATTTTATTGAAAGATATCACTATATAAATGAACGTAAGTATCACTTTATGGGATATAGACAAATGGTAACGCTCATAAATGAACTCATCAAAATGAACGCAAGATATCAATTAAAACGCAAAAGAGAAGCAAAACTTAACAACGATAACCAAAAGTAGGTTCATCATGTACCTTTATAATTTGAGTTTTGGACTAAAAAAGACCTGAGACATCATTGTCTCAGGTCTTTTTTTAATTATCTTTTTCAGCATTCTTGGCGGCATCTTTTGCTGCATTATCACCTGATGAGGAGCTTGGCTTTTCAGGTTTTGGTGCTTCTTGTGTTGGTGCTTCTTGTGTTGGTGCTTCCTCAGTAGGTTGTACTGCCGTACTTTGTTGCTGAGTTGTTTGTTGATTCGTATTTGCTTGATTATTCGAACTGTTAGTTTGTGGATCATTTGTTGTTACATTATTATTGTTATTTGAGAAATTATAGTTGCTACCTTGTTGCTCTTTATTACCAGTACTTGGTGCTGAACTACTTGTTGTTTGATTATCTTGGTTACCAGCTACACTTAAACTTTTGCCGCTACCTTCAACTGAATCTGGTTTTTCAAAGTCACTTCCATCATAATTTGATATTTGTGACATAACATCATTGAATAGTATTTGTGGTTTAATTTGTTCATCATGTCCTAAGAATGAATTTTCACCGTATTCTTTAACTTTAGTGAAGCCCATCCAAACTGACATTGTGTATTGTGGCGAATAGCCTGTAATCCAAACATCTTTCGCAGCATTTTCTGGTAATTGATATTTAGTATAAACTTCATCTCCATATGTTCCTGTACCCGTCTTAGCAGCTACATTCACACCACTGATTCCGTAACCATATGCAGAACCGTAAGCTTGGAAAGTACCTTTCAGCATTTCTGTAAGCATATAAGCAGTGTAGTCTTCCATAGCTTTGTGACTATCACTTGAGAATTTAATTGTTTCATCATCTTGTGTTACAACTTTTCTAATGGATTTAGCTTCATTGTAAGTTCCTCCGTTACCCATACTTGCAAATGCTGATGCTAATTGAGTAGGGGAGAATTCTGATTGTGATCCACCAAGCACTTCTGAAGGACCAATTTCATCTTTGTAATTTAAATTAACTTTCGATGCAAAGTCTTTAACTGCTTTGTCACCAGCATTTTGGTTCGTTTCTTGCCATGCTTTTAATGCTGGAATGTTATATGACCTAGCTAGTGCATCAGCCATTGTAACTGAACCGTGTCCTTGACCATCATAGTTTTTAAATATACTACCATTAATGTTATATTGATTTTCATCTTGGAACTTATGGTTTGTAGCATATTGCATATTTTCAATTGCTGGACCATAAGATAATATTGGCTTTAATGATGAACCAGTAGGGTGTAGGTCTGTTGCCTGATTTCGATCAACGACATCTTTATAATTTTTACCACCACTTATACCAACTAACTTACCTGTCTTAGTATCAACGATAGAAGATCCGGTAATTTGATCTTTATTCTTATAGAAACTACCGTTATCAACAGAGTTTTGTAAAGTTTTTTGAACATCTTGATCCATATTAGTATAAATCTTAAGTCCACTTGTCATAATGTCATTCAATGACTGGTTCTTGAATGCTTTATTTTGAGTAAGTTCTTGTTTCACATAATTTACGTATGAAGCATACTCATTATCAGGAGTTTGTGTCATTGCTTCATTTCGTTCTTCTATTGTTCGTTTGACTAAATTCTTATCTATCGGTGTATCTTGCGCTTCTTTCATTTCTTTCTTCGTAATTCTACCATGTCTTTCCATTAAGTATAAAACTGTGTCTTTACGTTTTTCAGCAGCATCAGGATTGTCATAAATATTATATTGATTTGGAACCTGAGGTAAACCAGCTAAATAAGCTGTTTCTGCTAAATTTAGATCTTTAAGATTTTTATCAAAGTAATATTTAGAAGCTGTTTGTGACCCATAAATACCATCTGAATAATAAATTTTGTTTAAATACATTTCAAAAATTTCATCTTTTGAGTATTCTTGTTCTAATCTATAAGAAAGGTAAGCTTCTTGAGCTTTTCTTTCAATTGATTTCTTATCTGTTAAGAAAGCACGTTTAACAACTTGTTGAGTTAAAGTCGATGCACCTTGTGCACCAAATCCTCCAGTAAAGTTCTTCATTACTGCGCCAGATAAACGTTTGTAATCAAGAGCCCCATGATCATAAAATCTATTATCCTCAGTTGCCAATACTGCATCTTTCATTCTATCTGGGACTTCATCAAATTTTACGTGTTCTCTTTTTTGGCCCATATAAAGTGTTGTTACTAGTTTGTCGTTTTTATCGTAAATTTTAGTGGGTAATTGGTCCTTTAGTGCACTTTCATTGAAAGCAGGAGCTTTCCACGCATAATATGCAAATAATAGAACACCTACTATTACCATTGCTAAGAATGCTAAGAACAAAATTCCAAACACCTTGATTACTGTTCGTTTGACATTCCTCTTTTTCTTAGGTTGTTCTTTGTTATTTTTGCTATTAGAAGCATTTGATTGACTCATTTGAGCGCCTCACTTTCCATTGTTATCAATTGGTCAACTATTTTTATGTAGTCTAATCTTGGTCGATATTGGTATGGAATTAAATATCCATCATGCTCAATTTCTTTGATGGTGATAGACTTTTTGCCACCAGATTTATACCTGTCCCAATATACCATAAATTCCCTAAATGGCAATAAAAACACGCTATCATGATAGGTGAATTTTATCAATAAGAAACATATACCTTTTTGTTTTAAAACTTGCTGCATATGTGAAACCTGGTGATCATGAATATTATTTAAAGGAAAACTGGTTTTATTTTTAGTTTCTTTCGCTTCAAAATCAATATAATAACCATTGTACACACCATTATAATCAGTAGTTGAAGGTTTTCTAAAATAAGCTTCTTTTATAACAGCTTTTTGTCTTTTAGGATAATCAACTTCTACTATTTGAATAGGTGTGGGTTTCTTATGAATAATCGCAATGTTTTCTGACCTCAAAAATTGATTAGACTTATCAATTTCTTCTTCTAAATTCATACCACGTTTTCCATAATTTATTTTACTATAATCTTTGGATTTTTGTTGTAGGACTTTAGAAGTATTTTTGGTTATTCTTTTACCATTTGGATAATTCAATTTAATCACCTTGTTTTGCATCATAAAAACTCTACATATTATACCTTATTTCATTATAAGTTACAAAAGTTTTTTATGAAACATATATATTCTAGAAGTTTTCTAGTTATGTTATCATTTTATCGTGGGTTAATTTAAATTACAAACTTGAACGATAGTAGGGATAATTATGTTACAAGATCTTATAAACAAACTTTCTAATATGGAACAAACATTTAAATTCGCAAAAAATGACTATGAATATGATTTTTATCAAGATGTTGTACCGTTTGTTGAACAAGTAGATCAATTATTAGAGCATTTACTAGAACAAAAGCATAATATTTTGAAGTTACAATATATGAATGAACAAAAATTTCAATTACTTATTGATAATTACAAAGAGCTCTCTGTTGAGTGTCACTACAAACGTACAAGCAAGAAATTATTTCTCGAAAAGTTTAAAGCGGTCCAACATGATTTAAATTATATAAAAACACATCTAGGTGATTTATCATGACGTCAATATACTTTACGGGATATAAACCTTTTGAATTGAACATATTTAAAGATGATCAAACTGAAGTAAAGGTTATTAAAGCTTATATTAAAGACATTATCGAAAACGAAATCGAAGAAGGGCTTGAATGGGTCATTATTTCAGGTCAATTAGGTTTCGAAATGTGGTCTGCAGAAGTAACAATAGAATTGAAAGAAAAGTATCCAGACTTGAAATTAGCTGTGCTGACACCATTTTTAAATCATTATAATAAATGGAACGAAACGAACCAAAGTAAATATCAAAATATCATTTCGAGTGCAGATTATGTTAATGCGATACACCAAAGTGAATATCAAGGTGGATTCCAATTTCAACAGGCAAATGATTTTATTTTAAATAATACGGATAAGACTATTTTGTTTTATGACGATGAACAAGAAGCATCGCCAAAGTATTTCAAAAGTAAGTTAGTTGATTTTGCTGAAAAGAAAAATTATACTTATAATGTTATAACATTCATGGATTTACAAGACTTTATGGAATTTAATTTTACAAATGAAAAAGAATCTGACTAAAAGAGGTGTAATTATGGCTGATGTTTCATTAAAACTATCTGCTAAAGATATTTACGAGAAGGAATTCGAAAGAGGTTTAAGAGGCTTTAAAACCGAAGAAGTTGATGCTTTCTTAGATGACATTATTTCTGATTATCAAAAAATGGCTGACTTAAATAATGAAGTAATTAAATTAACAGAAGAAAATAGTAAATTAAATAAAGAAATTGAACAACTACGAATTAGAGTTGCTTCAGGAAGACCACAAGGATCACAACAATATAACTCTAATAATGTTGATTTATTAAAGAGAATTTCAAATTTAGAAAAAGCAGTATTTGGCGAATAATTAATAGTTATTTAACGTCGTTTATGCTATAATTCTATGTTGAGTGGTATTTCGGATAACCGCTACATTATGTAGAGGAAAGTCCATGCTCACACATTCTGAGATGAATGTAGTGTTCGTGCTTGGTGAAACAATAAGCCAAGGCAATTAATTGACGGCAACGAACTAGCCTAAGTTATTTATAATATGGTTATAGTAGTTTGAAAGTGCCACAGTGACGTAGCTTCTATAGAAATGTAGAAGGTGGAACGCGGTAAACCCCTCGAGTGAGCAATCCAAAATTGGTAGGAGCACTTCTTTGACGGAAATGAACGGAATGAGAAGGTATGATATTCATACAGACAGATGGTTATCACTGGCGTACGAGTGTAGCTAGTACACGTTAGAAGTACTAAAGGACAGAACATGGCTTACAGATTTATCACTTACTAGTTTGCTCTCCCAAGTAGGAGAGCTTTTTATTTGTAAACTTAAATAAATTAAATATAAAGGAGTATATACATGTATCAATTACTCGCAACTAGTCCAATGGGATTAGAATCAATTGTCGCTAAAGAAGTTCAAGAATTAGGTTATGAAACAACCGTAGAAAACGGACGCGTCCTTTTTGAAGGAGATGAAACAGCAATCGTAAAGGCTAACTTATGGCTACGTACTGCTGACCGTGTCAAGATTGTCATCGGTAGATTTCATGCTACAACATTTGATGAACTTTTTGAAAAAACAAAAGCACTTCCTTGGGAAAGCGTTATTGGAGCGCAAGGTATGTTTCCTGTACAAGGTAAAAGCTTAAAATCAAAATTATTTAGCGTATCTGACTGTCAAGCAATCGTGAAAAAAGCAATTGTTGAAAGACTTAAACATGTATATAACATTAAAGGCTGGATAGATGAATCAGGTAGTAAATATCAAGTCGAAGTTGCATTATTAAAGGATGAGGCATTTTTAACAATTGATACTTCTGGTGCTGGACTACATAAACGTGGTTATAGATTAGCACAAGGTGAAGCACCAATGAAAGAAACATTAGCTGCTGCGCTCGTTAAGCTAACTAACTGGAGCGGTGAAACACCATTTATTGATCCATTCTGTGGTTCAGGTACACTTGCAATTGAAGCATGTCTTATTGCGCAAAATATTGCACCAGGGTTTAATAGAGAATTCGCTAGTGAAGAATGGGATATCATTCCTGAAGGCTTATATGACAAGTTGAGACAAGAAGCAGACGATGCTGCACTTTATGATAAAGAAATCAATATAGTAGCAAGCGATATCGATCCTAAAATGGTAGAGATTGCTAAAGCAAATGCTGTCGAAGTTGGATTAGGTGATGTGATTAAATTCAAAGTACAAGATGTTCATGATTTAGAAGTGCCAGATGGGCAAGTTTCTATTATTGGAAATCCACCGTACGGAGAAAGAATTGGGGAACGCAGCGAAGTTGAGGCTATGTATAAACATCTAGGACAACTTATGAAACAAAACGATCAAATTTCTTTATACATGTTAACAAGTTACAAAGAATTTGAGCCATTAGTTGGTAAGAAAGCCACTAAAAGAAGAAAACTTTTTAACGGTTATATTGAGTGTACATATTATCAATATTGGGGTAAAAGAAAATAACAAAAAAGCAGGACAGAAATCTTTAAACAAAGATTTCTGTCCTGCTTTTTTAATTTTACCACAATTTACCTTCACCAAGTCCTTTAGCTCCAGGAGGTGGATCAATAAACATTTGTCCGATTGGAACAGTATATGCGATTAATATAAGTAATACAGTTACAACAATTAAGAATCTCCAATTTTCTACTAACTTAGTAACTGGTTGATACTCATCAAGTGATTGCGCAACTGGATATTCCTCTTCACCTTTAGGCGCTAAAAATGCTAATTGAATAAATACCATCACGACTAATATTATAGAAATAAATAGTATCGTACCACCAACTGCTTGTAATACTTGATAAGGAATCCATTCAGCAGCTTGTTTAGCTCCGCCATATTCTGAATAAGTTGAACGTCTTGGTGCGCCTTTTACTAAACCTACATAATGCATTGCTGCACTCATAATTGTCATACCGATTGCCCATGTATAACCTTGAATAAGTGCAAGTTTATTCGTAAACTTAGTTAGTTTTCTACCTGTACAATGTGGTATTAACCAATACATCATGCCAAAGAAAGTTAATATAACAGCTGATGCAACTGTTAAATGGAAATGACCAGTTACCCAAATTGTATTGTGTATAAGTCCATTCATTTGTGCAGAAGCATTAACTAAACCACCAGCTCCTCCAGGAATAAAAGCTAACATCCCTAAGAAAGGTAAAACAAATCTTGCATCATTCCACGGTAAAGCTTTAAACCAACCAAATAATCCTTTAAATCCTAAAGTACGTCCATGGTTTTCAAATGTTGCAAAGAGGCTGAATGCTGTCATAAATGAAGGTACGACAACCATAAATGTTAATATTACTTGGAAATACTTCCAAAAATCTTCGATACCTGGTTCAACAAGTTGATGATGAATACCAACAGGAATACTAAAGAATAAGAAGAGCATGAATGACATTCTTGCTAAATTATCAGAGAATGCTTTTCCACCGATAATCTTTGGTACAATGGCATACCAACACATATATGCAGGTAATAACCAAAAGTACACAAGAGCATGTCCAAAATACCAAAATAATGTTCTACTTAATGTTACATCTACTCTTTCAACTAAACCTAATGACCAAGGAATAAGCTGCAATAATACTGTAGCCGCAACCCCTAAAGAACATACGAACCACATAACACCATTGATTGTTACCATGTAGCTTAAAAGAGGAGATTTCTTTGTAGGATTTTGTTTTTTGAATTCTACGTACTTTAGAATTTGTCCTAATATTGAAATCCAGCTTCCGACAACTACTAATGCCATACCAACATAAAAAATTACATGAGCTTGTAATGGTGCATAAAATGTATATAAAACGGTTGCCTTATTTAATAACACCATTGTCGCGGCCATAACTGTACCAATTAACATTACAAAGAATCCTATCCAACCTAAACGTCTTTGTAATGGTGTTAAATTCCCACAAGTTTTTGCAACTGCTGAATATTGAAATCCTAGAATAAAGAAAGTAGTTAAAACAAGTGCCAACACAATACCATGTACTGTTAGTATTTGGTAATATGAAATACTCTTTGGCAGTTGTAACATACCTGATCTAACAAAAGTCTGTAATAAACCAGCTAATCCTCCAAGGATAAGACATGAAATCGCGACATACATATGTGCCATAACAAGTTTGCTATCTTGTTTGCTTAAGCGTTCTATCATTTTTTATCCACAACCTTTATCATTGACTTCATATCCGCATGACCAATACCACAGTATTCATTACAGATAATGAGATATTCAGCTTTTTTGTCGAACTTTTTGACATATTCACTAATATGTCCTGGTTCAAGCATCATATTGACGTTCGTTCCAGGTAAATTAAAACCGTGTAACGTATCTTTGCTTGTAGCAATAATTTTAACTGTTGATCCTTTAGGTATTTCAACATTCCCAGGTTGATAGTTAAAAGCAGAAGCTACAAACACTAATTCGTAATCATAATTTTTTCCTTTTACTTTGTGTAAACCAGGCTTATTAAAAGGCTCAATTTGGTCAACCTTATCAGGATTAATATATTCCCGTCCTGATGCTGCAGGTGTATGTCCATTGTGTAATCCCGTAATAATCAATATAACTAAAAACACAATCAATGAACCTGTCCCTACAGATAGCCATAGCTTTTCATATTTATGCACAAAAAACACCCCTTACATTCTTAATAAAAATATAATAAAACAAACTACCCATAATACTACAAAAATTCCTCCCACTGTAAATACAGAATAAAGCGTGCCCCGAAGGTCTAAATCATCATGTGAATGATCTTTAGACGTAGTAATTTGGTCTTTATTTTGGACTGCCATATGATTCATCCTTTCTTATATACTCTTCATTACTTATAATAGAGGAGAGATAGAAAAAATAATGTGATATAAATCACATTATTGAAATTATTTGTTGAAATTGAAGGGGAATTATAATGGAAAGTAATCAAGAAGCTTTAGATTTATTATATAAATTAAAAAAAGAAATCGAAAAATCATCTAATATTTTATTAACGAAACAAATTAACGAAATGATTAAGAAATTATACAACGAGCAATACACGGTAAGTTTTGTTGGACATTTTTCTGCAGGTAAATCTACATTAATAAACAATGTTATTGGTCAAAACATCTTACCAAGTTCGCCAGTTCCAACAACAAGCAACACAGCACAACTTGTGTCTTCTGATGACAACAAAATTACAGTGAATTTAAACGATAACCAATATACCATTGTTAAAGAACATGAAGAGGTCAAAAGATTAAATACTGAAGATAAGAAAGTAGAATCAATCGAAATAAACTTTAATTCTGACAGATTTAATAATGGATTCACGTTTCAAGATACACCAGGCGTTGACTCAATGCGTGATAATCATAGAGAAAGCGCATTTCAATATTTGTTAACTTCTAATTTTGTTTTCTATACAGTGGATTATAACCATGTTCAATCAGACATGAATTTTAATTTTATTAAAACGCTTAATCAACTTGAAATTCCAGTTATTTTAGTAGTAAATCAAATAGATAAGCATGATGAAGACGAGATTCCATTTGATACTTATAAGCGACGTGTCAATAAGTCCATTCATGATTGGCAACTTGTAGTTGAGAAGGTATTCTATGTTTCAAAATTCGAAACACCATTTAATGAGAGTAAAATGTTTAATCAATATATACACCTGTTAGATGAACATCGTACTGATAACCAATTATTTGTTGAACGCGTTACGAATTATATTAAGCAAGAACAGTTAAATTATATTCATAATAATATGGAAGAAATATTATTTAATATTGACTCTACAGATGCAAATTTTGATAACGATTATAAAGCTTATCTTGAAAAACATGACATCCAGAACGAACAATCCATTATTCAAGATAAAGATAAATTTACTCAAAACTTAAAAGATATTAGAAAAGAAATTCTAGATAACGCATATATTATGCCATATGAAATGAGAGAGACCATTCGTAAATATTTAGAGACTACAGCCAAAGATTACAAAGTAAAAGGTTTATTTAATAAAGAACAAAAGAAACAGGAACTTCAACAAAAACATTTAAATAATGTAAAAGAACAATTGGATGCTAAAATACATGATGAAATCACAAAAGTATGGATCAAATCTTTAAAAAATCTAAACAAATATATTACGGACCCAAAATTATTTGAACAAATAATAAACCAAAAATACGAAATTGATAATGATGACCTAGCTGAACATGTTCAAGAACAAACTGCCATAACAAATGACTATGTATTAATTTATTCAAATGGTATTACCGATATTATTAACAAAAAAATTCGTAAAGAGACAAACCAGTTAATACAAGATATTGTGAATAAAAGCGAAGTCCATATAGAATCAAATCAAAGTGATGATAAATTGAAAGAATATGAAGCATATGACGCATTAAGATCACTTGAAAACTCATTAATCACAAATAATTTCAAACATTATTATATTCACCTAGATGAGTCGATTGATAAACTAATAGATCGTAAATTTATTCCAATAGAAGACATTCAATTATCACGGAACATTGAGAAACCAAGACAGAACCATAAATCTCAATCTCAACAACAAGAAATTAATATGCATAAAGTAAAAGAACAATTAACAAAGATGAATAACCTACCTGTTTACAAAACAGAACTTGAAAATATCCATCAACAAATAAATCGTATCGATGAGAATATTACAAAAATAGCAGTCTTTGGTACGTTTAGTGCAGGGAAAAGTAGTTTAATTAATGCAATTTTAAAGAAACCCATTTTAACAAGTTCGCCAAATCCAACAACTGCAAGTATTACCGAAATAAGTTATGGAAATAAACAAGAGGTTACATTCAAATCATATAATCAGCTATTAGAAGAAATTAATCATATTACAGAAGTTGCAAACAGTACATATGAAACTATAGAGGATTTCATAAAAGACAAAGATATTAGCAGCCATTCTGCCTTATCTAGCCACCATGTTTCATTCTTTGATGCAATCAGAACGAATTTCAATCATTATAAAGACATTCTTATCGATAACAATGCCGTTGAATTTCAATTAGATGAATTAGAAAAATTAACTGCTGATGATACACATGCAGCTTTTGTTCATAAGATCAATTTAAGATTACAAGAAGATTGGCTTAAAGATAAAATCATCATCGATTCACCAGGATTAAATTCTAATAATCAACGACATACTCGAGAAACTGAGCATATCATTTCATCAAGTGATTTAATTATTTACGTAAGTTACTATAATCATGCATTTACAGATAAGGACGCTGATTTTCTAACTTATATGCGAGATATAAATAATTTACAACAATCACAAGGGATAAAGTTTGTGATAAATGCGATTGATTTGGCCGAATCAGATGAAGATAGAGAAGCAGTCATATCTTATGTAGCATCATCACTGGCAAACTTGAACATATCATCTGATATATATCCTGTTTCAAGCAAGAAGGCACTACAATCATATGATGACTATTTCACTCATTTCAAAGATTCTGTGAATCAATTTGTAGAAATTGAAAGTAAGACTGTTCTTCAAGCACAAGTTGAATCAAGAATGAATCAACTCATTAATGAACTCGAAGAAACCGTGAATACTTACAGAATGGATATTAATCTTTTTGAAAATAAAAAGCGTAAACTAAACGAATATAAAAACTCAGAAAACTTTTCAGAACAAATAGTTACGAAATCACATCATCAATTAGACAAAGAAATAAATGACCAACTCTATTATTTAAAGGACAGACTTTATATCCAATTAAATGATATCGTAAAAAAACACTTTAATACTTCGACAGTTACAGATGATTTTAAACAATCATTACAAATAAGTACGAAGCAGTATACTGATGATATTAATCAAAAGTTAAGTCTTGAAAGCTCATTAATAGCTGAACGTCTGAAAACATTCTATAATAAAGTCTTTGATGATTTATTAACACCCAAAATTGTAGAATTGAACGAAGCATCCATATTAATATCTAAGTTTAAACATCAATTTGTTAACGAACAAATTCCAGAAGCACTAAGTATCAATATTAAAGCATTATCTAGTCAATCAATCAGTTCAATTTCGAAGAGAGATTTAATTAAGAGCACTAAAGCTAAAGATGTTCAGTCAGACATATTAAATGATACAATATCATTATTAACAGAGCCGATTGAAACATTTAAACAAAGTCTATTTAATAACTTAGAAGGTTACGATAAAATCGCGAAAGATTATATTAATGAATATAATCGAGAAACACAACAAATTATCGAATCATACTTAAATACAACCATAGACAATAACGTTATAGAACAAATAGAAGAAATCTTGAAAGAGATATAAGGAGAACGATATGAGTAGAAGAATATTATTAATCGATGGCATGGCATTATTGTTTAGACATTTTTATGCAACAAGTATACACAAACAGTTTATGAGAGATTCCAATGGTACACCCACAAATGCGGTTCAAGGATTCATAAGACACACATATACTGCATTGCATGATATTAAGCCTACACATATTGCAATATGTTGGGATATGGGATCAAAGACATTTAGAAATGATATGTTTGAAATGTATAAATCAAATAGAGTAGCACCACCTGAAGAAATGATTCCTCAGTTTGATAAAGCAAAAGAAATTGCCGAAAAATTAGGTTTCTTAAATTTAGGGATATTAAACTATGAAGCGGATGACTTAATAGGCACGATTAGTAAACGCGCTCAAGAACAAGGTGATCAAACTTACATTGTGAGTGGTGATAGAGACTTACTTCAATGTATAGATACCAACGTAGATATTTGGTTAACAAAGAAAGGTTTTAATATTTATAATAAATATAACTTGGAAAGATTTATTGAAGAGTATGGATTGCAACCACACCAATTAGTAGATGTAAAAGCATTCATGGGAGACACTGCAGACGGTTATCCTGGTGTAAAAGGTATCGGAGAAAAAACTGCGATTAAATTAATTCAAGAATATCAAACTGTAGAAAACGTAATCGATCATGTAGAAGAATTAACAAAAGGACAACAAACGAAAATATTAACATATAAAGAAGATTTATATATGTCGAAGAAGTTAGCACAAATTCACTTAGATGTTCCAATTAAAACAGAAGATCTATTTAATAAGATGAAATATGAATATGCATTAGAACATTCTGTTAATATATGTAACAACCATGAACTATATGTATCAAGTAAATATTTAACGACAAATTATCTTTAATAATAAAACACCTTACGAAGAGGGCGCAATTCAATGCACACTTTGTAAGGTGTTTTGTTATGAGATTAACTATTTATTTTTCAAATATTTTCTTAAAGCAGCTTGTGCTAAATGATTCGATTCTTTATTTTGAGCACGTGGTATCCATTTTACAAAGATTAAATCAAACTTTTGTTCAATCGATTTATATTGCTCAAAGTATGGTTTGAAAGCTTTGTTTTTGACATAATTTTTATCAATACTATCAGCAATCAATTTAGAATCAGTATAGATTAATGCATTTTTAACATTTAAATTTTTAGCTTCTTCCAAGGAGTATATAAATGCTTCCCATTCTGCACGATGATTATCAAGCAAACCAAGTGATTTTGTAAATTGATGTCTTAAGCCATCAATAATAATTACAACAGCACAACAACTCTCTCCTGGATTCCCTTTAGTAGCAGCATCAAAATATATTTGTGGCAAATTATTCAACTCTTTCACTTTTAAGATGTGTTACCTAAAACATACATCATACTACGTATAATAACAAATACTAAATACTAAATAAGAACCTTGCTAATGTCAACACACATAAAATCATTATAAAATTATATATTTTTATTATAGATTTAACTTAAAATACTATTTACTAAATGCTTAAAAAGTTTTATAATGAA
>NZ_PPQZ01000048.1:17548-20592 GCF_002902525.1 Mammaliicoccus stepanovicii
TATATAGAAAGGAGTTTAAATTCAATTATTTTTTCGCATATGCTATGCGTGATAATTTCCTCATAATCCGCATATTCATAACAAATTAAATATAGAAAAAGAAAATGTATATTAAAGATGAATATCATTAGTATGAGTGAAACATATCCCAAAGTAATTTAATCATGTAAAGGGGATTGCTAATGAATAAGCAACGACTACAAAAGTTTAGTATTCGGAAGTATACAGTAGGTACCTGTTCGATATTAATTGCAACACTTATATTTTTAAGCGGACCAAATAATGATGTATTTGCATCAGAAAACAGTGTAGAGAATGCTAAACAAGACCAAGAAAAATTAAAAAAACAAATAGATAATGATGAAAATAATGTATTAGATGATGAATCTAATACGACTCGAGAAATGACCTTAGATAACGACTTTCTTGAAAACGCACCTGCTGAATCAATTCAAGAACCAGTTAGTAGAAATCAAACAGATTCAATAAGTACGGATGTAGTAAAACAACAAGCAAACACTACACAATCTGCTGATAGTAATTCACCGAAAGAGCAGTTAGCTGATTCAAGTAAAGAAGAAAGTATTAAAGTAGAAGAATCAAACAATTCAACTATAAAACAACCTAATCTTGAGAGTGATCAAGTAAACCCTAAAGTAGATGATAAAACTTACGCACAACATAATTTAAGAACGAGATCTACTCAAGAAGCAAATGTTCGCGATTCTAATAAAGAAGGACCTTATCAACCACCTGTTCAATTAACACGTATTTCAAATGTTAATCAATTAACAGAAAGTGAAAAAGAACGTGTTAAAAATTCTATTTTACAGACAAACAGAAAATTATCACCTGACATGTTGCATGTCTCAGATAAAGGAGAAGTAACCATTACAACAGCTGATGGTATAACTAAAATACCATCAGCCCTTTTAATTGAACCAAATAGAATACCAGCTGTACGTTCTGGTTTTAGACGGTCGGTAAGAAGTGCAAGCGAAAGAGCTGCATCTGGCATGGGAAGTTTTAATAAATCATTCGGAAAGTGGAGTGATGATAACCAAGTCCCAGGTTTCGTTAAAGTTACGAATATTAATAAAGTAGAAAATGAAAATTTAGCAAGAATTACTTATACAATTGTATTTAATGAATCAAGAACAAATAATGCTCATGGACGTTTTTATATTTTTGCTCCACGTGGTGTAAAACTCATTCCAGGAGAAGTTACAAAGATTGCAGGAGGCAGTGCGAAAAACCTGAAATGGGAAAGTGGTATTAGAACTACTGGTGACATATTAGATTCCACTGTATATCAAGCAATGGGTGATTCTGATAGAACAAACTATAAAAATTTGACTAGAATTACTGATCCTTATAACCATTTATATCTATTTCAAGGTGTCAACCCTGGAAGAGATTCTTATCGAGCAGTTGTAACAGCAGAAGTAGATAAAAACTGGATTAATCAAAATGGTCATGACTTCTATGTAGCTACTGGTATCTCTTCACAAAATGTTGCATGGTTCCAAAGAATGAATAATGTAAGATTCATTGAAAATACAGTGAATTTAAAACAAAGCATTCCATTTAGAGATAGATATAACATTAGCTGGACAAGTCCACATTTAGCAAATAGACCAAGTGATCCAGGATTTGAATTATCATCTGACGGGAAAACCTTAATTTATAAATATGCTATAGGACAAAATGGTAATCAAAATATTAACACTGATCAATTGTTAGAATTATTAAAAGCAACACCTAAAAATGGAAATGGTCGTATTTTATTAGGTACTGATAAGAAAAAGGCTGAACTCAATAGAGATTCATTTAAATTAGGAACTGGAAATGATGGTTATTCACATGCTCATTATTACAAACGAGAAGGTAATGCGTGGAATAATATTGATGTTTTAGATATTGTACAGCCTGTTGGAGGTCATGATGGTAAATTCTTAATTGGCGGAAGAAACATTAACATTGAAGGTTCTACACAAGGACAAGATGGTGTTTCCAATAAGAGTAAATATAATCGTGTTGTTCCTAATTTCGTAATTAGCAGTCAAGATAATAACGGGGCAGCCACAGCAACATTTAATGATTCACGCATAATAAGAGGTGCAAATGGAACGCAAGATATTGCTAAAAACAATTCAAACGGTGCCGGTGGAGATAATACGTACGAAGGGCGGAATCTCCCAATAAATAAGTTCCAAATATATGCAAGACCGAAAGCAATGAGTGAATATAAAGATTTAAATCCGAACACTGAACGTGACTTAATGAATTTCTTTGTTGTACCAGTTGATGTTACGAAACCAGTTGTTAAAGGTCCAGAGACATCAGGCGCGATTCAAGTTCCAAATAGATTTAAAAACAAAACTGAAATTCAAAACTTTATAAACAATAATAAATCGCATATAACTGGAAGAGATAATTTTTCAACTAATGACCATTTAACAAAAACAATAAAAGTTTATGATAGTCATAATAACGAAATTAATTTGGCTAATGGCAATATAGCCAACAAGAGCACAATCAAGTTTAAAGCTATTGTGACGGATGAAGCAGGAAATGTAAGTGAACCACATGAGTTAGGAACAGCAATTTACAAATTCGAACAAGACAAGCCAGTTATTGATACTGATTTAACGAGTAAAGCTGGTACTAGAGACCCAATTACAGTTAGTGCTGAACCAGGTTCTAAAGTTGAATTGTTTGATAAAGATGGTAATAAGATTGGGGAAGGTAATTCAAATACAAATGGAAAAGCCATAATTACCCCTACTAGAGCAATACCTGAGGGTAACGTAACTGCAAAATCTACAGACAATACAGACAATACAATTATATCTGCACCATCAAATCCTAAGAAAGCAACAGATACAACACCACCTTCTAAACCAATTATCAACACTGATTTAACAGGTAAAGCAGGTACACAAGAGCCTATTAATGTAACAGCTGAACCAGGTTCTAAAGTCGAACTATTTGATAAAGATGGGCATAAGATTGGCGAAGGTGAAGCTGATGATCAAGGTCAC